>NZ_MWQK01000003.1:300000-475815 GCF_002210425.1 Fibrobacter sp. UWB2 | reverse complement strand
CCAGGATCAAACTCTTCATTGATTTTTAAAATAGTCTGTCCTGTTTTTCGTAAATGGCGATACTTAAAGTATCGCTTAAATCTTCGGCTCGGTCATGTCCAAGCAAGCTTGGTCGCGACTCTCGCCTCTTGATTAATTGACTTCCAAGAAATTTTCTTGGGCCGTCACTAAGCACATCTCCGATTCCTTCAATCTTCCCGAAAGTCTCGCGGGCTTTCGCTTTTTCCTTCGTGACTCGGTTTCGGCCTCGTCTCTCAGGAACGGCGCCAATTATAGAATTTTCAGATATCTTTGCAAGGGGTAAAAGTGAAAAAAATTCACTTTTTTTCACTTTTTTCGAAAAAAACGGGATGTACGCCGCGGCACGACAGATTATTCACATTCTGTAAACAGGAATCTTTTGCGAGGAAAAGGAGATGCCCGCCCGAAGGCGGGCATGACAGGTCGGGATGGTGTAAAAAAACGCCCACGGAATAAATCCGGGGTGACAAAGTGAACGGAACAGCCCTGGATCCCGTCGCTACGCTCCAGGATGACACGTAAAAATGACTAAAATGGTCTACTTGCGAATGACAATCCGGCGGGGAGTTTCGCCCTGGACACGCAAGTAGTAAACGCCGTTATTTGCTCTAGAGAGCACGACAGTCTCACCCAAGGACGCACGGCCCGAAAGCACACGTTTTCCCTTCAGGTCAAACATGGCGTATGCGACACTCTTCCCACGGACAACCGTAAAGCTCAGGTTTCCATCCCCCATCGCAATCTTCGAAGATTTAGCCTTAGCAATTGCAGGGCGCGGAATCGCAAGTTCACTCGTCTCACTAATCTTCCCTATTGCAAGCCTGTACAAAAAGTCGAAGGCTTTATTTTTGACAGAATCCGCAAAGATGATTTTATTACCATCTTCACCTGTACGCGTTGCATCGTAAAACTCATGCTTCAACCCGTAACCCACGGGATTGTAGAATTCATGATAAACTTTATTCTTAGTCAAGACGGAATCAATGTAATAGCTTCCGTAAAGTGTCGGCGTGTGAACATCAAAATGCATAACGTTTACAACGGAACTATACTTGCTCGGAACATTGTCCCGTATCATTTTATCGGCCTCGGTCATTGCATAGCCTACCTTATAAGGTATCACATAATCGGAATCACCATGCGCTAGGAACACAGGAACCTTGCTATTCTTGAGTAACGAAGCATCGTGAATAGCACCCCAAAGCGATACCACACCGTTTGCAACACCGCCTACTCCCTTAGGACCATACCTGTCGAGGCCACCCAACGGAATAGTGTCATAGACATACTTACTTTGTTCGTCCGAAAATGTCTTGATATACTGCGCCCCCTCATACAAATAACTCGGAAAATCCTTTTCGTCCAACGCATAGATGTTTTCAAGGCCAAGCAAGCCACCGGCGCTATTTCCGAGTATATATATTTTATTCGTATCGATACGGAGAGCCTTTGCATTCGCCCTCAAATAACGGATAGCGGCATTCACATCCTGAGCGCTTTTATAAACGGTACGAGCAAAATCAACGCTGTCAATGACAAAAGTCTGTAACTTGCTCGACATCAAAACACCCAAACGATATTCCAGCGACGCCGTCACAAAACCGCGCGCCGCAAGAGAGTCCACATAGGCAACAGCTTTCTGGTCAAAAGAAGTCTTGGTCCCCGCCACAAAGGCGCCGCCATGACAAACTAGCACCATGGCCCTATTTTCGGCATCGTCGTCCTCGGGCTCATAGATATCCATCTCTAGCGACTTGTAACTTACACCTTCCTCGCTGTACATGTAAAACATCGGACGGACTCCAAACATATCCATCAACGATGTCAATTCACTGTAGTACGACTTATCCAAAAACGGGACGTTTTCGGCAACAGTTACCGTCGTCGGCAAACTAGTCTCAAACAGGCGATCTTTGTAGCGAACACCATCTGCTGCAAAAGCACAAACACCGCACAACAGTGCGGCCAAATACAGGCTGATTTTCATAGCTCCTCTCCTGTTTGACATATTTCTGTAAACTTAAATTAACTTTTTGGAGGAGCGAAGTCAAGTAAAAAAACGCCCGAAAGTGTAACTTCCGGGACGACATATTCTAATTAATTTGTCTTTACACAGGACTAGTAAGTCTTCGCCTTGTCAGCAGCCAACTGTTCGGGGTCGCAGTATTCGCCCTGAGCATTGGGAGTATTGCTGCATGCATCCGTCGTGATAAAGTCGCCACCCGAGTATTTGGACCAGTCGGACTGGAACAAAATCTTGGTTTCAATGGAAGTGCTGATGGTCGTAGAGTACTTGTCGATCAAGTACTGCGGGCAATCCACCTCTTCCCACTGGTAGGTCGGATTGTCGGCTGCCATAAACCAATCGGCAAACCAGTGACAACCACGGAGCAAGTTCGGATACTTGGAGTCACCAAAGGCAGCGTCGCACATTTCCTTAACGCAAGTCTGGTAGCAATCCAGCGTTCCATCATAACCACACTTTTCTCCGTTCTGGCAGTATGTCAAGAAGCCGCCATAAGTAGCCCCCCATTCAATGCCGGGCTTGGTAATCTGAAGCTGCAAAGCATTGAAGATACCCGGACCACCGCCCGGTACCATGAGGTCGAACTGGCCAGGCTTCACATCATGACCGATATTGGATGCCATGACAATAATATGCTTGCCCTTAAGAGCCTTGTGTGTTTCCTTGGCTCCATTGCTTGCACTAGCATCATGGAAGGAACCATCATACTGCAAATGGAAGCACTTGCCGCATGAGGTTGTCGCATCGCTGCCGGCAACGAAGGCGTAGGCCAAGGTGTCATTTACAGCCACAGGAGCCATATCGGTACAGGTGAAGCCACCGCCCGATGCAGGATCCGCTTCCTGACATGCATTCGGGGTATTCTGGATACCTACCCAGTAACGTTCCAAGCCCTTACTATAGGTAAAGGTGGGGATTTCAATATCGTTAATATTGCAAACGCGGGCCGTGTAGTGGCTTGCCTCATAAACTTCCTGAGAAGTAATTTTAGGCTTGCCTTCCTCGCCATCGGTACTCGTCTGGGAACAGTGAGGCTTACAGGCGTCCCAATAGCGGGTATTCCAGCCACTAGTGCCATTGCCAAGAATATTCTTGAGCGTTGGCACAGGGTACAACTTAATGTCTTCTTCGGGATTGCCAACAGTCTTGACAGGCCCATTGCTGCTGGAGCTTTCAACAGCAGAAGAAGTCGGAGTTGCGCTAGACGTCGGATATACAGACGAACTAGACTGAGCCGGATTAACACTGGAGCTGGAACCCGTTTTCGGGCCAACAGCAGAGCTCGAAGACTGATCAGAACCGCCACCTAAACCCGAATTAGTGGACGAGCTAGAAACCGGTTTCGTAGTAGTGCCACTAGAGCTGCTAGCACCACCCGGAACAAGGTTCGCTTCGCAGCGCTGCAAGACATGAAGGCTAATTCCAGTCATGAGAGGAATGCCATTCGCATCAAAAATATTGCCAAGACCATCCCAAAGACCAACGGGATTGTTCTGGGTATCCGTTACAACAGCATTTTCTCCAATAAACCAATAAGAGTTGTTCCCCACATTGAGAAGCCAGCCGCCCTGAGAGAGCGCCATAGTGGAGCAGACGTCTGAAGATTGAACCGGGCCACTCGGCACTGAGGAAGAATCATCAGAGCAGGCGCTGAACATTGAAAAAGCACCTGCGGCAATTAAAGAGCTCAGTAAAAGTTTTTTCATAATTTTCCTTTTTACACCTCTTTTAAAATTAAATTTTATTCCCTTAAAAGGCACGAAAAAAAGTTTTTTGAAAGCTTATATGTGAGTTGGAACAAAAAAAAGGCCGCACTTGCGTGCAAGCCTTTTTTTTGAGTTACTAGTTAGTAGTTAAGAGTTACTAGAAAATTCCATAATGAGATCTAGTAACTAGTAACTTAAAACTATTAACTACTAATTGCGACGAAGGAGCAATTAGTCGCGGAACTTCACCTGCTTGGTGCCGGCGACGACTTCACCGATCTGCGTCCACTTTTCACCCTTAGCTTCGAGGTGAGCAACGACTTCAGCCTTGTCAGCCGGGTCGATGAAGATGAGCATGCCCATGCCCATGTTGAACGTGGAGTACATTTCGTCCTTTTCGACAGAGCCTGCCTGCTGGATGAGCTTGAAGATCATCGGAGGATCCCACGTGGTGCGGTCGATAATCACGTCGACGTTGTCCGGGAGGATACGCGGGATGTTGCCCTGGTAGCCCGAACCCGTGATGTGAGCAAGGCCCTGAATCTTCTTCTTGTTGCAGAGGTCGATGAGGCTCGGGTAGTAGCTGCGGTGCGGAGTGGCAAGAGCTTCGCCGATGGACTTGTCCATGCCGTCCACGACCGTGTCGACCTTGTAGCCAGCCACGTCAAAGAGAACCTTACGAGCAAGAGAATAGCCGTTTGTATGGAGACCCGTGGACGGGAGACCGAGGATGATCGTACCCGGCTTGATTTTCTTACCGTCAATGATATTTTCGCGTTCCACGACACCCACGATCGTACCGGAGATATCGTAGTCACCCGGACCGTAGAAGCCCGGCATTTCAGCAGTTTCGCCACCGATCAAGACGAGGTCGTTTTCGCGGCAGGCCTTGGCCATACCGGCAACGAGCTTGTCCATGACACCCGGTTCCAAGCGGCCCGTAGCCACGTAGTCGAGGAAGAACAGCGGACGTGCGCCCTGAACGAGGATATCGTCACAGCAGTGGTTCACGATGTCCTGGCCCGGCAGTTCGTGCGTGCCCATTTCGATATCGACCTTGAGCTTGGTGCCCACGCCGTCGACGGAGCTCACGAGGACAGGGTCCTTCATGCCGAGGTGGTTCAGCGTGAACAGGCCACCGAAGTTGCCCACGTCGCCGAGAACGCCCTGGTTGAAAGTGGTACGTACGGACTTCTTGACACCGACCATTGCCTCGTCGGCACGTGCCAAGGAAACTCCTGCGTCTGCGTAATTCATCTTTTTTCCTTTGCCCTACGAGCGGGCAGCGATTTGGCCCTATTTACGGGCACTTTGTTTTTCATCAATATTTCTGAGCGCATCAAGGATGAGGCTTGTGGTATCCGACATCTGGTTGATGTTTACGACATCGGGCATCACGTGCGTATCCAGCTTGAACAATGTCTCGTCACCCCAGGAAAGCAATTTTTCGAGTGCATCCGGACCTGCAAGCTTGCCACACTTGGCACAGCAGATTCGGCCGTCCTGGAAAGCGATAAAGCCCGATTCACCGGAGCATTCGAAAATGACCGTCCCGGTAATGCGGCTCTTTTCCATTGTCTGCGCAAAATCAATAAACGGAAGAACCTTCGCCGAAGCCAAAAGCGACAGGCGTTCGAATTCGTCAAGCGCCTGGTTTTTTGCACGGAGACGATCCGCTATCACCTTGTAGAGGTAAAGCAAGGCACTCGGATTCTTGTCGAGGAACTTCAGGAATTCCGCCTTCGGAATGTGAAGCACCGTGCAGCCGTCTTCGGCGGCAATAATCGTATTGGCAGTAGGTTCGTTACACAGGATAGACATTTCGCCAAAGCAGGAGCCGCTTTCCAAAGTCGCAAGCGCACTGTAATGGCCATCGGGCAAAATCTGACCGCAAATGATAACACGTCCACTCTGCAAAACGCAGAAGGAGTCGCCTTCGACTTCGCCCTGGAGGATGATTTCGCCAGCGTCGTATTCGCGGATCTGTGCATTTAAAAGCAGAAAGTCCGCATATTCCCTGGGCACCTGTTGCAAGAACGGTACACCGAGGTCATACTGAGCAGAAATCCAATCTCCAATACCTGTGTGTGACATCATACGCTAAAAATTATAGATATTTCTGTACCATTTGTAACTGGTATCAATCGAATTTACCCCCGGAACGGAGCCTTTTATGCATTTTGTAAGATTCCACAGGAGTTCCGCCGGCCGGGTGATGGCTCCTTCGTAAAAATCGTTGCCTGCCCCGGGGCCCTTGAGCCCGTCATTCTGGAAAACCTTCTTCTCCCTGAACGCCTTGATGTTTTTTACGCGAGGTTCAAGGGCAAGGATTTCATCTGCCGTTGCAAACATGGACGGATTGACCCAGACATCGACGCTATCGGCAAGCGCATAGACTTCCTCAAACGAGAACGTGAGTTCGCGGGAAGTATCGGAAGCCCACACATAGCAGCCACCCGCATCGCGGACCAGGTTCGCCGTAAAGCTTTTGCCGCCAGAGGCGTGCCACACACCGCCGTAAGACATGCCGGCGAGAACGCGAGGGCAATGTTCAGACGAATGACGAGAAACGAGAGACGAGAGGGAATCTGTAGAAGCAATCAACGCTTTTAACGTTTCGTATTTATTCTTCTCTTGTTCAAAAATAGAATCGGCTTGAGCGCGAATGCCAAACAGGATTCCGTACAACTTAATCCATTCGAGTTTTGCAAGCGGAGTATTCTCCTGCCATTCCGACGTGAGCATCAACGGGAGATTCGTCCTTGCAATTTGTTCGTAGTTATCGTAATCACCGCCTGTAGTAAAGTCGAGCACCAAGTCCAGATTCAGCGCCATCAGCTTTTCCAAGGCGCCCGCATCGTAACCGATACTTGCCACAGACTTATCCTTTGCACGTTCGTACAGAACGCTATCCACGATGTACTGCCCGTCCGAGACACCGACAATCTTGTCGCGAAGCCCGAGCCTAAGCATATACCCCACCTGCGAAGTTGAGAGTGCCGCCACACGGTTCAGCGGAACACGCAACACCACCGCCGAGCGCCAGTCTTCCGGGAATCCGCGACGCTGTAGATCCGTCCCGAGAGCGGCAGATGCAGAATCCATCATCACATACTTATGGACTAGCGTATCCTTGCCGACCACGGAACGCACGACTGCGACATCGGTACAGCAGAGCTTGCCTATCGAAAAATAGTCGCTTACGACCGGTTCAAACTGGACCGGCTCGCTACACTTCATCACCTGTGCTTTTGGCAAATTCCCTTGCGTACCGTTCGACTCGTCACGGCAACCCGTCATGGTGACAATCAAGACAATGCAAATCCACGTAAAAGCAAAAAAACTAAACCGCGCCCCTCGGAACGAATGACAAAACGGTCTTAATTTATTGATTTTCAACATTCTATCGTAAATTTTCATGCACAATACCAGAAGATAATGTATTTTATTGTTTGATTTAATGTCTCTTTTTGAGAGTCCCTATTAGGAGAGAGCCTTTATGAAGACAAAAATAGCCTCTTTATGCCTGGCCGCGGTGTTTAGCATTCTTGCATTTGCCACCAATACATCTGCAGCCGAAGAAGGATTTTACGACAAAGAACACATCCGCGGCTTTATTTCTCTTGGCGGAGATTTCCGCGGCATGTTCCCCGCATTCCAGGATTACGTGAACACGGTACCCTTTGCAAGCGGCGCTCTGAAGCACAAATACAGCACGGACACGTCCGTTTATTACGGTTACGCAAAGTACAGCAAGTTCAACAAGTACTATCCCGGCATCCATTTCAATATCGGTGCGCAGTACAAGCAGTTCATGACCTGGTTCGATATCAACTTTGCTATCACGCAGATTTCTGAACGACCGAAATCCACAGTTACCGCATACGCTGTAGATTCTACCGGCACTCCTACCGGATTCACGTCTGAATTCCCCCTCTACGATGCCCGCTGGTTCAGCTACGGTGTCGACTGGATGTTCGGCTGGAAGACGCTTGGCGAAGACGCGTTCTTTAACTTGATCCCGGCCGTGGGTATCGGATTCAACATGATGAACATACACTTCACGTCTAATTACGTTGTCACAAAAGAATCGAGCGACGAAGAAGCCATCATGCGCGACCGTTACTACAGCACCATGGCAGCCACGTTCAACGTCGAACTCGAAGCACGTCTCCAGTTTGAACAGTTCTCCATCGGTCTCTACGGTGGCTACCGCGCTGTGCGCTACAACGAGCTCAACGTCGAAGGCACGAACCTCGATACCACCATCTTCAACACCGACAACGATGGCGATACCTGGTTCATTGGCCTCCGCCTCGGCTGGACATTCTTGAGCCCTTGGGAAAAGAAGCAGCTGGACAAGATTTAACCAGACTTAAGCTAACCGAGCCTCGCCAACGCGGGGCTTTTTTTGTACCCGTTTTTTCCGAAGCGTGGCTTTTCCTTGAAACGGGGCTCGTCTAGCGAGGCCATCACCTTCTGCAGATAGGTCCGCCAAATGTTCGAGTCCGTAGGCTGCGGGTTGTACGGCAGCATGAACAAATTCCTTTCGGCAGAACGCGTAGGCGGATACTTTTCGGCCACCTCCTCCATCGCAACATAGTAGCCGCTCTGTTCGCGCAGGCAAGGGTCCGTCTTCCAGTAAATCGGGGTATCGCCCCTCAAATACTCGAAATTCCAGCCCAGCAAGAGCATAGGGACACCCTCGCGCTTGAGGCGTTCGGGCAGAGTCGAAAAATGGCCCTGCGTGCTCAACAGCACAAGGACATCAATCTTGTGGTAGTAGGCGCAAAGATAGGCGTCTTCGATAAGCTGCATATTCGGGCCGCTCCTATCGATATCGGCAGCCAGATTGTAGTGCACCTCGAACCCCGCGAGAGCAAGCTGCTTTTCAAGGCGGTCCTGCCCATCGCCAAACGACGGCTCCACCCTATCAATGTGCCTTACGTACGGATGATAGTAATGGGCATCCACCTCGACCGGGCAGCCTTCGCGCCCCAAGAGCTTCATGGAGTAATCGCGCACCCAGCCCTTGAGCGCCTTGAAATCCAGGCGGGCATGATACCTATGGTACTTGAGATAGTATTCGTTGACCTTTTTAAGCGTATAACCGTCTAAAAAGAATCCGACCCGTAATATGGACAATTTGCTCGACATAAAAAACCTCCTGATATGTTAACGGCTTCTACTCTATTAACACGCTTTTTTGTCGAGAATGGCCCACAAAATTTTTGATAATTTTTGTAAACAATAAGAACTGGCCAATAGTCATTGGTCAATGGTCTTTATTTTTTGCGGCTAAAAACTAGATCAGCTTGCGGTCGGTGAGGTCGTCGATAAGCGAGCCGGGCATCCACTTCTTGAGTTTCTGGTAATCTGGGTCGTTGAGCTTTTCGCGCTGTTCTTGGGACTTGGTGTCGTCGCCGGCATCGTGGTAGATGCGGATGAGATTCAATACAGAGCACCAGTAGCGAATGGACTTGCCCGTGCGTTCCAGGTAGTCGGCAGCGCTCTTCTCATAAATGGCGGCGGCTTCGCCGTAACGCTCGAGCCTGTAAAGCATATCGGCCTTAATCTGGAGCATCACCGGATGGTTCGGAGCCTTCTTGAGTCCACGTTCAGCAAGCGAAAGTCCCGTCTTGTAGTCCTTGCGGTCGTAATGCATCCAGATGAGCGGTGTCAGGAACAGCGGCCAGAACCTAGCCGAACGCAGAGAGCCGGAATCGAGAATCTTGAGGTACGCTTCGCGATTGTCCGACTTGAACGGGAGCCAGCCAAAGCTATTGTCGACGTAGTAGGCGTAAATCGCATAGAAGGCCTTGGACTCGTAATCCTTGGCATCTTCGAACTGGTTCGCAGCCGAGCGCGTCTGCATGGCGCCCTTGACGGAATGGCCCGTCTCGGTAAGCACGTAGCCTATCTCGAAATTGCGGAGTGCATCCCAAAGGCCTTCGGTCTTGCAGGTTTCGAGATTCTTGGCGGCGACCTTGAGCGACGTGGTGTCACCCTTGTCGTCGTACATGCTCACGCGGATGATGTTCTGGAACACGCAGCCCACGCCGTCGTTTTCAAGGCGGAGCTTGCGGGCCAGGTTGAATGCCTCGACGTAGTTGAGTTCCATCGTCTTTTGCGTAATCTTCTCGGCAAGTTCGTTTTGAGCTGAGGAAAGTGCAAAAGAAGGTTCGTCGGCAACGGAAATGCCGGCGACCATTAAAAGCGGTGCGATGAATCTCTTTAGCATTGTCTGTAATTTAGAAACTTTCGGGCGTCACGCCCATCTTCCATTTTGGAATAAGGCAAAGCTTGTTTATTGGCTCAAAAAAATGTATAAATACAATAGATGTTAATAGGAAATAAACATCTTATCAACATTATATTAAGAAAAGCAAAGCTAAGTGGTTGTCAGAAGGTCATTTACAAAAAAGTCCAACAGGCGCCACAACAACTCTTTTCGATGGAGGCCACCATGAAGATGTTCCAAAAGACACAAACCGCGGCACTCTACTACCTGCTCCACACAGGATTCCAGGCCTTCAAGGCCCGGATCAAAGACGAGCTGACCTCCACAAGCATCAACCTCGAGGACATCATGGACGATTCGAATCTTTACGCTTACTACCAGCAGGGCGAATCGGCAGACTTCGTGGCGGCATGCATCGCGGCGAACTGCTAGTTTTTCTCTCTCAATTCCGGATTTACCGGTTTTCCTCCTAGAAAAAGGACCCTACGGCAACGCCGCAGGGTTCCTTTTTAAATGCCATCAAAATGTAATGGCGAGTGTGTATGGCGGCCCCGGAACGGAGTCCGGGGTGACATGCTTAGTTACTTCTTTTTATTGGGCTTGGCGGCTTCTTTAGCCTTGTCCTGACGTTCGCATGTCGTCACAAATTCGAACTTGCCCTTGTTCACCGTCACGATCTTCGTGTTGGCATTGGCACCGCGACGGAACTTGATATCGCCGTAAATGCCCTTGAAGTCCTTAGTCGCATTGATGTAATGCGTCATGTCGTCGTCCTTACCCGAAACCGCGGAGAACGCCGTAAAGATGATGTTTGCGGCATCGTAGCTGAGACCGCTTACCTTGTCTTCACCCGGTTCAACACCCCAACGGGCGGTAAAGTCCTTCACGAAGTTCGTGTAGGCGACATTTCCTTTGTTCACATCGAGACCCGGAACGCTGAAGTAAGAACCTTCGACAAGGCGCTTGCCCTGGATCAGAAGTTCACGACCGTACCAGCCAGATGTTCCGAGATACGTACCGGAGACCTTGTTGAATGCGGCCTGGCTCACCATGGCACCTGCATCTGCCGGGTTTGTAGCCGGGATAAAGAGGCCCGGGAAATTGGAAGTCGAATCAGCGAGGTAAAGCTTACGGTCCCTAGCGTTCACGGCATTGAGGTCGCTTGCGCCATGAGCGATATTGCGACGGCGGTTTTCCTGATTGAAGCGGACATCGCGCATGAGGTTGAATTCGGTCTTGTAATCCGGGCGGCCTTCTTCGTAGTTGCGGAAGCCGACAACAGCACCACCACGACGTTCAACAGCCTTGGTAAAGCTTTCGGACATGGCCGTACCGAAGTCACCGAGCGGGCTCATCACGCCAAATTCGCGGATGTCGAGGCACTTGATGGCAAAGTCCGCAATCGTCTGGGCAAGGATGTCCATGGTGAGGTTCACCTGGAAAATGTTCGGGCCAATCTTTGCGATACCGGCATCCGTTGCAGTCGGAGTAAGCATCGGCACATGCTGGAAGTTACTGCCAAGCCAGGCGGCCACGGCCGTAGCCGGAGCACTCATGATAGGGCCGATAATAGCGATGATGCTATCCTGGTTTACGGCACGCTGCGTACGCATGAGAGCGATAGCCGCATCGGCGTGCGTGTCCTGGAAGATGATGTTCACCTTGCCCTTGAGGTTTGCCTGTTCGTAAGCGAGGAGCGAACCCTGCACAGCGGCGGCACCGAATTCAGCGAAGTCACCAGAGAGCGGAGCGAGCACGAGCACCGTCGGAAGTCCGGCACCTAAGCCTTCAAGAGCGCTGATGCCCTTCTTGGCGGTCTTCTGCAAATTCTCGGAAGATGTGCTCTTGAGGACCTTCTTGTACCAGTACCTGGCAGCGCGGTAGCGCTTGGCGTTCTGGCATTCACGGCCGATCTGGAGCTGCATCCAGCCCATGACTTCACGGTCGACAGGATACTTTTCAAGGAGGGACTGGAGCTGGTCTGCGGTAAGGAGGGAGGCCGCCAAAGTCTGGATTGCGACATCCTTGGCGCGAGCTCTTGCTGCCGGGTTGGTCGAATAGGAAAGCACGCGGAGCATTGCTTCGACGCCGTCGAACACGGAGCCCTTCTCGACATCGATAACGGCACGGGCAAGTTCCATACGTTCACGGTAAGCAGACTTCACATGGTATTCCAAGAAGCGTGAAGCCACATCGTAAGCGGCATCCTTCTTGTCGGTGCGGAGGTAGCACTCTGCAAGCATGACAGCGGCCTTCTCGCCTTCGATCTTACGGAAGGAAGAGCTATAGATCTTTTGCAACGGAGCGATTGCATCCGAGCAGCGGCCGCTCTTGACCACGGACTTTACCTTTTCGACATCGTCCTGTGCAAAAACAGAGGTAGAGAGGACTGCGGCTAAAAATAGGGGAAACAAGCGATTCATATTCAAACCTCGCCGGTCTTACTGGAAGCTGTCGGCAGCCTCCTGAATGACAAAATGTTCTTTCTTGATTTGCTTTTGAAGAGATTCGGGAAGCTTGGACCAGTCGACAATATCAACACGGAACGGAAGACCGCTTTCGACAAAAGCCTTTTCCACCGAAGTCATGTCATCAAGAGATATAGGGGAATCCGAGATGACAACCAATTCCAAATCCGTATCCGGGGTCAAATCTACGCCCGTGACACGCGTGCCGTACGCCCAAACTTCAAAGCCCTCAAAATGGAGGCCAAGTATTCTCTGTACGGTTTCCAACTGATCCGTTTCTAAGCAAAGAGTCATAGTTCCCTAAAATATAGTTAATGTATTTTGACACTGACTGTCATTACAGCCGGTCGGGTACAAAACGGAGGAACAAGAGCTCGGTATCGCTACCGATACGTACCGGTGGGCCCCAGGAATCGACACCGCTAGAGACGAGCCACTTGACCTGATCTAGTTCGCCAAGACCGTAAGCAAGGTGCCAGACCCAGTCGATAATGAGCGTCCCCGGGAAGAACTGGCCATTGTGCGTGTGACCGGACATGGCAAAGTCGGGACGACGGCCGGGATGGTCTTCTTCGATGCCACGCGGCTGGTGGTCAAGGAGGAGCCAGGGGAGTTTAGATTCTTCGGCTGTAGGGCGCAAGTCAAAAAGCGGTTTGCGTTCGACTTCGCGCATCTTGGCAACGCTATGGTCTACACGGCCGGTAATGCAGGCAAATGGCGTGCAGACGGTAGAATCTTCAAGCACGACAAAGCCGTTATCCTGCATCCACTTTTTAAAGTCACTGCCTTCGCGTTCGAGGAACCCTTCGTGATTCCCGTCGATGGCAATAGCTGCCATCTTCGCGGTTGCGGCAAGCTTTTGCACCAGGAAGTCGTATTCCCAGGCAGAGAGTGTCGAATCCACGACATCCGAAAAGTCACCGCCAAACAGCACCAAGTCTGGGTGGAGGCTATCGCTCACATGAACGATGCGTTCCATCTTTTCACGTTTGAAAAGCGGGTCGATGTGGAGGTCGCTAAAGAAGACTGCCGTAAATTCCTTTTCGGTCGGGACGGCAATCTTGAACTCGCGAACATGGAAGTTCTCGTTTGCGCCAGCGCCTGCAATGCGGAAAATGACCGTGAGTAGCACGGAGACAAAGAGCAAAAGCTTCGCTACAGAAATTTCAACACGGCGGTCGAGAGGTTTCTTGACGATAGCGCGGCGGATACCACGGATAATCCACCAGAGGATATAAAGGAAGAGCGCTTCGGCAAGCCAGACAGCAAAGAAGGACATGCCAAGCGAAGCAAAATAACTTGTTCTAAATAAAAAGCAGATGGGGAGGAGGATTACCGAGATACCGGCAATGATGCTTCCCTTGATTCCAGGCGCTACCATCCTGACATTAAAGAACAGGAAGAATACGCCGAAGATGAGTATGAAGAAAAAGATCATTTCAGTTTCGCTTTAATAAGTGAAAGGACATCTTGATGGACTTCGTCGGGAGTGCGGTCAGCATCGACGACGCTCACGCAATCGCTGTAATCGCGACCTGCAGCGAGGTAGCCTTCGCGGACGCGCTCGAAGAATTCAGCCTTTTCGCTTTCGAGGCGGTCAGGGGCGCCACCGCGAATAGCCATGCGCTTGCGGCTTGATTCGACGGTCAAGTCGAGAACTACAGTGAGTTCTGGGAAGCAACCGCCACAAGTGAGTTCCGTGAGGCGCTGGACTTTATCAGCACCGAGCCCGCGGGCATAACCTTGGTAAGCAAATGTGCTCCACGCAAAACGGTCGGCGATGACGATGTTGCCGGCATCGAGTGCAGGTTGGATGATTTCGTGAATCACCTGGGCGCGGGCGGCATTGTACAGCAAAAGTTCGGTATCATCTGCCATGATGCCCTTGAAAGCGGGGTCGAGCAAGAGTTCGCGAATGCGTTCGGAAATTTTGGCGCCGCCGGGTTCACGCAGCCTCACGACCTTGTGGCCTTCGGATTCTAGCACGCGGACGAGCATGTCGATTTGTGTAGACTTTCCGGAACCGTCAATGCCTTCGAGGCTGAAAAATTTCTTCGCAGTTTTCATAAGAACAAATATGCAAAAATTTTTGGGTGGTCCGCACGCTTTAAAAAGGAGATGCCCGACCAAGTCGGGCATGACAACATAAATAAAAAATCCTCGGCGGGGAAGCCGAGGATTTTTCAATTACGTTTTGTGCGAGAGTGCTCGCGATTCTTGGTCGAATTATTCGACGTCCTTGCCGTGGCACTTCTTGTACTTGAGGCCAGAACCGCACCAGCAAAGGTCATTACGACCAAGCTTTGCACCAGCCTGCTGCTGGGCACGCTTCACAGCGGCAGCAAGGGCGGCGTTAGCGGCAGCACGATTCGGGCGAGTGCCCGGGAGTGCGCTCTGCGGCATCGGCTGAGCCTGCTGATCTTCAGAAAGGGCGTTCGTCTCGGACGAAGCTGCCTGACCGGCAAGACCTGCGGCCTTTGCGCCTTCGGCACTCAGCTGTTCAGCAGATTCCTGAGACGGCTGTGCATCAGCGGATTCGGAAGCATTGACTTCGCCAGCGTTACCTGCGGCAGCGGCGGCTTCTTCAGCAGCCTTACGTTCGGCATCAATCTGTTCCTGGCTCTTGAGCTGGAGCTGGTCCGGAGAGACCGTCACACCGTTCGGGAGCGTGATGCGAATGTTCAAAATGCGGAGAGCCGTAAGCGTTGCAATCTTTTCCATGCAGCTTTCGAACATCTTGAAGCCGTCGTTCTTGTAGACCATCAGCGGATCCTTCTGGGCGTATCCGTGGAAGCGGATAGCATCCTTCAGCTGGTCCATAGCATACAAGTGTTCCTTCCACACCTGGTCAATCGTCATGAGGAGGAAGCGGCGTTCGATATTGCGGAAGTCGGCATCCGGAATAATCTTCGTGAGCTTGTCGTAACGAACCTTGCAGAGGTCGATGATTTCATCGAGCACCTGTTCCGGCGTCTTCGAGACAGCATCTTCAAGCGAGAGGTTGTATTCCATGCCGAGCGTGCGCTGCAGGTCTTCGTGCAAGCCTTCGAGGTTCCACTGTTCCGCATAGCTCTTTTCTGGAATGTAGTTGGAAACCTTGATATCGCAAGCGTCTTCGATGCGGTTCATGATTTCGTCACGGATATCTTCACCGTTCAAGATGCGGCGGCGAAGCCCGTAAATCACCTTGCGCTGTTCGTTCATCACGTTATCGTAGTCGAGCAAGTGCTTACGGATATCGAAGCTCTGGCTTTCGACGCGGCGCTGAGCACCACGGATGGAGCGGGAAACGATCGGATGGGTAATCACTTCGTCTTCGCCCACGCCAAAACGGTTCATGAGGTTCTTGACGTTGTCGCCACCGAAGATACGCATCAGGTTATCATCGAGGGAGAGGAAGTACTGGCTAGAACCCGGGTCACCCTGACGGCCGGAACGACCGCGCAACTGGTTGTCGATACGGCGAGATTCATGGCGTTCCGTACCGAGCACATGCAAACCGCCGAGTTCAGTCACTCCCGGTCCAAGAGCAATGTCAGTACCACGACCAGCCATGTTCGTTGCAATCGTCACCTTGTCCTTGTGACCTGCGTACTGGATGATTTCAGCTTCGCGGCCATGGTTCTTGGCGTTCAAGACTTCGTGCGGGATGCCTTCCTTTTCGAGCATGCCGTGGAGGATTTCGGACTTTTCAATGGATGCCGTACCCACGAGGAGCGGCTGGCCCTTTGCATGGCGTTCCTTGATTTCTGCAACAATGGCGCGCCACTTGGCATCTTCGGACTTATAAACGAGGTCCTGCAAGTCCTTACGGATGCACGGCTTGTTCGTCGGAATGACCCACGTGTTCATGTTGTAAATCTTGATGAATTCCGTTGCTTCGGTTTCAGCCGTACCGGTCATACCGGAGAGCTTCTTGTACATACGGAAGTAGTTCTGGAACGTAATCGTTGCAAGCGTCTGGTTTTCGCGACGGATCTGCACGCCTTCCTTGGCTTCGATAGCCTGGTGGATACCATTGGAATAGCGGCGGCCTTCCATCAAGCGGCCCGTGTTTTCGTCGACGATGATGATTTCGCCGTCACGAACGATGTAGTCGACATCCTTTTCAAAGAGGTACCAGGCGCGGAGAGCGTTATCGAGGAAGTGAACCCAGTCGGCATGTTCGCCATAGAGGTTCGTAATGTGCATCAAGTCCTGGATGTGGAGCACGCCCTTTTCGGTAAACTGGATGTTCTTGTCCTTTTCGTCGACAGAGAAGTCCTTGTTCTTGACGAGCTGCTTCGAAATTTCGTTTGCCTTGGCGTACTTTTCAGTAGCGTCTTCGGCCGGACCACTGATGATGAGCGGCGTACGGGCTTCGTCGATCAAGATGGAGTCGACTTCGTCAACGATACAGAAGTTGAGTTCGCGCTGCACGAGCTGGTTCGGTTCCACGGCCATGTTGTCGCGGAGGTAGTCGAAACCGAATTCGTTGTTGGTACCGTAAGTCACGTCGGAGTTGTAGCTTTCGCGGCGCTGTTCCGGATTGAGGCCATTCACAATGAGACCGACCGTAAGACCGAGGAACTTATAGACCATGCCCATCTGCTTAGCGTCACGGCCAGCGAGGTAATCGTTCACCGTCACCACATGCACGCCGTGGCCAGAAAGACCGTTCAAGTAAACCGGGAGAGCAGCGGCAAGCGTCTTACCTTCACCGGTTGCCATTTCGGCGATGGCACCTTCGTGGAGCACGAGGCCACCGATCATCTGCACGTCGAAAGGCAACATGCGGAACGGCTTCACGGAATCCGGATAGAGTTCGCGAACCTTGGCGTAGAGGGCAGCCGGGAGGTAGACTTCCCATTCGTTCTTTCCGCTTTCGAGTTCAGCCTTGGCCTTGTTCACAGCTTCCTGAAGTTCCGGGCCGAGGCGGCTAAAGTCAAAGCCAAATTCCGGCTTGAAGATGTTGAAGATACCGAGACGGCGGTCGCAAGCTTCGCGGCAAACGGCAAAGGCATCAACCTTGATATCGTCGAGGGTAGCTCCATTATTCAGCTTTTCACGGAATTCAGCGCTCTTTGCAGCAAGTTCCGCGTCATCAAGCGTTGCGAGAGCCTTGCAGGCTTCGTGAATCTTTGCAATCACCGGGCGGAGCTGTTTCACCTTACGTTCATGAGGTGTACCAAAAATCTTATGGAGTACTGTATCTACAATGCTCATGGTTGTCCTTGATTAAAAATTAAACGTGGTTAAAAGTAGCAAAAGATGTGCCAAATATATTTTCGTTTCATATTGAAAAGCCCCTTTAAAGTGCGTTTTTACGGGGATTACAGGCTTTGACGATTTAGTTTACTCGCACCCCAACACCAATATATTATATTGGGGACATGAAAAAGTTGGATTTTGCCAAGGGCATTTTTATACTCGCGACGGGATTTTTCCTCACTGCACCCGTGAACGCGCAAGTTAGCGACGAAGAACTCGCAAAGCACCCCGAATTTACTTCTAGCGGCTATTTAGTGTACCCGGAACCCGTAAATATTAAATATACCAAGGCACCCGCCGGCTACAAGCCGTTCTATATCAGCCATTATGGGCGTCACGGCAGCCGCTACCACCACAGCGCCGAAGAGTACACCTACCTTTTTGAAACACTCGCCAAGGCAGATTCCGCCCAAAAACTCACCGAACTTGGCAAACAGACACTCGCCTACACAAAAGTCCTCGTAGACAAGGCAGCCCCGCGCAAAGGAGACCTCACGCAAGTGGGCGTCAAGCAGCACGAAGGGATTGCAAACCGCATGTCCAAGAATTTTGGGGACGTTTTCAAGGACTGGAACGTCGGCGGAAAAAAGGTCACGCCGTATGTCAGGTCATATGCGAGCACGAGCGGCCGCTGCATCGTGAGCATGGCCGCATTCATCGGGGAACTCCGTTCGCTGAATCCGAAAATCCATTCCGAACTCATCTCCGGCAAAAGCTATATGAAGTTCATCAGCGCCTTTGACTGGGGCAAGCTCGACTATTCCAAAGTCAAGACGTACACGGACGAAAGCGACAAGCTCTGGAAAAACGTGAATCCGCAATCGTTCCTAGAAAAGCTATTCAATGACTACAAATACGTTGCAAATAACGTAGACACCAACGGGTTCTACAACCATTTCTTTGAAATTGCGACATCGCTCCAGGGGATGGATAAACCGCTCCTCGACGAAATTGCCCAAGCCGCCAAAGTGCCCGCCGATACTTTTGTAAACTTGTTCACAACTGAAGAAAAAATTGCACGTTGGAAAGCGCAAAACGCCTGGTGGTATAGCCTCGAAGGTACAAGCCCGCTCATCAACCGCCCCGATGGCCTCAACTTTGCAAAGCCCACGCTCCAGAACATTTTGGAAGAAGCCGACGAAGCGATTGCCATTGATACATCGATAAATGCGCGCGCAGCCCAAGCGCCGATTGCAGCCACGCTCCGCTTTGGCCACGATGCCACACTCCTCCCGCTCACAGCCCTCATGCAGTTGCCCGTCGCAAACGCCAAGGTTTCGGACCTCTCCAAATTGCACGAACAGTGGAACGACTTTAGAATCATCCCAATGGCGGCAAACTTGCAGATAGTCTTCTACAAATCAAACAACAAGCCTATCCTCGTCAAGATTTTGTACAATGAAATTGAACAGACGTTACCTATCGAATGCAAGGCTGCGGACAAATGCCCCGCCGCCCCGTACTACCGCTGGGATGATGTCCGTAACTTCTATAGCGCCCTTCTCAAGAACTAATTTATCATGAAAAAATCCATTGCCCTCATTTTTGCTCTCGCCGCCACGCTTTTTGCTGCGCCAAACGCAACTTCTAAAGCAGCGACCAAGACCTCAAAAGCCGAAGCCGTCAAAAAGCTCGTCGATCAAGGCGTGCAATTCCACGAACAAGGCCAATACGATGAAGCCATCGCCAAGTACAAGGAAGCCGAGAAGAAGGATCCGAAAAGCGCACTCGTCAAATACGAGATGGCTTTCACGTACCATGCCAAGCGCGACCTGGACAAATCGCTCACTTACGCTAGAGCCGCAACAAAGCTCAAAACCGATGGCATCGAAGAAAATCTCTACAGTCTGCTCGGCACCGTTTACGATGACAAGGGCATGCCGGATTCCGCGCTCGCCGTCTACCGTGAAGCATTTGCCAAAGTGCCAAATTCGTTCAACATCCCGTACAACGCAAGCATCACGTACATGCGCATGAACAACGCAGACAGCGCCTACGCCTGGATCAAGCGTAGCATCAATAACTCGCGCGTCCATGAAGGTAGCCATTATTATATGGGATTCTTGGCAAGTCAAATGGGCAAATGGCCGCAATTCTATGCGTACACCATGTACTCCACGTTCATTAGCAAAAAAGCCGAAATCATCCGCGACAACCTTTCGAGACTTTACGGCCGTACAAAATCATTCGTTTTCGTGAAAGACAAAAAAGTCGAGATGAACACGCCCAAAATCAAGCAGACCGACAGCGATTCCACCGTCAACAACGAATTTCTGCTCGCCATCCAAACCATGCTCGTCACGGACACACTCGGCAAACGCAAGCTTTACGACCCGGATTCCACTTCCGCACAGCAAACGGAATTCCTGATCCACATCCTCGAAAAAACAATCAAACTCGTTGCCTTCACCGACGAAATCAACGACCCGATCCAAAGATTTTATCAGGGACTTATCCGCGAAAGTCTCGTGGAAGCGTTCATCTATTCCCTTTGCGAACCGATTGACCGCCCGACATTTGCGCAGTGGCTCATCAAGAACCGCACGGAACAAGCACGACTTTACCAGTGGTTCAACAAAGAATGGCTGATGCTGTAAGGAGACATCATGCGATTTTACGTACCTACGGACATTTACGTTGAAAAGGATTGCGTGAAGAACCACGCGAAAGAATTGCTCGCCATTGGGAAGCGCGCACTCATTGTGACCGGGCATAGCTCCGCCAAAGCAAACGGCTCCCTAAATGACGTGACCGAAGTTTTGAACAATGGGGGAGTCGCCTACCAGATTTTTGATGAAGTCGAAGAAAACCCGTCTACCGATACGGTAGGGAAGGGCGCACAAATTGCAAGGGATTTCGGCGCTGATTTTATCATCGGCATTGGGGGAGGTTCCGCTATCGATGCCGCCAAAGCCATGGCAATCCTCCTCGTGAATCCAAGCGTAATCGCAGATGAACTGCACAAAACACCTGCAAAACCGCTAGGCCACGCGCCCGTTGTCGCCGTACCGACCACTTGCGGAACAGGCTCCGAAGCAACGCCGGTCGCCATCATTACAAACCACAAAATCAATTTAAAGAAGAGCATCCCGCACCGAATTTTCCCCGTGCTTGCGCTCGTTGACGGAAAGTATCTCGCCTCCGCCAAAAAGCAACTGATTGTAAACACCGCTGTCGATGCGCTCGCGCACATGGTCGAAAGCATCTTGAACGTTCACTCGAACATACTCAACCGCATGTGTCCGGAATACGGCCTCAAGCTCTGGGGAGAGTGCAAGGAAGCGCTTATTGCCTCGGTCGCTGCGAACAATACCGCCGCGAATAATGCCTCGGGAAATGCCGCACTAGATGTCGCGACCGTCGATGCAAGCTTGTACGAAAAACTGATGTACACCTCCACAATCGCAGGCATGTCCATCGCCATGACAAGCACCGCCGTACCGCACGGCATGAGTTACGATCTCACGCTCAGCAAAGGCACGCCGCACGGCCCCGCCGTCGGCTACTTCCTCGCCGCCTACGTCGAAATCTGCCAAAAGAAAGTTCCAACCGATGTTGAAAAAATCCTCTCGCTTTTGGGATTGCAAAGCGTTGAAGAATTTGCAGAAATGCTCCGCAAGCTCATCGGCACATGCACCGTCACCCGCGAATTGCGTGACCAGTTCGCTGCCGCGATGAAAGTGAACCGTTCCAAACTCGACCTCGTTCCCGGCGGCATTACCCCCAAAGAAGTCGAATTCATCTACGATAAATCTCTGATTGTAGAGTAGGGAAGTCCAATGCGTATTCTTGAAAAGATTAGCGAATTTGTTGGCAAGTGGATGGCAATTGTCGTGCTCGCGATTGCAGCGCTCTCGCTGTTCGTCCCCAAATCAACACTCTGGATTGAACTTTCCTGGGTGAATTACCTCCTGATGGTCGTAATGTTTGGCATGGGTCTCACGCTCAAACTCAGCGACTTTGCACTCGTATTTGCGCGACCGAAAGAAATCACCATCGGCTGTGCAGCACAGTTTATCGTGATGCCCGCGCTCGCGTTTTTGCTTTCGAAAGCTTTCGGACTCGATGCCGCGCTGATGGCAGGCGTGGTTCTCGTGGGTACTTGCCCGGGCGGCACCGCGAGCAATGTCATCACTTACCTCTCGAAAGGCGATGTCGCACTTTCCGTCGGCATGACCAGCGTAAACACCTTGCTTGCCCCGATTTTGACACCGGCAATTACCTACCTGTTGCTCCGCACGACCGTGAATGTAGACGTGATGGCGATGTTCCTTTCTATCGTGAAAGTCGTGATTGTCCCGATTGCGCTCGGGTTCGTCATCAACAAGTTTTTTGGCAAGTGGACCGCTCGCGCCGTGAAAGTGCTTCCGCTCGTTTCCGTAATTGCCATCGCGATGATCGTAGCCGCCGTCGTCTCGCACAATGCCGCAAAAATCATCTCGACAGGCGCCATTGTTTTTGCCGTGGTGATTCTCCACAACCTCCTCGGTTACGGCTGCGGATTTGGACTCGGCAAGCTATTGCACTTTTCCACCTCCAAGACCAAAGCGCTCTCCATCGAAATCGGCATGCAGAATTCCGGACTTGCCACAAGCCTTGCAGGCACCGCATTTTCGTCACTTGCGATGGCGACCGTCCCCGGCGCAATTTTCTCCGTATGGCACAACATTTCCGGTGCGATACTCGCGAACATTTACCGCCGCAAGGAATAAACGCAAAATTTGTATATTGACACCGTAAAAACCGGAGAAATCATGAAAAAAGCTTTAATCGCCGTCATCGTTGTCGTCGTCATCCTGCTCATCATCGTTGGGAAGGGCATCGGCACTTACAACAACATCATCGCCCTCGAAGAAGGCGTCAAGACCCAGTGGGCTCAAGTCGAAAACACCTACCAGCGCCGTTTTGACCTCATCCCGAATCTCGTCAGTACCGTGCAAGGCGAAGCCAACTTCGAAAAGAGCACCCTCACCGAAGTCATGGACATGCGTAGCCGCATGGGCGGAACCATCAAGCTCGACGAAAGCCTCATGAACGACGAAGCGGCCCTCAAGCGCTTCCAGGAAATGCAAGGCACCCTCAGCGGAGCCCTCCAGCGCCTCATGGCCGTCTCCGAAAACTACCCGGATCTCAAGAGCAACAAGAGCTTTCAGGAACTCCGCGTACAGCTCGAAGGTGCCGAAAACCGCATCGCCGTGGAACGCAAGCGCTACAACGAAACCGTGCAGGCCTACAACACCACCATTCGCCAGTTCCCGACAAACCTCGTCGCAGGTTTCGCAGGCGCCTCCCCGAAAGCCCTCTTCTCCGCTGACGCTGGAGCAAGTACAGCACCCAAAGTGCAGTTTGATATAAAATAAACGCGCGGAAAACGCCTCGCCAAAAACCTATCAGGCCCGCCACAAGCGGGTCTTTTTTTATTTTATCTTATAAATAAATTGATGTGAATTTTGGGAAGAATAAAAATGCGTATAAAATTTTCATTGTTTGTTCTGTGTAGCGTAATTCTGCTTTCATTTGTAGCTTGTTCAACGAATAAGAATAGTGAGAATCGTTCCCCTGAATGGCTTGCTCGTAACCATCTCTCAAAAAATGCAACTGGAAAAATCGTATTGTATGAGGAAAAATATCTGCCGTTTTACGATTATATAGCAAGAGACTCCGCCGGTGGCAAAATTGAAGATTTTACCACTATGTATAATGTTGATTCTCTTGAAAAACTTTGCTTAAGAGATAAAGATTCTTATTGCAGACAAATTTTTCTTACTAATAATTCTATCGCCTTTGTGCCTTTTTACATGCCTGATAATTCAGAAAAAAATGATTCAAATGTAACGATTGTTATTGTCAATAAAAAACAACAGTGCGTACACGGAGAAATACGAAATTATCGGAAAAAAGGTGCTGTTAGTGAAAGCTATAGAGCGTGTAGAAGCCCGGAAATGATTAATGATGAAAAAGTTGCTAAGGTCCAAATGTATGTTCTTATAGCTGTATTATGTCTTGGTGCATGCTATCTGTTATTTTCTTTAACAAAAAAATTAATAGCCTTTATAAAAAAAGGCAACAAATTCGAGTCGCTAAATCAAAACTTAAAAGCTTTTTTGAAAAGAAAGAAAGATTCATTTGAACAGAACATTCCAAAAAAAGAAATAAAAATCAAAACGTTTATTACAGTCTTTTTCGCTTTCTTATTGCTTGGTTATTATTTTGTTTGTGGAGGTGGACATGAAGACCGTATTAAAGATAGATATCCTATTTTTTGTAAATCACCTTATAAAAAATCATATCTCGACTATTTTGGTGCATGTAGAATAAATGGAAATGTGCTATATACTGAAATGGATCCGTTGGATGTTCCCTTTTTGCATTTGTTTGTCTTTGACTCCTATGGAATATACGAAACGCACCACCTGAAGTGCGTAAATAAGAATGGAGAAGATGTAACTATATTAACTTATAAGGAAGACTATGTTTGGGGTATGCAAGAACCACATCCTATCCGTTTTTGGATAAAAGAAACAGCTGATTCAGTTAAAATCTTTTATGATCCGGAGCCTATAGGTGGATTTATTGTTGAAAATAATCCTTTTTCAAAGAGCTTTGTGATTGAAAAGCAAGACATGAAAAATCTAAAATAGAAGGTGTGTTATGAAAATCAGTAGCCCGTTAATCAACCGTTTTTTATCCTTGACCTCTTCTTTGCTTTTACTCCTGTTCTCGTTATCTGGAATTATGGATTTTATCCATGGCAAAGTACATTTTTTATCCGTTCTAAGCGGCTTTGCATCGGTCCTCTATTTTGTCGCTGCTATTTTGTTGATACTTGATTTCTTGAACTTGGAAATGGCAATAGTTAAAAAAAGAGTTTGGATACCATTCTTCTTTATTGGATTTGCGATAAAAATATCCCCTTTTGTTTTCATTATGGTATTTTCATTTATCAGATCTATTTATGCTTTTTGCCGTCTTGGCGGAAAATTTTACTAGAAAAAATCTACGCAGTCAATCTAATTCACCATGCCAAGGACACCATACGCAAAGCGTCTTTCTCGACCAAGTGTAACGCGGAAGAGAATCCATAAAAGACAGTGTCATCCTGAGCGAAGTCGAAGGATCTAAAGCATTTAAAATCGGTCATCGTGAAGAACGATGACTTTTTTCTATTTTTTACGCACTTATATGTAAACAAAAACAAACATAAATCTTACATTATTATGACTTCATATTTTTATTCTGTTATTTTAATTAGAATAAAATATATTTGGCAAAATAAAATAATCAAAAAAAATTTCTTATGAACATTAAAGATATCTCATTCATGATATATGGGTTATTAATACCGATATTTTGGATGATTATTACAATCATGTCTATTACATTTATTGCATTTACATTAAATAAATATAAAACTATAAATAAGATGACAAATTTTATTAAAACCAAATATTCAGCAATAATTACTTTAATAAAGTTTTTTTATTTTTCTTGGTTGATTCGATATGAAAAATGCCCTAAAGAATATGGCCTATTTTATGATTTTCAATCATTACTTCCCTATAACGGCATAAAATGGGATAAAACTTTTGATGCACTACATTGGGCTTTAGCAGAACCTAATGTTAATAACATTGCTATTACTGGATATTTCGGATCAGGAAAAAGTTCTTTTTGGGAAAGTTACATAAAACAAATTAAAGAAAAGAAGCTTGATAATCGTGAAATTATAAATATTTCACTAGCAAAATTTTCATGCAAATGCGACAAAAATTTTAAAAGCGATGAAAATCCTTCTGAAAAAAGTAAGTACGATGTAAAACCTTCAGATTCTGGATATAAAGTTTTCTCTGGTGAGGAAATTTCCGATTATGACCAATGGAGAATTTATCAGGAGCAGAAAAAGAAAGAAGAAGAGCTAGAAATAGAAATTGAGCGTGGAATACTTGAACAAATTTTATACTCAGTTGAAAACGATGAAATACCAGCATCCCGATTCAAAAAAATAAATGATATATCTGATAGGGAGTTATTGTGCAAAACTTTTTTAATCTTAATATTTATCACTTGTATTTTTTTTCTCACCAACTCTGATAAATTCATAAATTTAGCTTGTAATCATCTAGCTTTATTTCTTTTATCTTTTATTTTCATATTTATCTGTCTATATACATTCCTACTACACATAAGTCCCATACACTTATCAAAAATTTCTTGCCACCAATTTGATATTCATTTCGAAGATAACAAAGGCGGTTTATTCAGTCAAAATATAACGGAACTTGTTTATTTTTTTGAAAAATTGAAAAATAAAAGAATAGTTGTTTTTGAAGATCTTGATAGATTTAAATCTTCTACAATATTTTCAAAACTACGAGAATTAAATCACATATTAAATAATGTTCCAAGTATAAAATCAAATCAAATTATTTTCATCTACATGATAAGAGATGATATTTTTTCAAAATATGAACGAACAAAATTTTTTGACTTCATTATACCCATAGTGCCCGTATTAACTAAAGACAATGCAACCGGATTTATACTAAAAGAAATGAAAGAGATTGAAAAAGATTGTGGTAGGCAATATATTGAAGATATTTCTCCATTTTTAGGCGATTTACGGCTATTAAAAAATTGCGAAAACGAATACAAAATATACAAATCAGTTAATGAATCATTTCTAAGATCAAAACTAGAAAATGATAATAAAACATTGAAACAATCAACGTGTCAATGGATTTTTTCAATGATTTTATACAAGAACTTATATCCCAAAGATTTTCAAAAATTGTTACAACATGAAGGATTACTTTATTATTGCATCCATAAAGCAAAAATAGATTACTTTAAAAAGTTGGATGAAAAAAAAGACAAGGGAAATTAAAATGATTAATCCATCAGAAGATTCTAAATCATTAAAAGATCTGCTTAAAGACAATCAATCATTAATTAAAATTATACAAAGTTCCAAAAATATAATAGAACGTGAATATAATGATCAAGAAAAAGTCAACGAAGACTTTCTTTTTACCATGTTATCTAAAGGATATATTGATGAAAATTATAGTGATTTTCTCTCTACATCTTATGAAGAATTATTTGAAAAAGATGAATATGCATTTTTAAATAATTTAAAAGAAAATAATGAACCCGATTTTAAACTAACAATAATTAATACACAATCTGTTGAAAATAAAATCAAATCATATCAATGGTCGCATCCTTCTATTTTAAATAACAATATATTAACTGATTTAATAAATAAATCACAATCATCTAAGCTAGAGAGTTTCATAATTGCAATTTTAAATTATTATGAAAAATACACAAAAAATGATTTTATTGATCAGTATGTTGAATCTATAAATTGGCCAAATGATAACCAAAATATCATAAATGTCTTACTTAATGAACTATTAAAAAAATTACAATCAGATATTCCTATAGAAATAAAAAAATCGCTCCTATTATCTTTTTTTAGCAATAATTCAGGTCCCCTATTTTGCCAATTGCTCTACACCAACACCAATTATGATGATATTATCACAAAACCGCTTAATAGTTTTTTTGAAGACAGGCAATCTGTCTTAGTCTATACATTAAATGAAGCCATAAAAAATGAGGATTTAAAAAAGAAATTATCTGCTTCCAAACTTGAAATCGAAAAAATTTCAATTTTTAGTGACGCTACTCAGCAATTATTAGTAAATAGCGCAATGTTCCAATTATCAAAAGCTAATTTAGACTATCTTATTGCAAAACAAAAAGAAATTCCTCCTCATTATTACTATGACTTCATCAGAAATAAAAAAAAACTGAAAAACAAAATATTTGAATCAGCTGACATTGAAAAATTTGTAAATGAAATTCTTTTGACTGAAAAGATAATTAACATAACACCAGAAGGGATTGTAGATCTTCTCTTTACAACGTTAATTTTAGATGACATTGCTGAAAAAGTTACAGCAAAATTAAGTAATGAATTTATAGATTTAACATACTTACCAAAATTACGTAAAGACGGTACAATAGCTATTTTAGCGCTTAATACAAGTTTATTCCACATTTTAATCGAACAGAACAAAATAAAAATAGACTTTAATAACGTCCTATATTTATCTTCTAGTTGTACCGCTGAAGATACAATTTTATTTGCTCAAAAACAAATAAATAAGCAAGTACAAAATATATCTTTATATAATATAGATACATTCGCTAAAAACCATTTTTTATCTTCTTTCTATAGTTTTCTTCTAACAGAACAAAAAGTAAGTTTAGATTTATTTGAAAAGGAATCT
Source organism: Fibrobacter sp. UWB2 (assembly GCF_002210425.1). Classification (NCBI taxonomy): domain Bacteria; kingdom Pseudomonadati; phylum Fibrobacterota; class Fibrobacteria; order Fibrobacterales; family Fibrobacteraceae; genus Fibrobacter; species Fibrobacter sp. UWB2. The sequence goes on along the minus strand of NZ_MWQK01000003.1, from coordinate 447,805 downwards.
GAATTTTTAATATTACAAAATGTTGATTTTCTAGATTTAATTGATTCAATAATCAAAGAAAAAAAAGCTGTTACAACAAACAAAATGCAAATGTTGGTAGAATTAGCTTTTAAAAGAACCAATCTATACAACAACTCTAGCAAAACATTCCTTACAATTATAAAAGAAAATTTTCATTACTTTTATAATAACTTCAATAGAATAAGAACTAATTGTTATACACACATTCATCTTAAAGATTTCAATAACAAAACTGTTGATTACACATCTAATCACTGTTGGGTATTAAATTTGTCCATTCTTCTAAAAAACGAATTCGAAATCCTTGAGCAAGAACATCTAAACTCTATAATAAGCATTATTTCATTCGGTGACTTAAATGAAATAATAAAAGAATGGAGTTATAATATAGGCATTTACAACACATCGAAGATAATTGATGGTCTTTTAAACGAAAAATGTATTAACACATGGTTGAGTAAATTTGAAAAAAATACAATACTAAATTTCATTAATTCAATTAAAAATTATTTAGATTACGAAACGGAATATAAATTAATCAGTCTTATCGACAAAGAAAACATATCTCAAATCAATCAAATTGCACAAAAATATGAAATAGCATCATACTCCATTATTGATTACAATTATTCTGATTCATATTTTAAAGAAATAATCGCCCACCTTCAAAAAGATTTTAATATTCATTGGGAAAAAATAAAAAATAGCGCCCAGAAAATATCACACTATATAAGTTTCGACAATCAAAAAATGATTAACAATTTATTTGTTCTTGGACGATATTTCTATGATGCAATGGAAAATGGTAAAATTTACGTTGATGACTTCTTTTCTGAAAAAAATACTACATTATTAAATTTTTCCAAAAAATTCCAACTAAACCCTATTCTTTGTGGACTAATTTTCGAAGCTTATTTTGATCAAAAAGGAAAACTAAAAAGCGAATCAAAAAAAATGTTCTTCGATCAACTCGTGGAACACCTAGAATTTTATAAAGGTTCAAAAAGCCTTGATTTCATAAAAGAATGCTTAAAACTATTCAATAACCGAGTTATTTATATTCCAGGAGACCCAGATATAATCTTTAAAATCAATGGAAATATTATAGAGAACGAAATAGAAATCAATTCCATTACGTGCTTTGGAGTTGAACTCCTTACTAAGCCCCAAAATACTTCCGACACAGGTATTCTTGCAGTTCAAGGTAGCAAAAGCGATTTAATTAGATCAATCCGTCAATATTTCACCATACCTAATTATCGTATAAAATTGGAACCAACTTTTGAAAATTACATGATAATAAACGGAATGGACTTTATTCAACCATTAAGCTCAATTGCTCTACTTATTAATAAAAAGAAACTCACTGACAAGAAATTAAAAAACATTGAGAAAGATTTTCAATAAAAAATCAAGCCGATTACCGTTTCACGATAATCGGCTATAATTTTAAGCATTTAATGCTCTCTACTATTTGGCTGTTCCTATTTTTTTCATTCTATTATAATGTTCTTCGTAACCAGCTAATGTAAATACTTCATGAAAAGCTTCCTGAAAATCGGAATAATTAAACTCCTTCATGTCATATATATTTACATTATCAGAATGTGATTCTCGATTAATGTATCTATAGAAGGCTTGATATTTTATATTATCTTTAAACTCCTTCTTCTTGAATACACCATCCAAGGCATTTTTTTCTATAAATCCAAAGAAATAGTCAATTATATTCCTCATACAGTTTGCAATTAACGCTGGTTGAGTATTCTCATCATTTACTACCGACCAATACATTTGATAGTCATTCTGAATTTCACTATATTTCATTGGAATGAGAGAACTACCATTTGCAGATTTTACAATTCGGAATAAATTGAATTCTTTTTTACGTTCTTTTTCTTGTTCTTCATCTTTGAGCCTTTTCATATCACGATAAGGAGCTTTGGCTAATTCATAGAAAAAATACAAATTGTGAGTTAATACAAAAATCTGCTCATAAATATTTGATGATCCAAAGAATTCTGTTTTAATTAAAGAACCTACATTAAAAACATAGATATGCGACAAACTCGAAATTGGGTCATCAATGACAATAATTTTCTTTTTTTCCGTCGTCTTAGAATCTTCTTTACCTCTACATTCTTCAATGAAATAGAGAAAACTAATTATCATTTTCTCACCTTCACTTAAAGATTCAAAAATATTATCATCATCTTCTCCTGTGCGAGTGAGTTTATATTCCGCCTTGTCATTATCATATTTTACTATTTGAAAACTATCTATTCCAAGATCAACAAGGCGATTGTTTATGTTCGTTACGGCTACATCAATATTTGAAACCAGTTTTGTTTGGTCGGCGATAATGCTATCTTGTTCCTTTATCTTTGTAGTAATTTCTGCAATTTTATTATCAAGATCTTTTTGCTCTTTTTCATAGGTTGCTTTGTCGGCTTCATAATTGGAGATGATTATGTCATATTGCAATCTAATATTTTGCCAAAACAAATTTTCCAGATCTTTTAATGTTTTATCCTTTTGGTCAATTTTTGCATTAAATTCTTCAATCCTGATATTTGCCGATTTTATTATCTCATTCAAACCTGATAATTCTACATCGACTGAATTTAAGATGACAGGCTTGCTTGGCGTAGAAAGTTTTCCTTTTATGATATCCAAATTTTTGTTTAATTCGGTTTTTAACTTTTCCAAAGCAGCTTCATAAGTTGTATAAAGTTCTTTCAGTAAATCATTTTGTTTAAAAGCTGGTTCTGAAACAATACTTTCTATTTGGCTTTTATAACTATCATATATGTTTTGAAGTTTCTGTTTCTCTTGCTCGTACGATTTATCAAAACAAGATTTCAGTTCGGCTAAAAGATGAGTTTTGTCTATTTTTTTCTGACAAAACGGACAAAATGCAGGCTCGTTTTGATTTTCTACATATTTTAAACCCGCATCTACCCAGTCGCTATTTTGAAGTTGATCAAGCAAAGATGAAAATGTTGAATTTTTGCTACCTGTAATTTCTTTTTTCAAAAGAGTAATGTCAATGTCCGACAATCCATTGATTTGAAGAAGATTTAAGGGGCTTATTTTCGTTACATTTTTATTTGTTAATATATCTAGCTCTTTTTTTATCTCATCAATATTTTTTAAAGGATTAACAGTAGGTTTTGAAATTTTAAAAAGGCGATTAAAGAGTTCGTTTTTATCACTTTTTAAACCTTTAAAGAATTGATCAGTTTTTCGCTCTCCACCTGTATAATCAGTTTTTATTTTCCAAATAGAATTAATAACCTTTAATTTCTTGCTATCAAATAATCCCTTCGATTTTTCCTTATCCACATCTCTTTCGTTTTTTATCTTTTCTAGTTCTTCTTTTTTTTGATTTGCAGAATCAATTTTCTTTTTTGCCTCTGTATTTTCTTTAGATAAAGAAAAGATTCCTTTTAATGTGGGACTTTCATAAAAAGCTTCGTTCACCCATTTTTGATTATAAACAAGAATTTTCTCGTCAGAAGCTAGTTTCTTTTTATTTTGAACATTATCTGTTTCAATCGAACATTCTGCAAATCTATCATCGCCAAAATCTATTTTTCGCAAAAATTCAGAAAATGTACTTTTGCCACTTCCGTTCAAACCATATAGTAAATTGATTTTTTTGTCCGTTTCTAATGTAGCTATTTGCTTGTAACTTGCACACTTTAAGTTTACTTTTCTTATCATTTTTTCCTCTCTGTTTTTTTTTAAAACTTCAATATGCTAGACATTTTTTCTTAACAATATTCTTTTCAAATTGTCTTATTTATATTTTTGATTCCTAAAAAAATTTTCTCATCAAATTTATACTAATACTAACAAATAGCCAACAAACTTTCATAAAGTAAGTTTTTTATAAACTCATTACTTTTATCTGTTATAAACAACAGATAAATCATGTAATAATGCGGAACATTTGTTCCCAAAAAAGTGAAAAGATCTCGACTCACGAGTTCGACGATTCATGAAAATGTAACTGGTTCTTTCGCGATGCTCAAGATGACGGTGCAAGAAGGTGATTCCGGCACCCATTCGACTGCGCTCAGGGCTAGCTCTGGTCGGAATGACACGAAGGCTGAGTGTCGCGACAGAATTTATTCTAGCATGACCGAAGCCAAGTGTCACGCCTCGAAGAGGAATGTCAATGTTAAAGGAATGTCACTAGATTCTTCCCCTTACAGGGTCAGAATGACAGTGCGAAAGGGAGGGTGAGGCGGGGCAATGTCCGGCGCAGTTTCCATTCGCATTTCGAACGCGGTTTCCACTTACTATAAAAGGTGCTCCCGGAACGGAGTCCGGGATGACATCTCGCGCGCGGTTCTATTCAGCGTTTCGCGCAGTTCCATCCAGCAGCTCGCGCTTATTTCTTTCGCAAAACACTTTTGCGTTCCTCAAAACTTTTTACTACCTTTCCTTCCATGATCAGAACGCAAGTTATCGTGCATCCTTATGACATGGCGCAATCCGACTGGGTTCGCTGCATTTTGCCTTGCACCCAGTTCATGGGGCCTAACGATTTTCAGGTCGTGCCGTCTGTCACCCAGATTGTCTGTGCGAACAAAGACGCACTCAAGCAGACGCGGGCGGTGATTCTGCAGAAGCCGACGGCGCCGGGGCGCGCGCAGCTTGCGTTGTTCTATGCGAAGCTCAAGAAGGAATGCGGGTTCAAGCTCGTGACCGACCTGGACGACTTGCAGTGGGATTTGTCGCCGGTCATCGCATCGTACGCAAAGAACATTCCGAATCACGACCAGATGATGCTCACGAGTCTCAAGCAGGTGTTGCCGCTTTTTGACGTGGTAGTCTGCTCGACGCGCTACCTCGCGAGCCGCATCAAGTCCGACCTCGGCGTAAACGCGGTCGTGATGCCGAACGGGATTTCCAAGTCGCTGTTCGGGATGTCACAGAGGACGTCCGCCTTCACAGGAAAACCGAAGGTGATGTACGCCGGCAGTCTCGGGCATTTCACTGCCGAAATTCCGGGCGACCTCGAGGGCGCATGGATTCCATGGATCCGCAAACACATCGAAGACGGGAGCATCGACTTCCAGATTTTTGGCGAGCCGGATTTTCTGAAGGACCTCGACGGAAAATTCACGAAGATTCCGTACACGAGTTTTTTGCCGTTCGCACAGACGGTCGCGAGCCACAAGCCCGACTTTTTCCTGGCACCGCTCGCCGCCAATAATTTCAACCGCGCAAAGAGCGACTTGAAACTCAAGGAAGCGGCCGCACTCGGAGCAGTCTTCATCGGGAGCGATTTCGCAAGTTCTCCGTACAGCTACATTCCGAAGGAACAGCTGGTCGGTTCAGGTACGACGGTCGACGACCTCGATACGATTTTCAGGAATCTCTGCGAGCCGGAAAAATTTATGCAGGCGCTCAACTGGCAATACCAGGCGATGGAAGAAAAGCACTGGGCGCACGAAGATCCGGAATTCCAGAAAAAATACGTCGCGACGTATTTTTAGTCGCGGCATTCTTAAAAGCCGCGCACTCAAAAATTACTCTTTGTCGCGGAGCTGGTCGGCGGCACGTTCGATTTCGCGCTCGCGGATAATTTCATCGACACGCTTGCGGAAAAGTGTCTCCGTGTGAACGTTATAAAGTTCACGTTCGCGCGCGATATAAAATGTGAAGCACTTGATGTAAAGGCCGATGCTTACGACGGTGAGAATATTTTCAATCAAACCTTTGATTGACTGACCAGACGTATTGCCCGTACCCGTAAACATCAAGGCCAAAATTCCGAGCGAAACAAGGAACCACGCAATCAAGAATTTTTTCGGGAAGCGTTCCTTCAAAATTCCACGTTCATGCATGCAGTCGTGCTGGCGGGCGACCATGTCGTTAAAAATCCAGAAGTGCAAAGCAAAACCGACCAAGGGGATACAGGTAAGAAGGACTGCACCCATCGGAGAAAAATCGGTCACAGAAACAATTTGCAGATTTGCAACCGCACGATGCAACCACGACAGAAAGTAGACCAAAAATGCAATCAGCGAAAAAAGCATCCCAATGCTGACCAGGAAGCCAAAGCCAATGCGCACCAAAACCGAGGGGGCCAGCGTATTATCTTCTGCGCCAGGGAAAATTGCGTTAATCGGTGCGCTCCAAAAAAAGTACAGGATGAAAATTATAAAGATTGCCTTCATCCAAAAAAGAGCTCGTTCACCGCGTTTGGTATTGTCCTGCATATAGCCTCCACAATGAAATATAATATATGTACATCAAATAAATGAACGAAAGACTAATTTTTTCGGTGCATATCCACAAAAACGATTGTTGATATAATGTTATCATTTAACTAGCAGTAATCCACCATTTATCTCACTATTTGACATATTATCCACCAAATCCAAAATTGTTTCACGTGAAACACGATTACTGTGGGAAAAATTGTTCATTATCTATTAACAATAAAAGTGAGTTTTTGCAATTCTTTCGATTTACAAATTCATTAGTTAATAAAATCAAATCAATTTATCAACTATATAATATATGTTGTATAAAAACAGCAATCCATTGTTTGAACACTTCGTGTCCTACATACTCACGCTCGGCCATATATACGAAACTTGAAACTTTAGTTTCGTAGTTGAGTTATCCTCTTTTGGGAAAAATATGCAAGCATATTTTTGCGACACTCACTATCGCATGTTTCATGTGAAACTTTTTTCGAATTTTATAAAGCGAACAATAAAAAAGCCGAGCTCGCGGGGAACTCGGCGTCTAGAAAAAATCCCGGAACGAAGTCCGGGATGACAAGGAAACTAGAATTTCACAGTACGCGGTGCTTCGGTGAAGCTGCAGAACGTGGCGGTTGCATCCTTGAAGTAGAGGACTTCGGTGTTTTCGTCATCCGGGGAATACATACGCTTGAGTTCAGGGTAGGCTTCGAGCATGTGGACCTTCGGTTCACGACGATCATCGCGGACGAGCGTTCCGCTCAAACGGAGCCACTTATTGCAAGCCTTGTTCATGGCGCAAAGCTGAACCTTGCCGTTTTTCTGAATCTGCTTCGAAACATTCTTGGACTTGCCGGTCTGGATGTAGAGCTTGCCTTCGAAAATCTCGATGGTCCCGAACGGGCGCACTTTCGGTTCGTCACCGTCAACTGTTGCGAGGAAATAGGCGCCAGCTTCCTTGATGAATTTTTCAACTTCTTCCATTTTAATTCTCCAATTGTTTTCCATCTAATATACAAAAAGAATAGGGTATTAAAGGGAGGATATTTGGATTTGCCGACGAAGTGTTGTTTTTACCGCACTTTTGACGCACAGTTTTTCACTACTAAATACGCTGCGATACATCTTGGTAGATCCTTTCCATCTCTGCACTGAAACAACAGAAGATGACCTTCTTGACATTCTGTGCGGGATATTCACGGACCGTTTTCACGGCAATTTCAGTTGCAGACTCCCAGGGATATCCGTAGACCCCACATGAAATAGCGGGGAAGACGACAGACTCACAACCGTTCTGTTCGGCAAGGGCGAGACAGTTCTTGTAGCACGATTCCAAAAGTTCAGGTTCACCATGCAGGCCGTCGCGATAAACCGGCCCCGGGGTATGGATCACAAACTTCGCCGGGAGCTTAAACCCGGGAGTGATTTTGGCCTGACCCGTCTCACAACCTTTTAGGGGAATACATGCCTGCAAAAGTTCCGGTCCCGCTGCACGGTGAATCGCCCCATCAACACCACCACCACCCAACAGCGAACAATTCGCCGCATTCACAATGGCATCCACTTTGAGCTTGGTGATATCCCCCTGGATAATTTCAATATCGATCATGGGACCTCCGTATTTAAACCCAGATTCCGAGACCCGAAGGCAGGTTGAGAATGATGTTCATATAGGTTCGTTTTGAATTTACCAAATATCCCATTTCAAAATTCAATAAATCAATGAATGCACCTACACGGACAGACCCACCATATTCAAATCCGGTTTTTCTTTTATAACCGATTTCTGGCCCGACCGAAATCTTGCACATTGCCAAGAACCCATCAAAAAACATATACTGTATTGTGGGTTGCAAGTAAACACCAAATTTCGGTGCCCAAAGAGCCTGTGTTCTAAGAGTCCACACCCACGAATGTTTCGGAATCTCTTTTACTCGGGAGGTCGAAGCATAAAGAATATTGTAATCGCCAAATATCCAGTCGGCACCCACAGTAAAACTATTCATTCCGCCAATAAATAGATCCCAAGAAATCAGTGCAAGGCCGGATCCGTTCGAGTTAACTGCGGCATTTTCCATTTTTGGGGCATCATCGGCAAAGGATGCACTCGCCATGAAAAGGACTATTAGATAGGGGAGAAAGAATCGATAAAGTTTCATGCGATAAATATACTAATATATAATAGAAATCTGCGACTCTCGGCTCATGTGTTGGGACTACGATTACATCGTAGTCCTACACTCTGCGAATACCAAATAAAAACATACGAGTATGTTTTTGCTTGGTATTCTTGATTGTGTTTGGACACTTCGTGTCCTACATGCTCATGCTCGGTCATAAAAATATGCAAGCATATTTTTGCGACACTCGCTATCGCATGTTTCACGTGAAACATGATATGTTTATAGAATTTTTTCTATTCGAATTAGGTATATTGTTTATAGAGTTTTTATGAAGATTGAACATATTGCCATCTGGGTTAAAGATATCGACAAGGTATGCGAGTTCTACCGGAAATATTTCGGCGGGGTAGTCCACCCGATTTACCATAACCCAGCAAAACAATTTACCAGCCGGTTCATCACCTTCGAAGATGGTGCCCGTCTGGAAGTCATGCATCGCCCTGATATAGACGTTGGGATAGAAAATGTTTGGACTGTAACGAAGTTACAGTCCAACACCCATCGGTCAGCAAATGAAAAAATACGAGCATTTTTTCGCTTTCTGACCTCGGCCGTGTTTCACGTGAAACATGCGATAGCGAGCGTCGCGACGGGGTGCTCGCACACCGGCATGACCGAGCATGAGCATGTTGGACACGAAGTGTCCCAACATCTCGGATTTACCCATCTTTCCTTTTCCGTTGGTTCAAAAGAAGAGGTAGACCATCTGACCCAACAAATGTCTTCCGAAGGTGTACCCGTTGTAGGTCAACCTCGAACTACCGGCGACGGGTATTACGAAAGTGTTGTCCTCGACCCCGAAGGCAACAGAATAGAAATTACTATATGATTAAAAAGACCTTTACCATATTCCTCATCTCTATATCTTTTGCTTTTGCAAAGATATCTGCATTGGAAAATCCAGTACAGGATTCCACTTTTTCTATAGACCTAAGCAACATCTACGAAAACAAATACAACCCTTTCCAGGTAATATTCCTAGGGGGGATAGGATATACATCCACTAAAAGATTTGAAGTGGATATATTTTGCATGAGCGCCCAAGACATGGGGAGCAAACTTTTCGGCATCGACCGACTTCTTACAGACTATACATTTCTACGATTTGATCGCAGGCTAGAAAGGACCGAAGGTGACAAGAAAATCGATGACTTATCAATCGGAAGTGCAGTATCTTTAATAGGGTTTGCTTTTCTCGGAATGGCAGCTCCAGAAGAAAGCACTTTACAGAAAATAGCATTGGGAGGAGCGTGGCTTGCATCCGGAACAACAAAGTACATATTGCATGGGAACAATCTTTCCGGAGTTGCACTGGCCGAAAGTCATGCCATAGAATGGTTCCTTAGATCTGAAGGAAAAGACAACAAATACCATTATTCCGCTAAAGAGTTCGGATTCATCGAAGAAGTAGGAATACAATTCGGGATTTTCTTAGCTCAGGTAACGGCAGGCGCATCTTTTGAAATAACCAACAAGCAACGCAACATCGGGTGGTTCTTTAAGATAATCGCAATTCCTTTCTTCGTGGAAAGCTTTTCGCGACATGAACAAAAACCAGCTCACTAACAAATATCCTTGCATTTTCTCATCCATTTGATTAGATTTACACACAACTTAATTATCTATTTAATCTTTTCAAATATATCATGGGGGAGTTATGAACTCTAAAATTTTTCTTTTAGCAGCAGCACTATTTATTGCCTGTAGCGACGATTCTTCAAGCACAGCACCCGTCAACAATCCACCCATTAATAATACTATAGGATATACCTACACCAACTGTCTCCAAACAGTATTCGATTACAAGAGGTCAGTTCTTTCTCTCTACGACAAGGATTATCATGGTTTAGTACCAGACAGTCTTTACATGGACAAGGGTAGCGCTAGTAATAGAGGCAAATCCATCTACATTTACAAAGACTATTGGAACGGCACACACCTCGACAGCGTTTACGAAGCAAACCTCCGCAATGGTGAATGGACATACCAGACCACTGTAAGAACCCAAGAACCTACAGTTGTACACGAAGGCAACATTTGGACAATAACTGAAACAGTTGGCGATGTAAGCAACACAATGACCATCTATTTCGATGGGGATTCCCTGGCCACCACATCCTCCGACGAAGACGGCGAATTTACCATCACTTACGTCATAAAAACAGATACCATTTTCAGAATTGATTATAATGAAATCATTGTCATGGACGAGAACGATAAAAATACCTGCTATAGGAAAGAACATCGTGGCGACATTTGGTACACCTGGAATCGTTACGAAACTGGTGTTAAAGACGGGATGGTCATACTGACCGATACACATACGGAAGATGGGGAAGACCGCAAGACCGGAACTTACTTCTTTTTATACCGCTAACATTTAGCTTTAAACTTCTTGAACATCCTCCCAGAATCGGGAGGATTTTTTATATGTTTGGACTATAGCAAAGCCATAGTCCAACACCCATCGGTCAGCAAATAAAAAAATGCAAGCATTTTTTCGCTTTCTGACCTCGGCTGTGTTTCACGTGAAACCTCTACAGGGCGAATGTAGCGCCCATACTTGTATGGGCATTACTGAGCCCCAAGAGGTAGGACACAAAGTGTCCTAACAATTGCAAACCGAGGAAGCGGCGGGAAACTTGTTTACCGACATTTTCGAGGTGCAGCAAGTTGGCTCCGAAGGAGCAAACATAGTCCAAACAAAAAACAAAGCGATTCTCACCTTAACAACATTTGCGCAAGCGCGAAACTGGCGCCTCAGCTATGAAATGTATGCAAGCATACATTTCGCAGCATTCGGCTTAACAGTTTCTCAACATTTATCAAAATGTTATCAACATATATTTTATGAATTTTAGGGAGCGGGGGAGTTTGTTAATTGTTTTCTAAAAAAGTTATACTAAATTTCAAATCGGAATATGATAGTCAAAAATGTTCCACGTGAAACACTTGCAAACCGAGGAAGCGGCGGGAAACTCGTTTACCGACATTTCCGAGGTGCAGCAAGTTGGCTTCGATGGAGCAAACATGCGATAGCGAGTGTCGCGACGGGGTGCTTGTACACCGGCATGACCGAGCATGAGCATGTTGGACACGAAGTGTCCAAACACTTTTCCATATCACAAAAAGAGAAAACTTGAGTTATAAAACTAACAAAGCGCAGCAAGATCTTTTGAACCAGTTCCTTTCGGGACATGGTGTACAGCTGTCCGATGAAACTCTCGACAAGCTTTACCAGTTTGCAGACTTGGTGGTGGACACCAAGGAATATGGTAACTTGATTTCAGCAAAGGATTCTGAAAAGTTTTTGAGCAGGCACATTGCCGACTCGCTCGTTCCCTTTGTGTTTTTAGGAAAGGAAATTTCCGCTCAGGGTGGCAAACTCCGTTGGGCCGATATGGGTGCTGGTGCAGGTTGCCCAGTTTTCCCGCTTGCAATTGCTATGCCGAACGTGCAGTTCTATGCTGTTGAACCACGCCACATGCGCGTGAACTTTATGCAGATGGTCAAGGAAAAACTTCACCTGGACAACTTGACCGTCGTCGGCAAGCGCTTTGAAACTTCCGGCCTCACAGACCTTGACTTTATCAGCTGCCGCGCCCTCTCGACTTTCGAAAACGACTGGGAACGTGCCCAGGCAGGTCTCAAGCACGGCGGAACTTTTGTCACGCTGAAGAGCTTCAACAATATTGCCCATTTGGAAAACGATCCGAAAGTGCATATCCAGAAGTACGAACTTCCAGAAGAAGAACAGGTGTACGCTCTAGTCACCCGAGGTAATAATGAGTAAAATTATCGCCATATGCAACCAAAAAGGTGGTGTCGGTAAAACTACTACGGCCGTAAACTTGGCCGCGAGTTTTGCAGCCCTTGAAAAGAAGACACTTCTTTTAGACATGGACCCGCAGGGTAATGCCTCTCAAGGTCTCGGTTTCATGGAATCCCAAGATATGGATATCCACGAAATCCTGGACATGGCTGGTAATCCGGACAATCTCACGCTCGAAAATATCAAGCCCGCCATCTTGGACACGTCGCTTGAATACCTCAAGGTCATCACTTCTGGACCGGACCTCGCCGTCATGGAAATTGAACTTGTCAACGCCATGAGCCGCGAACGCAGACTCGAACGTGTGATGAACGTTCTCAAGCAGGAGTTCGATTTCATCATCATCGACGCTCCTCCGAGCCTGAACTTACTCACAATTAATACACTGACGGCCGCAACGAGCGTGCTCATTCCGGTGCAGTGTGAATATTATGCATTGCAGGGTATGACTGAACTTTTCAAGACTATCCGTGAAGTCCAGAAGAATCTGAACTCCAACTTGAAAATCGAAGGCGCCCTCCTCACGATGTACGATTCCCGTCTGAGCCTTTCGAAGCAGGTTGCCGAAGAAGTTCGCGAAAACCTGAGCGACACCGTTTTCCAGACGATGATTCCGCGCAACGTGAAACTCTCCGAAGCTCCGTCCCACGGCAAGCCGGTCATCCTTTACGATGTGCAGAGCACTGGTTCGCAGTCGTACATGAAGCTCGCCGAAGAAATACTGAACAAAGAAAAGTGACGAAGTCATCCTGACCCTAGAACGAAGTGATAGGGGAAGGATCCAGGCAACAACTTCACTGGATTCTTCGACTTCGCCTAACGGCTTCGCTCAGAATGACACTTGCATAAACTTTTAATTAATAACCATTGACTACTAACTATTAACTAGTAACTAATAACTAGGAACTAAAAAATGGGTAAACAAGCACTTGGTCGCGGTCTCTCTGCAATTTTTAAGGCACACGATGTTCTCGGCAACTCTGTCGATAACGCTATCAACAATACCGGAGCTACCGAAAACGTAAATCCGGACAATCAGAAAATCGTCGAAATCAACATCGACTTGATTGACCCGAACCCGTTCCAGCCGCGTAAGTTCTTCGACGATGATGAACTTGTCGAACTTGCTGAAACCATCGAAAAGCACGGACTTATCCAGCCGATTGCTGTCCGCAAGGTAGGCGACCGTTACCAGATTATCAGTGGTGAACGCCGTACCCGTGCATCGAAACTTGCCAACTGCAGAACCATCAAGGCTCAGGTTTACGAAAATCTCGACGACAAGACCATGAGCGAATGGGCTCTCATCGAGAACATCCAGCGTGTGGACTTGAACCCGATTGAAGTGGCACAGTCTTACCAGCAGTTGATCGACAACCACAACTATACGCACGACGACTTGGCCAAGACGGTCGGCAAGTCCCGTTCCGCCATCACAAACGCACTTCGTCTTTTGAAGCTCCCAAACCAGGTCCAGGCCTGGATTCAGGAAGGCAAACTTGCAGGCGGTGCCGCCCGTGCTCTCTGCAGTGAAAAAATTGCAGATCCGGAAGCTCTTGCAAAACGCGTCATCGAAGAAGGATTGAACGTCCGCCAGATCGAAGCGATCGCCCGCGGTGAAGACCCGTTTGAAAAATCTGCTGAAGCTGCAGAAGATTCTACAACCAATCCGGCCGACGCTCCCCAAGCTCCCGAAGAAGATGAAATGCCGGAAGTCCACGGCAGCGAACCGAGACCGAAGCCGGAACTCAGCGCCGACCTCAAGAATTTCGAGAACAGGCTCGAAACGTTCTTCGGTACAAAGGTCGCACTCAATCCGAGCGCCAAGGATCAGACCAAGGGCACTATCGTCATCAACTACTATTCCATGGACGACCTGACTCGAATTCAGGAAATAATGGACAACCGCTAACGGTAAAATCGTGAGTCGTAAGTATTACACCATCCAGATTATTCCGGAAAACACGACCGGTTCAAGGAAGTACCGCATATCGAGCAAGCAGTTTGTCTTGTTCCATATCGGGCTTGTCCTGGTCGCTATTATTCTTATTTTGTTCATAGTCCACATTGCAAAGATCAACAAGACTCTCATCTCTTACGAAAAGATGCGCGTGCACAATGCACAGCTCGTAAAGCAGAACGCGAACTACGAAGAACTTTTCTCGAGACTTGATTCGCTGTGGATCATGGAAAACCGAATCCAGAATATTTTCGAGACGTTCCTCGAAAACGACTCCAACAAAATCAACAGCATCATTGAACGCAACCGCTTTGCGCATGTGCCGTCTGCGAAAAACCAGATCGATTTCGAAGGTATCCACAACTGGCTTACGACCGACGAAAAAATCCGACTGGAACGAATCCCGAACGTGATTCCGGCTGTGGGCATCATCAGTAAAAAATTCTCGTACGAAAACAAGCACCTGGGTATCGACATCTCGGCACGCAAGGGGAACCCGGTCTTTGCATCGGGCAGCGGCAAAGTCACATTCGCAGGTAACAGTGGCGACCTCGGAAACACAGTTGTCATCGACCACCAGAATGGTTACAAGTCGTCTTATTCACATCTCAAGAGCATCAGGACCCGAAGGGGTGCGAATGTCACAAAAGGCGATGTCATAGGCTACGTAGGCGATACCGGAAATACGAGTGGTCCGCACGTGCATTATTCCATTACCAAGAATAACGTTCCGCAAGATCCAGAAACGATATTTACTTACTAGCGAATTATTAGCGCAATAAATTAGGGGAAAATTATGGCAAGCAAGAACGAACAGGAATTTACTCAAGTTGGGAGAAACGTCCAGGTCAATGGCGACATAGCCGGAAAAACGGATTTGCGCATTGCCGGGAAGGTTTACGGAAATGTAACCATCGACGGTGAACTGATTCTTGAAAAGCTTGCCATTATTGATGGCGACGTCAAATGTGGCGCCGCTATTCTTGCAGGTGTCATCAAGGGAAATGTGGACTGCAAAACTAAACTTATCCTCCAGGATAATGCCAAAATAATCGGAAACGTAAAGGCCGATCAGCTCGTCATTAACGAAGGAGCTGTATTTCAGGGTTCCTGCGATATGAACGAAACGCCCGCAAGCAAAAAAGAAAAGTAATCAACCGACTATATTAAATAATACTAGATATATTTATATATGATATTTAGTATTTAATGTAGTGAATAGTGGATAAAAAATTTAAGGTTAAAACGTAACTTGATGATATTCAATGACTTATAGAGATAAAGAAAATGTGGATTAATGTTGAAAATTTAAAATCTATTCACTTTCTTCAACGTTGATAGATGTTGAACCTGAGTTTTCAATGCTAATTCACGAAATGGTCACGAAAGTATGTTGAAGATTCTGTGATGAAGTTCACAATTGCACGCACTTTATCATAAAAAGCACAAAAAAGCGAATAAAGTTTTCATTTTTTA
The DNA here is from genome assembly GCF_002210425.1 of Fibrobacter sp. UWB2. Taxonomy (NCBI): domain Bacteria; kingdom Pseudomonadati; phylum Fibrobacterota; class Fibrobacteria; order Fibrobacterales; family Fibrobacteraceae; genus Fibrobacter; species Fibrobacter sp. UWB2. Next base: position 432,106 of record NZ_MWQK01000003.1, on the reverse strand, counting down.
GTCTCAAAAGCTATATTCTAGTATATTCTACGTAGATGTATGGAAAGAAGAGTTCTTAAGATAGGTCAGATATCTGATACTCACATTGGTGAAAATGCGAGTCCTGTGCAGGATATCGATGTCCGTAAGAATTTCCTGACTGCATACAATTCCGAAACCATGAAAGGCTTGGACCTTCTGGTTATTTCTGGTGACCTGGCCGATAATGCGACGCCGGGTGCCTACGAGTTTGTCGCCCAGGTGCTGAAAGATTGCAAAGTACCGGTGTGCGTTATTCCGGGGAACCACGATGACCTTGAAGTCATGGAGAAGTATTTTGACTTGAAGGGCAAGGTTCACAATGGAAAATGCTATTACCGTTACGATATCGACGGTCGTTCCATCTTTTTCTTGGACAGCGCGGACGGTACAGTTTCCAGTGAACAGCTGACATGGCTTGAACAGGAAACTGCAAAAGTGGATGGCGAGGTTTTGCTGTTCCTCCACCATCCTCCTTGCCATTGCGACCACAAGTTTATGGACTTGCGGTATGCGATGAAGAATATTGACGAAGTCCAGGCGACGCTTTTGAAGATAAAGAATCTCAAGCATATTTTTGTGGGACATTATCACAGCGAGATGCTTGAGCATTTTGGTGACAAGACAGTTTACGTGACTCCATCGACGCAGATGCAGATTGATCCGAATATTTCGGTATTTTGTCTGAGCTCCGCTGCACCGGGTTGGCGCGTGATTGAATGGGGCGAAAATTTTTTAGAAACTAAGGTTTATTTTTCAAAGACCCCTTGAAAATTTTAAAACCTTTTGTTAAATTTGGGTCAATGGCGGTTTAGCTCAGCGGTAGAGCACTGGAATCATAATCCATTGGTCCGGGGTTCAAATCCCTGAACCGCTATTACAAAAAAAAGAGGCGAGCATGTCAAAAAAAATTCTAGTAATTTCACTTTTGGCAATCGCCTCTTTTTTTGTTTCTTGTTCTGACAAGCAGCCGGAAGCAACAACTGCAAATCAGGTCGTGTTGCCGCAGTCGCAGCCGATTGTTCCTGTGCTTCCGTTTACGGCTCCTGCAAAATCCGTCATCACTGTTGAAAAGGCTATCGTTTATGCTAAGGCAAGCAATGGGCTTGTTGAACTTGGCGTGAAGTGGTCCGAAAAAATCGACAATGCCAAGGATTTTGAAAAGATCCAGATTCTCAATGCATATAACGTTGCCCGTGACCAGCTCTGCGCTCGTGTAGGCCTGCAGGGCGGCATTGCAGAATATGACTGGATTACGAATGTTGCCTTGAAGAATCCGGAAAACAAGCTCGCTTTCGAAAAGGCCGGATTTAAGATCAAGTAATTTAATTAGTTAATAGTTCCAAGTTACTAGTTATTAGAAATATTGAAAAAAAATGCCGCGAAGAATCGCGGTTTTTTTGTTTATTGCTGAAGGCGCTTGTAGACTTCAACCTGGCGTTCGATGATGCCATCCCAGGTGAAGCACTTGTCAATGCGGTTGCGGGCGCCGGCAAGAAGTTTTTGAATCAATGTCGGGTCTGCTTCGAGACGCTTGAAGGCGTCGGCAAGCGCAGCAGGGTCTTTCTCGGGAACGAGAATTCCGGACTCTCCGTCGACAACGACATCCGGGATGCCGCCGACATTGCTTGCAACAATCGGCAGTCCAAGTTCCATCGCTTCGATGAGCACGACTCCGAGTCCTTCGGTGTCGCCCTTGTGGTCGACGATGGCAGGGAGCGTAAAGACGTTTGCCGTCTTGTATTCGTTTGCGAGATCCTCGGGCGAGAGCTTGCCCGTGAAAATGATTTCGGCGCCGTCGTTTACTGCGGCTGCTTGCTGCTTAAGCTGTTCGGTCAAGTCTCCGACACCGACGATGCGGATTTCGAACTTGTCTCTGGGCAAGTACTTTGCGGCTTCGATGAGGTAGCAGATTCCCTTGCGTTCGATGTGTCGACCGACAAAGAGAATCTTGAACTTGTTGTTTATTGCATGCGGTTCGGGGCGTTGCGGGGTGCCCCCGCTAGAAGGGGTAGCGGATGCTGCATCTGCAGCAGAAGCGAGGGGAAGACTTGCCCCTTCGAGAGTCGTTCCGTACGGGCTCCATTCGACGTCCACATTGCGGAGCGCCTTGATTTTCCCGGCGGTGAAACTCGAGTTTGCAAAGATTGCCTGAGCCTGTCCGATGGCAAATTTCAAAAGCGGCTTGACCCACTTCTTTTTGCGGATGAGCAAGAGCTCTGCACCGTGGAAATTTAGCACAAGCGGAATTTTAAAAAGCTTTGCTGCGCCGAGAGCGATGTAGGCGTGCGGGAACGGCCAATGTGCGTGAATCACGTCAGGGCGCCACTTGCGGCAAATCCTGATGCACTGGAAAAATCCGTTAATGATATAGGGAATAGCAAGCAGCTGCAACCACGGCTTGGAGGCTATTTTGCTTGGAGCGCCTTCTTCGTGCGTGAGGATTTCCCAAGAGGCGGGCGCATAGCGGAAGCGGTTCACATGCGTGCCATCGATGTCGTGGCTCTTGAGTCCTTTGTACGCAGGGGCGAGTACCTGGATTTCAACGCCTGCCTTTTTGAGGTGCGCGATGGAAGTGCGCAGCCAGGGAACTTCGGCGTCTTCTTGAAATCTCGGATAAACGGAGCCTATGACAAGGACTTTCATTGTTCCTGCTTTGCGGCTTGCTGTGCCTGGATATCCTGGATGCAGCTTGGGTAGACGATGGGCTTCACGTTTTTCTCAAACACGAGGTTCATGATATCGAAGTTGTGCTTGCTTGCAGTGCGGATAAAGCGACCGATAAGGCGTGTCCAGCCATCAATTTTTGAATCCAGAAGCAAAAGCCCGATTCCACTTTCGTGTTCGAGGAATCCAAGGATGTCGTTCCCGCGCTTGTTCTTGGAGAGCGTCTCTAGAAAGATGTTCCAGAACAGCTGGGAATTGCTCTCATTCCCGAGGGTATTGTCGATGGAGTCAAAATCAAATTCAATGTACACGAAGGAACTCTTATCCTCGTCGCTGCGGATAATTTCTTCCTGACAACGTCTCTCAAAAATATCTTCCGTATAGATGGAGATATTGTATTGATGTTTTTTAATCAAGTTGAAGAGGTATTCCTTCATCATCGCCCCTAATTTAGTCTATTTTTTAACCATGCAGCGATTGTTAAAATTGAAAAAAGCGCTGAAGAGCAGTGTTTTGGCTACTTCGGTCGAGAATTTTAAGGTCATTAAGTCAGCGACTGGCAAGTACCGTCCGATGACGGCTTTCGAAATCCAGATTTTGGAGAAAAACGGGAACAGTTGCGATGACTGGACTAAGGTTTTGGTCGAGCCGGACTTTGACCCGAACCGTATTTTCCGTTCGAGCTTTATGGGTGATGTGCGCCTCCCGAAGTTCTTCGGCACGCTCCTTTTGCCGGGCGATGTTTCAGTCGCTACAGGTATCTATGACTGCATGGTCCACAACTGCATTATCGAGAATGCCTTGATTTATAAGGTCTCGATGCTTAGCAATGTGCTTGTGCGCAGCAGTTCAGTTGTGCATAACGTAGGCACGCTTGTGAGCAGCGGCAAGATTAATTACATGGTCGGTTCGTCGATTAACGTGGGTAACGAGATGGGCGGCCGTGAGGTGCTGGTGTTCCCGGAACTCACGACGGAGCTTGTCGACTTGCAATTGTTCCACAAGGCAGAACAGGGTGTCCAGGATTCGTTTGTCGAAATGCTCAGTACCTACAGGTCTGAACTTGCGCTCCCGTTTGGAATTGTGGGCAAGGGCGCGGTCGTCTCGAATACGAACATTATCCGCAATAGCTGGATTGGTGCGCATGCCCGCATCGAAGGTGCTGCAAAGATTCGCAATTCCATCATCATGAGTTCGCTCGAAGAATCGAGCCATGTCTACGATTCCGTGATTCTCGAAAATACGAATGTGCAGATGGGGGTGAAGGTACACACGGGTGCCGAGGTCCAGAGCTCTGTGCTGATGAGCCGTTGCAAGGTCGGCTGCAAGGCGATTGTGAAGTCGTCTATCATTGCGCCGTGCTGCCATATCGAAGAAGGTGAAGTCAACAGTTCTTACATGGGACCGATGACGCAGATGCACCACCATTCGCTTTTGATTGCGGCGCTCTGGCCGGAAGGCTGTGGTAACTTGGGCTATGGTGCAAACGTCGGTAGCAATCACACGGGCCGCATGCCAGACCAGGAAGTAATGCCGGGCCAGGGCATGTTCTTTGGTCTTGGCGTGAACATCAAGTTCCCGTCGAATTTCCGCGAGTCTCCGTTTACTTTGATTGCAAGTGGGCTCACGACTTTGCCGCAGCGTCTCAAGTTCCCGTTCTCGCTGATTCATGCGGGCGACCCGCAGCTGGTGGGTGTGGCTCCGCGTTTAAACGAAATTGTGCCGGGCTGGAACTATGCAAAGAATGCGTATGCGCTTGACCGCAATGCGTATAAGTATGCTATCCGTGGCAAGGGCCTTGTACCCTCAACGTTCTACTCGATTTACAATCCTGAAACGGCTCGCTTGGTGTTTGATGCATACAACCGCTTGCAAGTATCAAATGTCAAGGACGTTTATACGAAATCTGATATTGACGGGCTCGGTGAAAACTTTATGCGCGAGCGCGTGCGCCAGAGCGCCATCAAGACGTATGGTGAATACCTTGAACGCTATGTACTCGACTTGATGCTTACGCTTGTGGAAGGCGACGAATCACTCTCGAAGCAGTCTCCGCGTGAATTGCGCAAGCTGCTTGGCGATACGAACAAGGAAATTGCACGAGTCGTGACGCTCCCCGAAACGATGGATGACTTGGTCAAACGTTACAGACAGCTCGACAAGGAATGGTTCGATAATGTGAGCCATGGCCTGGATCGCGATAACGAACGCGGCCGCAAGATTTTCGATGATTACGACAGTGCCCATCCGGTGGACAAGGGATTCATGGAATGGGAGAGGACGCGTCTCGAAGAATCGGCAAAGCGTTTGAGTGCATTCGTGAAAAATCTTGCTTAAGCATAGATTGAACTGCGCGTATTTCTGTTATGTTGTTATATGTATTACTTTGTCTAGAAGTTGTTTTACGGACGCTTCTTGAAATTCGTGAACGCAGGCTCACGCAGTTGCGCGGTGGCTTTTTTGCCGTGTTGCGATTGATCCCGCTAGTAAATGACATTGTACCTTTGCCTGAGAATCGCAGCGATCCTCCGACTAGTTTGTTCGTGGAAAAGCATGAAGAAGGTCATCGCGTTTTGCGCCACTCGATTTTACGTAACCTGATGAAGGTGGCGTTTTTGATGGTTGCCGTCTGGTTCTTGGCGGCGATGGTCACTCGCTGGAATTGGAGCTTTTTCGAAGCGATTCTGTGGCTCCATTTGGTGGCAATCCCGTTCCGCTACTTTTTCAATTGGTATTGCTGGAATCAGGAATTCGAAGCAGATGCATATGCGTTTAAGGAAGTAGGGAAGCAGAAGGCGAAAGCTGCCATGCAGGAACTTGCCGAATGCGAAATCCCGTACACGAAACTTTTTGCATCGATTTACAGGGAACACCCGACTGTTGCGCTACGCAGCCAGAGAATACTGAAGAAAGTGATTGGTAAGCGGTAGGAGAAGTGCCGCGATGTGTAGCGGTTGCGATTTGTTTAAGATTTTATTTTTTTGTATATTCCTTTTTGAGGTTTAAAATGTCTCGTTTTATTTCAATGAAAAATTTTAAATTCCTTTTTTCGCTTGCGGTACTTTTAGTTGTTTCTGCCCATGCTTTTGACTTGACGGTCAAGGCAAATGTCGATAACGCACAGGTCTTTATCGGCGACAAGTTTAATTACGAAATCCAGGTCACGGCGCCTGAAAATGCGATTGTCGATTTGCCGAGTTTTGTCGGTAACCTTGGCAGCTTTGAAGTCAAGGAAATGAAGAATGAAAAAATTACCGAGGGCATGCCCAAAGGCACTGCGAAGTTCACTTGGCTTGCAACGCTCAATACATTTGTAAGCGGCGACTTTTTGATTGCCCCGCAAGAAGTGAATGCCGTTGTCGGAACGGATACAGTCAAGACGCATACGGACCCGGTCGCGGTCAAGGTTTCTAATCGTACGACTGGCGAAGAAGCTGATATTCTCGAAGTGGAAGACCCGCTGAGCGACCCGAGACTCCCGCAGTGGCTTTATGTATTGCTCGCTGTGCTTGGTGTTGCATTGCTCGTATTCCTTGGCTGGTTCTTGCACAAGAAATTTGCAAAGCGCGGTGAAGCTCCGCAGCTCCCGCCGTACGAAGAAGCTGTACTTGCTCTCAAGAATTTGCGCAACAAGAATTACCTTGCCGAAGGAAACCAAGGCGATTACTTTATGTCGCTTGGATTCATTACCCGCCGCTACATCGAGCGCCGCTTTGAAGTCGATATTCTCGATGCGACCGTCGCGGAACTCAAGAAGCGCATGGCACATGTCGCAGGGCTCCCGCAGGCTTACAAGGAATCTGTGGTAACGCTCGCCGTCGAAACGGAACCGGTGAAATTTGCGAAGATGAAGCTCGAGGGCGAACGCTGCAAGTTCTGGGACGAATGGGCCGATCGCCTGCTCGAAGATACTAAGCCGCTGCCGGAAGCCGTTCGCGCCCAAGGCAAATAACTTAAATTAAATCACGAATTTAAAGTCCATGGATATCTTCCGTGGGCTTTCTTTTTCTTCTTGTTTTTATGTATATTATTTCCACAAGAAGAAAGGAGATTATATGACCGTAGTTATCGTAGTCGCAGTCATTTTCATCGTCATCGCCGTTTTCATTTCCATGTACAATGGGCTTGTGAAGCTTCGCAACAATCGCGAAAATGCGTTTGCGAATATCGATGTGCAGCTCAAGCAGCGTTTTGATCTTGTTCCGCAGTTGGTCTCGACGGTCAAGGGGTATGCCACTCACGAAAAGGATGTGCTCGAAAGGGTGACTGCCGCTCGTGCGGCCGCCATGAGCGCAACGACTATCGACGAAAAGGTTGCCGCTGACAAGGCTCTGTCCGGTGCGCTTGCCGGGCTCCGCGTTTCACTCGAAGCTTATCCGGAACTCAAGGCGAACCAGAACTTCTTGCAGTTGCAGACGGAACTTGCCGACATTGAGAACAAGCTTGCCGCTGCACGCCGCTTCTTCAATTCTACGACTCGCGAATTCAACAACGCTTGTGAAACATTCCCGAGCAATATCATTGCGGGCATGTTCAACTTTAAGCGTGCCGCCATGTACGAGGCAATGGAGAATAGGGCAACGCTTGAAAAGGCCCCTGAGGTGAAGTTCTAATTTTCCTCAATGAAATACGTCGGTCTTCAAACCCAGATTTGGCGGAATAACCGCAATACGGTGATTCTGCTTTTCATGTTCCCAGTGATTTTGCTGGGAATGATTCTTCTGGTTATTCTGGGTCTTGACTTTTTTGGGGCGCTTTGTAACATTGTTGAAGGGGGGTGCCTTGCGAATCATGCATCGCAAACAAATTATGGGACTTTTCACTGGCCCGAAATATGGCATTGCTTCAAGGCCGTAATTCCATACACGCTGCAAATTGTAGGTGTGTGGTTTATTATTGCTTATTGTGCCAATACTGCAATTATCCGTCATGCCACTCATGCAAAACCTGTTGAACGCAAGGATAACTTGCGTGTCTACAACATTGTCGAGAATCTCTGCATTGCAGGTGGCATCGAGATGCCACAAATCAACATTATTAAAGATTCTGGAATGAACGCTTTTGCAAGTGGCATCGATATTCCTTCATTCACGATAACGCTCACGACAGGTCTTATTGAAAAGCTGGACGATCGGGAACTTTCGGCGGTTGTTGGCCATGAGCTTACGCACATCAAGAATCGCGATACGCGCCTGATGGTGGTGTGCATTGTGTTCGTTGGAATTTTTGCGACGATTCAGACGGTTTCCTTGAAGCTTATGAGTGCCATGATCCATACTCCGCGGAGTTCATCTAAGCGTAGCCGCAATAGTGGAAGGGCTGATGCGTATCTTATCCTTATTTTGCTGCTTGTGTTTATCTGGAGCTCTATCGGCTATGTTTTCACCTGGTTTACGCGCCTTGCAATTTCGCGTAAGCGCGAGTACGTAGCCGATGCCGGCGGTGCCGAGCTTTGTGGCGACCCCTTGGCGCTTGCTTCTGCGCTACGTAAGATTTCCAATGATCCTGGGCTAATGTCGGTGCAGCGCAATGACATTGCTCAGCTTTACGTCATCCATCCGGACGAGGAATTCGATAACAATATGGGACTCAAGGGCTGGGTTGCAAAGGCGAACATCTTGTTCTGCACGCACCCGGATACGCCCGAACGCATCCAGCTGCTTGAGCAATTCTAAAGGCGATTGTGATTATAGTTTAGGCTTTTTTCCTGGATTGTTTTTGTCCAGAATAGCTTTATTGATATAGTTTATGCCCTTAGCCTTGTCGGCTGCGGCAGGCGTCTGGAGCTGGATTTGCTCCAACATTAAAGCTTCTAGCTTGGACATCAGTTCGGTGGCTGTACAGCCGAAAGCGTCTGCGAGGTCGCAAAAAGATTTGACGGAAAGATTGCGCTTGCCCTTTGCGACGAGTCCAAGGTGCTGACGACTAATCCCGCTGTCTAAAGCGAGTTTTTTCTTTGTTAAGGAAGTCGCTCCCTGCATCTGTGCTAAAAGTTCTATTTCAGCTTTTCGGATGACGTCAATGTCATAACGCATTCTTTAATTTTATGAATATGCCATAAAATGTGTGCAAACAATAGTTTCCATAATTTCAAGACATAATCAAAAAAGCACCCTTTGAGAGGGTGCTTCTATAAGTTTTGACTATGACGCTTAGCGCTTTTGGCCGTTTTTGATTAGAATTTGGCCTTCAAAGCAGCCGGGCATTCAACTTCTTTATAAGTGTGGTTCGGGTTGCCTGCTGCTTCCATCCATGTGGCGAGGAAGAGGCACCCTTCCTTGGCCTGGGTGTCGCTTGCAAATGCGCTGTTGCACTTTTCGGTGAGGCACTGCTTGCGTTTGTTCAAAAGGTCGCCATTGTATCCGACTTCCTTTTCGCAGTCGGAGAGGAGACCGCCGTAAGTCGTGGAGTTGCTCGGGATGTTCCAGCCCATCTGGCTGCAACCATTGAAAGCACCGAAACCGCCGCCCGGGATCATGATGTCGAACTGACCGCCTTGCACGTCATAACCGATATTGGATGCCATCACGACGAGAGTCTTGCCCTTGAGAGCCTGGTGGTTTGCCTTGGTTTCGTACTTGCCGGTACCAGTAAAGGTGAGGGCGAAGCACTTGCCGCATGTGGCGTCATTACCCGGAGTTGCTGCGAATGCGTAGGCGAGCTTGTCGCTCACGATTATAGGAATCTGGCTTGTGCAAGTGGTGCCCTGGCCGCCGGAGCAGATACTGCCGTTAGTGTTGCCGATCGGGGTCTTGCCCTTGGCGTCGCAAGTCTTGGCGGCGCCACCATGTTCTGGCCAGGAGCAGTGAGGCATGCAGCAGTCCCAGTAACGGGTGGCAAAGCCCTGCTGTCCACCGGCGCCTGCATTGAGGTACTTGGCTTCTTCGGCGGAAGCGTTGGGGTTGTTCTGCTGTTGCTGCTGGCTAGACGAAGATTTCGGCTGGCTGCTGGAGGACTTCGGCTGTTGCTGCTGCTGAGACGAAGAGGATTTTGCCTGCTGCTGTTGCTGTGAAGAAGAAGACTTCACGCTAGAGCTGGATTTCGGCTGCTGAGAAGGTGTAGAGCCGGTCATGTTCTGGCAATTCTTATTTTCAGGATCGTAGTAGCAGTTTACCTTGCAATCATTGTCGTAGGCGTATTTTTCGCCCTTGGAGCCGGTCAGCTGATCGTAATAGGCAACGCATTTGCCCGAAGCACTGTCATAGCACTGGCCATTGCACTGCTTGTTCGATGTGGTTGCGGAGGACTTCGGCTGCTGCTGCGAAGAAGAGCTTGCTACAGGCTGCTGGGTCTTCTGCGAAGAGGAAGAAGCGACTGGGGTCGGGGTCTGTGTCTTGGCAGAGCTCGAGCTTACCGTGGGGAGCGTCGTGCCCGGATTGTAGACAGAGGAGCTGCTTGCAGTGACGCTTGTGCCCGGAGTCGTCGTGGAGGCGTTCGGGTCGATTCCGCCCGGAAGGAGAATCGTTTCACCGTAAATGGTGGCCTTGGAACCATCGGTATAAGTAATGGTCTTGTCCGGGTTCACGACAGGGAGTGTTTCAAGCTTTACGTTTGTGACAACGGCGGAGCCGCTTGCATCAACGATAGTGCCAGTAGCGACATCGAAAGTGCCTACAGCAACGCTAGCTTCGTTGGTGACGAGGTACGTGCTGGTACCATTAGGCACGATAAGGAAAATCTGTGAGCCAGTAGTAAGCATCCAGCAAGTCTGATCGACTTCCAAAGCAGGCTTTGCCTGTGTAAACGGAAGGTTCGAAGCTGCAGCTTGTGTGGCAGAGGAGAGATCTTCGGAGCAGTTCCAAGCGAGCAGGGAAAGTCCGAAAATTGTGAGGGTTTTGAACAGTCTATTCTTCATGATATAATAAGCCCTTGTAAATATATCACACCCTGTATTCCAATCATCCGCGGTAAAAGATAAAATCTTATCCTCTAAAATGCTCGTAAATAAGAGTAAAAAGAACTATACAATGTAATTATGTGAAGTTACGCACAACTTATTTATTATCAAAGACTTACAAAAAAGAAAAACGCCCCTGTGCGGGGCGTTTAGTTCCGATTTAGACTTTTTTATTAGTACTTGTCCTTGAGGACCTGCGGGCATTCCACTTCGACGTAGTTGTGTTCCGGGTTGCCTGCTGCGCCCATCCAGTCGGCGAGGAAGAGGCATCCCTTTCTTGCCTGTTCGTCGTTGGCGAAGGACTTGTTGCACTTTTCGGTGAGGCAGCTCTTGTATTTGCCTGCGGCGTACTTCGTTTCGGTTTCGCAATCAGAAAGGAGACCGCCGTATTGAGCGCCCTGGCTGCCCCAGCCCATGCTAGAGCATCCGTTGAATATACCGACGCCACCACCCGGGATCATGATGTCGAACTGTCCCTGCTGAACGTCGCCACCAACGTTTGTTGCCATGATGATGAGCTTCTTGCCTTTGAGTCTCTTGATGTTTGCGTCGTTAGAATACTTGCCGGTACCGGTGAAGGTGAGCTGGAAGCACTTACCGCACTGACCGCCGTTTGCTGCCGGAACTGCCGCGAATGCGAATGCCATTTCGGTGCAACCGTCAATCGTGAACGGAATCTGGCTTGTGCAGGTCATCTGGGAACCGCCGCTGCAGATACTACCGTCGCCCCAGTTTGTGTTTTCGGTCTTGCCCTTGTTGGTGCACTGCTTGGAGTAGTTGCCGTGTGCGTGTTCTGGCCAGGAGCAGTGAGGCTTGCAGCAGTCCCAGTAACGGGTAGCCCAACCAGAACCGCCACCGCCCTTAGTCTTGATAGTCGGGCACTGGTTCGTGACAGGAGCGGAACTGCTGCTCGGAGGAGGAGCGGAGCTGCTGCTCTTCGGCTTGGAAGAACTGCTCTTCGGTGTTGCACTGCTGCTGTTCGGGTTAGGCGGGTTATATACAGAAGAGCTGCTGTAAACCGGGTTGGTGCTCGACGAGGAGGCGACTACACCGGCGTAGTCTACGCATTTTCCGCCCGGCGTGAGGATCGGGAGCGTAAGGATGTTCGAGGTCGTAGTGAGAACTGTGACCTGGTCGATGTACTTGATGGAGTTTGTTGCAAAGTCGGCGTAGCCAATGGGGGTGCCGTCCGGCATGGTGACGACCGTGTTCTGGTAAATCACATAGTCGCCGGTTGCATCCTTCAGGTGGAAGGCCGGTTCCAAAATCTTGTAGCGGACATTGTCGCCGTGGATAAGCGTGAGCGAATTGAGGTCGATGTTGTTGATAATCGGCTTGCCGGACAGGTCAACTATATTGACGAGGGAAGAACCCGTGGATGCGACGATTGTGCCGACCTGCGTGCCGGCTTCATCGGTCACCGTGAGGTCTGCATAAAGGAGATAGTTCTTGGTGGCCGCTAAGTACCAAGCGTCAATGCAGGACGAAATGGCTGTGCTTGGCTGCGGCTTAGGGTTGGCGTTGCACTTTGTCGGGTCACCCGTGAGGACCGGAGTTGTAGCAAGATCAACTTGGGGGATGATGGTGTTGCCGGACAAGTCCTTGACGATGGCAACCAGAGTTCCCTGAACAGGGACTAGCTTACCGACTTCATTTCCGCTAAGATCAGTGACTTTCAAATCCTGATACATCAAAAGACCGTAATCTTTCAGGTACCAGGCGTCTTCACAGGGTACAAAAGAAGACTCACCACTGTTGGGCGATTTGTCATCTGAACACGAACAAGCCAAAGCGAGTGCCCCAAGCGTAAGCAGGGACCTCAAAAGGGGGTATTTCATAGAAGTTCCTCGAAATTATCCCCAAACACCTTTATTAAAAGATAGAAATATTATATATAATGTCTTGTAAAAAATCTTTTCAGGTCGTTATCGTGATTTAGGACAACTTGGAGCCTGGTTGTTGGTCGGTGATCAATTTTCCGTTTGTGATAGTTTGTCGACAGTCGATAGGGGAGATTTCAGAAAACGTAATTTGGTTTTCTTGGTGGGACGGAAAATCTCAAAATATTGAAAGTCAATGGGTTGGGGAGCCTGGAAAGGTAAAACTTTGTAAAATTTTGTAATGTAAAAATCTTTTTGCATACTGAAATATGGAATGTGAACTAGAAAAACTGTGCTTTGTTGAAAATGTTGATAAAATGTTGGAAACTTGGTTTTATAGTTGAAATAAAATATTGAACCTTTGAAATTTGAGCAAAAAAAGGCATTTTTTGCCCACGAAAAATGGGCTTTTTCAACAGCCAAAAAACGGCCGAAAAACTGTGGATAAGTCCGAAAATCCGCATTTTTGGCGAAATTTCAAAAGAAAAAATCTTGCAAATAATCTAGAAATTATTAAATTTGTGTTCCAATTTCGCAGAGTACCGCTTCCTATGCTTTGCGAAAATACGGAGAACTCGTGTAGTTCTCTTGAACTTGAAGCGATAAACCTTCTGCTGAAGAAGAGGAAAAAATGGCAAAAGAACATTTTGACAGAAGCAAGCCGCACTGCAACATTGGCACCATCGGCCACGTTGACCACGGTAAAACCACTTTGACCGCTGCAATCTGCACCACCCTTGCTGCTAAGGGTCTTGCCGCTGCAAAGCGTTTCGACGAAATCGACAACGCTCCGGAAGAAAAGGCTCGTGGTATCACGATTAACACCTCTCACGTGGAATACACCACTGCAAACCGTCACTACGCACACGTCGACTGCCCGGGGCATGCTGACTATGTGAAGAACATGGTGACTGGTGCTGCTCAGATGGACGGCGCTATCCTCGTCGTTGCTGCTACTGACGGCCCGATGCCGCAGACTCGCGAACACATCCTTCTCGCTCACCAGGTTGGCGTGCCGAAGATCGTCGTGTTCATGAACAAGTGCGACATGGTTGACGATGCCGAAATTCTCGACCTCGTCGAAATGGAAGTTCGCGAACTTCTGTCCAAGTATGACTTTGACGGTGACAACACCCCGATTATCCGCGGTTCTGCACTCAAGGCTCTTGAAGGCGATCCGGAATACCAGGACAAGGTCATGGAACTCATGAACGCTTGCGACGAATACATCCCGCTCCCGCAGCGCGATACCGACAAGCCGTTCCTCATGCCGATCGAAGACGTGTTCACGATTACTGGCCGCGGCACTGTCGCTACTGGCCGTATCGAACGCGGTGTCGTTCGCTTGAACGACAAGGTTGAACGTATCGGTCTCGGTGAAACCACCGAATACGTCATCACCGGTGTTGAAATGTTCCGCAAGCTTCTCGACGACGCTCAGGCAGGTGACAACGTTGGTCTCCTCCTCCGTGGCGCTGAAAAGAAGGACATCGTCCGTGGCATGGTTCTCGCCGCTCCGAAGTCTGTCACTCCGCACACCGAATTCAAGGCTGAAATCTACGTTCTCACTAAGGACGAAGGTGGCCGCCACACGCCGTTCATGAACGGCTACCGTCCTCAGTTCTACTTCCGCACCACCGACGTTACCGGCACGATTCAGCTCCCGGAAGGCGTCGAAATGGTTACCCCGGGTGATACGGTCACGATCCACGTGAACCTCATCGCTCCGATCGCCATGGAAAAGCAGCTCCGCTTCGCTATCCGCGAAGGTGGACGTACTGTTGGTGCTGGCTCTGTTACCGAAATCATCAAGTAAGGAATAATCATGGCTGGTGAACGCATCCGTATTCGCTTGAAGAGCTTCGATCATCGTATGATCGACCGCTCTGCTCAAGATATCGTGAATACAGCTAAGAACACTGGGGCTCGTATTGCAGGCCCCATCCCTCTCCCGACGAAGATCCAGAAGTATACGGTGCTCCGCTCTCCGCATATTGACAAGACTTCTCGTGAACAGTTCGAATCCCGTACGCACAAGCGTCTTATCGACATCCTTGATGCTACGCCGCAAACTGTAGATTCCCTCATGAAACTTGACTTGCCGGCAGGCGTTGAAGTCGAAATTAAGGTCTAATAACAATGAACGGTATTCTCGCAAAGAAATTGGGAATGACCCAAGTGTTCACGGAACAGGGCGAATGCGTCCCTGTCACGGTTCTCGAAGCCGGTCCGTGCGTGGTCGTTTGCCATAAGACAGAAGAGAAGGACGGCTACACTGCTGTCCAGATCGGCTTTGGTCTCAAGAAGGAACAGCGCGCCAATAAGGCAGAAGTCGGCCATTTCAAGAAGGCTGACGTGGCTGTTCGTGAACACCTCGCTGAATTTGATGTCGCTGATCTCGAATCCTGGCCGGTTGGCAAGGAATTCGGCGCTGCCGACTTCGCTGATGCAAAGACTGTGAACGTCTCTGGCATCTCCAAGGGTCATGGTTTCTCTGGCACTATCAAGCGCCACGGTTTCCATAGCGGTCCTCGTTCCCATGGTACGCACAATATGCGCGAACCGGGTGGTACGTCCGCTCACTCCTATCCGGGTCGTGTTTTCCCGGGTAAGCGTATGGCTGGTCAATACGGCAACAAGAAAGTGACCGTGAAGCACCTCCAGGTCGTCAAAGTTGATGGCGACCGCAACCTGATCTTCGTCCGTGGCGCTGTCCCGGGCCCGAAGAACAGCATCATCGTGGTGAGGAAAGACTAATGGCTAGTGCAAAGCTTTTCGCCGCTACTGGCGATTTTAAGAATGATATCCAGCTCCCGGCTCTCTTCGACCAGGAAGTCAACAAGGTCTGCATGTACCTCCACATCAAGGCTATCCTGAATAACAATCGTCAGGGTACTGCTCAGACTAAGTCCAAGGGCGAAGTCAGTGGCGGTGGCCAGAAGCCGTGGAAGCAGAAGGGTACCGGCCGCGCTCGTTCCGGTCAGAACACCTCTGCAGTTTGGGTTCGTGGTGCTAAGGCACACGGTCCGAAGTCTCATGACTACTTCGAAAAGGTGAACAAGAAGGTCAAGAAGATCGCTTTCTACTCCGCTCTCGCCTCCAAGGCTAGCGAAGGAAAGGTCTCCGTGTTCGAAGCTCTCAGCTTCAGCGCTCCGAAGACCAAGGATCTCCTCTCTGTTCTCGCCAAGTCCGGCATCGAACAGCGCAACGTTCTCTTCATCGTTAGCGAAAAGGATCAGAACCTCTATCTTTCCTCTAACAACATTCCTTGGTGCCGCTGCGCTCGCGTAGCTGACGTCAACACTTACGATGTTGTTCGTGCAAATAACGTTGTCATCTCTCAGGCTGCTCTCGCAGAACTTGAAGGAGGCCGCTAATGAAAGAAATTCGCGAAATCCTCGTTGCTCCGCACGTTACCGAAGAAACCATGAAGAACATGGTGAACAAGCGTAACGACGTGCACAAGTACGTGTTCAAGGTCGCCATGGACGCTTCTAAGGAAGACATCAAGGCTGCTATCGAAAAGCGCTTTGAAGTCAAGGTCGCTAAGGTCAACACTTTGATCAACCGCGGCAAGATCAAGCGCGTCCGTATGGTCGCTGGCAAGAAACCGAACTGGAAGAAGGCCTACATCACATTGAAGGCCGGGCAAAAGATTGCCGAGTTTGAAGGAGTATAACCATGGGTCTGAAATCTTATCGCCCGATTACCCCGACACTGCGTTACAAGCAGATTGGTGACCGCAAGGAACTCTCTGCTGTAAAGCCGTACAAGCCGCTTACCGAAGGTATCAAGCGTAGCTCCGGCCGTAACAATGCTGGTGAAATTACCTCCCGTCGTCGTGGTGGTGGTCACAAGAAACTGTATCGTATCATCGACTTCAAGCGTCAGTTTGCCGGTCTCTCCTGCACTGTCGAAACGATCGAATACGATCCGAACCGTACCGCTCGCATCGCTCTCGTCAAGTACGAAAACGGCAAGCGCGCATACATCATCGCTCCGGCCGAAATCAAGGTTGGCGATGTGCTGAACGCTGGTGAAGGTGCTGAATTCCGCGTAGGTAACGCAATTCCTCTCCGCGACATTCCGCTCAACACCATTATCCACAACATCGAAATGAAGCCGGGCAAGGGTGCCCAGATTGCTCGTTCCGCTGGTGCCGGTGCAGAACTGGTTGCTAAGGACGGCAAGCTCTGCCAGGTCAAGCTTCCGAGTGGCGAAGTCCGCTACATCCCGGAAGACTGCCTCGCTACCGTTGGCCAGGTTTCCAATATCGATCACATGAATGAATCCTCGGGTTCTGCAGGCCGCTCTCGCTGGCTCGGCAAGCGCCCGGCCGTCCGTGGTGTCGTTATGAACCCGGTCGATCACCCCCTTGGTGGTGGTGAAGGTCGTACCTCTGGTGGTCGTCATCCGTGCTCTCCTTGGGGTAAGAACTCTAAGGGTGCAAAAACTCGTAACAACAAGCGTACTGATAAGTTCATCGTACGTCATCGTCAGAAGAGGGCCTAATTCATGTCTAGATCCCTTAAGAAAGGTGCGTTCGTGGATTCCCACGTTCTCAGCAAGGCCCAGGCGATGGCCGGTTCCGACAAGAAACAGGCTATCAAGACCTGGTCCCGTCGTTCCACAATCGTCCCGGATATGGTCGGACTCACGTTCTCCGTCTATAACGGCAAGCAGTTCCTTCCGGTTTATGTCACCGAAAACATGGTTGGCCATAAGCTCGGCGAATTCTCCATGACCCGTACTTTCCGCGGTCACCGCAAGACTGAAACTGCTGGAGGCAAGAAATAATGCAAGCTGTTGCTAAAGTTAAAAACGTCCGTTACGGCGTTCGCAAGCTCCGTCGCGTAGTCGACCTCGTTCGTGGCAAGTCCGTCAGCGAAGCCTTCGCGATGCTCTCCATCCTCCGTACGCAGACCAAGGGTGCTCCGCTGGTTGAAAATGCTCTCAAGTCCGCTGTCGCTAACTTGAAGCAGAAGTCCGCCGCTCCGGTTTCCGCCGAAGAAATCGTGATCAAGACCATCACCGCTGATGGTGGTACGATCATGAAGCGCATTCACCCGCGTTCCCAGGGCCGTGCTTTCCGTATCGAAAAGCCGCTCTCCCACATCACCGTCGTTGTCGCAGACAAGGAGAATTAACAATGGGTCACAAAACTCATCCTAATGGTCTTCGTCTTGGCGTTATCCGCGGTTGGGAATCCAAGTGGTATGCCGAAGACAAGTTTGCCGATCTTCTCTATGAAGATATCGTGCTCCGTCGCTACTTGATGAAGCGTTTCGAACATGCCTCCCTCTCCAAGGTTGGCATCGAACGTACCGTCAAGAAGGTGAACGTTAACCTCTATACCGCTCGCCCGGGTATCGTTATCGGTAAAAAGGGCGAAGAATTGGAACGTTTGAAGGGCGAACTCCAGTTCCTCACCGGTAAAGAAATCTATATTGCAGTCCACGAAATCAAGCGTCCGGAAACTGATGCCAAGCTCGTGGCTGAAAACATTGCTCGCCAGCTCGAAAAGCGTATTTCTTTCCGCCGTGCCATGAAGCGTGCTATCCAGTCCGCTATGCGCATGGGTGTGGAAGGTATCAAGGTGCAGTGCGGCGGCCGCCTCGGTGGTGCCGAAATTGCCCGCGTTGAAAAGTATGCCGAAGGCCGCGTGCCTCTGCACACTCTTCGTGCTGACATCGACTACGCAACTGCCATCGCTAAGACCGTTTATGGTGCCATCGGTATCAAGGTGTGGATCATGCACGGTGAAAAGATCGGTAAGGACGTCATGAACGACAACAAGAGAGAGAAGTAATTATGCTGAGTCCGAAAAGAACATTGCATCGTAAGCAAATGAAAGGGCGCATGAAGGGCGTCGCCTCTCGTGGCAACTATATCGCCTTTGGCGAATTCGGTATCCAGGCTCTTGAAAAGTGCTGGCTCACCGCTCGCCAGATCGAAGCTGCTCGTATCGCCATGACTCGTAAGATCAAGCGTGGTGGTCGCGTGTGGATTCGCGTCTTCCCCGATAAGCCGATTACCCGTCACCCTGCAGAAGCCCGTATGGGTAAGGGTAAGGGCGCAGTCGAATTCTGGGCAGCCGTAATCCTCCCGGGTCGCATCCTTTTTGAAATGGGTGGTGTTGAACGTGAACTTGCCATGGAAGCTCTCCATGTCGCAATTCAGAAGCTCCCCCTTAAGTGCAAAATCATCGAAGAATCGGAGATCTAATGAAAGCACGTGAATTGAAAGAACTGGGCGTTGACCAGCTCAAGGAAAAACTGGCTCAGTTGAATCTCGATTTGTTCAATTACCGCATGACTGCGAAGCTCGGTAATTTGGAAAAACCCTCTGTGATTCAAGCTGCCCGCAAGGACATCGCCAGAATCAAGACCATCCTCAGCGAAAAGGCCAAGGCATAAGCCGGCAGGAGCAGGAAATGGAAAGAAACCTTCGTAAAGTCAAGCAGGGTATCGTCTCCTCCGACAAGATGGACAAGACGATTACGGTTGTGGTCGAAAACCGCAAGCGTCACCCGATGTACAACAAGATCATGACTACGACCAGCAAGCTCAAGGCTCACGATGAAAAGAATGAAGCCGAAGAAGGCGACTTGGTCGAAATCATGGAAACTCGTCCCCTCTCTGCAACGAAGCGCTGGCGCCTCGTCCGCATTGTGGAAAAGAAGAAGTAAACTCCTGGAGTAAGGCGAATATGATTCAAGAAGAAACCAGACTCGTCGTGGCCGATAACAGTGGTGCCAAGGAAGTCGCCTGCATCCGTGTTTTGGGTGGCACAAACCGTCGCTATGCTAGCATCGGTGATGTCATCAAGGTAGCCGTTAAGGACGCTATCCCCCAGAGCAAGGTGAAGAAGGGTTCCGTGGCCGACGCCGTCGTCGTCCGCACAGCTAAAGAAATCGCACGTCCGGACGGAACGTTCATTCGTTTCTCCGACAACGCAGTGGTTCTCATCAACAAGGATGGCGAACCGCGTGGAACCCGTATTTTTGGACCGGTGGCTCGTGAGCTCCGCGACAAGAAATACATGAAGATCATCTCCCTCGCACCTGAGGTTCTCTAATGGCTAACATCAAGAAGAATGATAACGTCAAGGTGATTTCCGGTGTTGACAAGGGCAAGACCGGTCAAGTCATCAGCGTCAAGGATGGCAAGGTGACCGTTTCGGGCGTCAACGTCCGCAAGCGTCACGAAAAGCCGTCTCAGACCAATCAGACTGGTGGCATCGTTGAAAAGGAATTGCCGATTGACATTTCCAACGTGATGCTTCTCGAAGGCAACACTCCCGTTCGTACCCGCATCGTTCGCGAAAAGGGTAAGAAGGGCGTTCGTACCAGTGTTAAAACTGGAAAGGCTGTGTAAGGTAACGCAATGAACCAGATGAAGCAATTCTATCTCGAAAAGGTCGTTCCGGCCTTGCAGCAAAAGTTTGCCTACAAGAACGTGATGCAGATTCCGCGTCTCGAAAAGATCGTGCTCAACATGGGCGTGGGCGCCGCTTCCCAGAACCGCAAGATTCTTGACGAAGCTGCTGACACTCTCACTGCTATCACCGGTCAGAAGGCTATTGTCACTAACGCTAAGAAGGCTGTCGCTAACTTCCACCTCCGTGAAGGTATCGGCATCGGTGCTAAGGTCACACTTCATGGCGACAACATGTGGGACTTCCTCTATCGTTTCATCAACATCGACCTTCCGCGTGTCCGTGACTTCCGTGGTCTCGCACGCCGTGGCTTTGATGGCATGGGTAACTTCACCCTCGGCATCAAGGAACAGACGATCTTTGTTGAAATCGACATTGACAAGATTTCCCGTACCTTCGGTATGGACATTTCTTTCGTCACTTCCGCTAAGACGGACGACGAAGGCCGTGCCCTCCTCGAAGAACTTGGACTCCCCTTCAGGAAGTAAGGTAATACCATGGCAAGCAGAAGAATGATTGAAAAATGCAAGCGTACTCCGAAGTATACCGTTCGTGGGTACAACCGTTGCAAGCGTTGCGGTAGGCCGCACGCCTTTATGCGCCGCTTTGGCCTTTGCCGTATTTGCTTCCGCGAAATGGCACTCGCCGGCGAAATCCCCGGTATCACAAAGTCGTCTTGGTAAGGAGAGTATAAAATGGCAATGACAGATACTATCGCCGATATGCTCACCCGTATCCGCAATGCCTCTACGGCAAAGCTCCCCGTGGTGGACATTCCTGCCAGCAATCTGAAGCGTGATATTGCACGTGTGTTGCAGGAAAAAGGTTTCATTAAGAAGTTCGTCGTCGTCGATGACGGTAAGCAGGGCATCCTCAAGGTCCTCCTCCGTTACACGAAGGGCGAATCCGCTATCCAGGGCCTCCAGCGCGTTTCTACGCCGGGTCTCCGTCACTACGTTGACGTGGCCAAGCTTCCGCGCGTTCGCAACGGCCTCGGCTATGCTATCATCTCCACATCTAAAGGTGTCATGACTGACCACGAAGCCCGCGAACTCAAGGTGGGTGGCGAAGTCATCGCAAAGGTATGGTAAAGATGTCCCGTATCGGTAAAGCTATTATCACTATCCCGGCTGGCGTTAAGGTTAACGTCAACGGTCAGAACATCAAGGTCGAAGGCCCGAAGGGCAAGCTCGAAACGAACGTTCACGAACTCATCTCCATCAAGCTCGATGGCGACAAGCTCTCCTTCACCCGCCCGAATGATGAAAAGTTCACCCGCGCTATGCACGGCACCACTCGCGCTCTCGTCAATAACATGGTCGAAGGCGTGACCAAGGGTTTCCAGAAGACTCTCGAAATCGTTGGCGTTGGCTACCGCGTCGAACAGAAGGGCAAGGACCTCAACTTGGTTCTCGGCTTCTCTCATCCGGTGATCTTCAAGGCTCCGGAAGGCGTTGAACTGAAGGCTGTTGATCCGCTGAAGATTACGATCTCCGGCATCGACAAGCAGAAGGTTGGCCAGGCTGCCGCAGAAATTCGCAAGTACCGTAAGCCTGAACCGTATAAGGGCAAGGGCATCAAGTACGCTGGCGAAATTGTGCGTCGCAAGCAAGGTAAGAAGACAGGTAAATAAGGGTAAACTATGACTGCAATTGCTAAAAAAAGAATCCAGTCCAGAATCGCACGCCACGAACGCGTACGCAAGTCTGTTGTCGGAACTGCAGAATGCCCTCGTTTGGCTGTTCGCCGTTCCTTGTCTCACATGATTGCCCAGATCTTTGATGACGAAAACAACAAGTCTGTCGCTCAGGTCACCACAGCTTCCAAGGAATTCCAGGGTAAGTTTGGTGAAATGACGAAGACCGAACAGGCTAAGCAGCTCGGTCTCCAGATTGCTGAACTCGCCAAGTCCAAGGGCATTGAATCCGTGGTCTTCGACCGCGGCGGTTACATCTATCACGGTCGCGTTCAGGCTCTCGCTGAGGGAGCTCGTGAAGGCGGACTCAAATTCTAGTGAGGTACACTTTGGAACGCGAAGCTCAAGTTTCTGAATTTGAAGACAAGGTTGTACACATCAACCGTTGCGCTAAGACCGTCAAGGGCGGCCGTCGCATGTCCTTCTCCGCTCTCGTTGTCGTCGGCAACAAGAACGGCAAGGTCGGTGTCGGTCTCGGCAAGGCTAAGGAAGTTTCCGAAGCTATCCGTAAGGGTACCGAAGCTGCCCAGAGAAACATCGTGGAAGTTCAGCTCCTCGATGGCACCATCCCGCACGACATCGAAGTGAAGAGCGGTTCTACCCGCATCCTCCTCATGCCGGCTGCTCCGGGTACTGGTGTTATCGCCGGTGCTGCTGCCCGTGCAGTTCTCGAACTCGCCGGTGTCCGCAACATCCTCACGAAGATTCACGGTTCCTCCAACCCGAGCACTGTCGTCAGCGCTTGCTTGGAAGGCCTGCTTTCTCAGAAGAACAAACAGGACTGCGCCAAGTTGCGTGGTTTTGAAGCCTAAGGAGTAATACCTAATGAAGAAAGTTCGTATTACTTTGATCAAGGGTATCGTCCGTCGCCTTCCGGTGCACCGCGCTAACGTGGCTGCACTCGGCCTCCGCAAGATCGGACAAACTGTTGAACACAATCTGACTCCGTCCATCCAGGGCATGATCAATGCCGTGAAGGACATGGTCAAGGTCGAGGAGATCTAAGATGGAACTCAATACTCTCAATCCTGGCAAGGCTGCCAAGGGCAAGAGCCGCAAGCGCATTGGTCGTGGTCCGGGCTCTGGCTGGGGCACGACTGCCGGTCGTGGTCAGAAGGGTGCTGGTGCTCGTAAGAGCGCTAAGGCCGGTCGCGTCGCTTTCGAAGGCGGCCAGATGCCGATTCACCGTCGTATCCCGAAGCGCGGCTTCAAGCACGCTGGTGTTGAATTCCAGATCGTGAACCTGAAGCGCCTCGCTGGTGTCAGCGTTACTGATTTCGATGCCAAGGTCCTCTTCGACCAGGGCTTCATCAAGAACGCCGAACTGCCGGTCAAGGTCCTCGCTTTTGGTTCTATCGACAAGGCTATCAACGTAAAGGTTAACGCTATCAGCGAAAAGGCAAAGGCTGCCATTGAAGCTGCTGGCGGCAAAGTTGAGATCATCTAATGGAAGCAGTTACGAAAGCCATCGGTGCGTTCGTCAATGCGTTCAAAATCGCAGACCTGCGTAAAAAGATTCTTTTTACGCTTGGTCTTTTGATTGTTTATCGTATTGGCGCTCACATCTCCATCCCCGGAGTAAATGCTGCGGTTCTCGCAGAATACTTCAAAAATTCGAATAACCTGTTTGGCCTGTACGATTCGTTTACCGGCGGTGCATTCGCTAAGGCGACTGTATTTGCCCTCGGTATCATGCCGTACATCAGCGCAAGCATCATCCTCCAGTTGATGGGCTCGGTCATTCCGGCCATCCAGATGCTCCAGAAGGAGGGTCAGGAAGGTCGCGCTAAGCTGAATCAGTATACCCGATACTTCACGGTGGTCCTTTCCGCCTTGCAGGGATGGGGCATTTCTATGTGGCTTTCGAACCTCAAGGTGACGACGGCCGCCGGTACGGGAATCTCGGTCCTTTCCGACAATTTCTCGTCTGGTCTCGGCAACGTAGGCTTTCGTCTCCTTGCTACGTTAACCTTCACCGTAGGTACCATCTTCTTGATGTACCTTGGCGAGCAGATTACCTCGCACGGTGTGGGTAACGGTATTTCTCTTATCATTTTCGCCGGTATCGTCGGTGGCCTTCCGCGGGCCATTATGGCTGAAGGGGAAATGTTTGTTGAAGGCATCCAGCCGCTTGCGATCGAGTTTTTCATCTTGGCGCTCGTGGTTGTCATTGTCGGCTTCATCGTTTTCGTTGAGCAGGCGACCCGTCGCATTCCACTCCAAAGTCCTCGCAGGACCGTCGGAAACAAGGTCTTGGGTGGTCAGGCTAGCTATTTGCCTTTCAAGGTGAACACCGCTAACGTGATTCCCGTGATCTTCGCATCTTGCATCATGTTCATTCCGGCCATGGTTGCATCTTGGTTCCCGAACGTATCTGCGATGCAGGCTTTTGCTTCTGCATTTATTCCGGGACACATCTCCTACAGCGTAGTAGATGCCCTCCTCATCATATTCTTCACCTACTTCTACACGGCAATCCAGTACAACCCGAACGACATTGCCGAAAACCTCAAGAGAAGTGGTGGGTTTATTCCGGGAGTCCGTCCGGGTAAGCAGACAGCAGAATACATTGACCACGTTTTGACCAGAATTTCATTGCCTGGGTCTCTTTACCTCGCTTTAATCAGCGTCGTTCCCCTGCATTTGAAAGACGCTCTCAATATGAGTTTCTATATTGGGGGTACCTCGGTCTTGATCGTGGTAGGTGTTGCTCTGGATACTCTTCGTCAGCTCGAAGCCCAGTTGCATACCAAGAATTATGAAGGTTTCTTGAAACGTGGCCGCATTCGCGGCAGGATGGCATCCTAGTGGCTAAAGAAGAAGGTATACAAGTAGAAGGCGTTGTGTTGGAAGCTCTGCCCAACGCTTTCTTCCGTGTTCAACTCGGAAATGGTCACGAGATCCTCGCGCATGTTTCAGGAAAAATGCGCCGGCATTTCATTAGAATCTTGCCGGACGACAAAGTGTTGGTCGAGATTTCCCCGTACGATTTAAATCGCGGGCGAATTACTTACCGTTACAAGTAATAGGTATTACAAAAGAAGGTCAAACCTATGAAAATCAAAGCCTCCATTAAACCCAGATGTGAAAACTGCAAGATCATCCGTCGTAAGGGTGTATTGCGCATCATCTGTTCGAAGAACCCCCGTCACAAGCAGAAGCAGGGATAAGGAGATCGTATGGCACGTATCGCTGGTGTCGATTTACCGAAAAACAAGACTGTTGAATACGGTCTGACGGCAATCTATGGTGTCGGTCTGTTCACCGCTAACAAGGTCTGTGCTCAGTTGGGCATTGACAAGAACAAGAAGTGTGACGACCTGACTGAAGAAGAACAAGGTAAGATTCGTCATCTTTTGGAAGATGAATACTCTGTGGAAGGTCAGCTCCGCGCAGAAGTTACCTTGAACATCAAGCGTTTGCAGGACATTGGCTGCTATCGCGGCATCCGCCACCGCAAGGGCCTCCCGGTCCGCGGTCAGCGTTCCCGCACCAACGCCCGCACACGTAAGGGCCCCAAGAAGACTGTGGCTAACAAGAAGAAGTAAGGAGTATCATCGTGGCTGAAGAAGAAATCAAGGAAACTGCTGCTGCCGCTGCTGAAGCTCCGGCTGCTGCTGAAGAAGTCAAGATCAAGAAGGGCAAGAAGCGCATTGACATCCAGGGTATCGCCTGCGTGTTCGCTTCCTTCAACAATACAATCGTTTCTATCACCGACGCTCGTGGCAACGTTGTCGCTTGGGGTTCTCCGGGTAACTCCGGTTTCAAGGGCTCCCGCAAGAGCACTCCGTTTGCAGCCCAGCTCGCCGCTGAAACCGCTGCCCACAAGGCATTCGATCTCGGCATGCGCAAGGTGGACGTTCGCGTTAAGGGTGCTGGTGGTGGCCGTGAATCTGCCGTCCGCGCTCTCAAGAATGCGGGCCTCGAAGTTCTCTCTATTCGAGACGTGACGGGCATTCCGCACAATGGTTGCCGTCCTAAAAAGAAGAGAAGAATTTAATCCAAAGAGGTATCGCCAATGATGTGGAAATCACTTCAGATGCCGCGCAGCTTCCAGAAAGTGGAAACCGGCGAAGATGGCCGCTACGCCAAGTTTGTCGTAGAAGCCTTGGAACGTGGCTGGGGTATCACCCTCGGTAACGCTCTCCGTCGCGTGCTCCTCTCCTCTCTGCAGGGTGCGGCTATTGTCTCCGTGAAAATCGAAGGCGTTGACAAGGAATTTTCGACGATTCCGGGTGTTAAGGAAGATGTCACTGACATTATCCTCAACCTCAAGAGCATCCGTGTAAAGCTCCTGTCTGATCATGATGAAACCCTTCACCTGGACATGTCCGGTGATGGCGAAGTCACGGCCAAGGACTTTATGGACAATCCAAATGTCACTATCCTGACTCCGGATGTTCACATTGCGACATTGAACGGCAACGCTTCTCTGTCGATGGACGTGAAGATCTCCTGCGGTCGTGGTTATGTTGTTGCCGACGAACTTAAGGACAAGGACGCTCCGATTGGCGTTATCGCCATGGATGCGAACTTCAACCCGGTTCAGAAAGTCGCAATGCACATCAGCGATACCCGCGTTGGTCAGAAGACGGACTACAACCGTCTGGAACTTGAAATTACAACAGACGGTTCCATTGACCCGGAAGACGCTCTTGCATACGCTGCAAAGCTTCTTGTGGATCACTTGGAAATCTTCATCAACTTCGAAGGCGATCTCGAATCTCCTGAAGAACTCGAAATGGATGAAGAACGTCAGCGTATCGCTAACCTCCTCCGTATGCGCGTGGACGATCTGGAACTTTCCGTTCGCTCCAGCAACTGCCTCCGTATGGCAAACATCCATACCATTGGCGAGCTTGTTCGCAACAAGGAAAACGATATGCTCAAATACAAGAACTTCGGTAGGAAGTCCTTGGTTGAACTTAACGAGGTGTTGACGTCGATGGGCCTTTCTTTTGGCATGGACGTCGATGATTACTTGAAGGATTAAACATGAGACACGGTGTAAAAAACAAGAAACTGGGTGTTAACGCCCAACACAAGCGTGCCATCCTCCGCGCCCTCACGACTTCTATTCTCGAGAAGGGCATGGAAACGGATCAGAACAAGCGCTATGTGCGTACCACTCTCCACAAGGCAAAGCTTGTCCGTGGTGCTGTTGAACGCATGATTACCTACGCAAAGAAGGGTGACCTTTCTGCACGTCGTGAAGCTGCTCGCTTCGTGATGGACCCGAAGGTTCTCCAGGATTTGTTCAACACGATCGGTCCGCGTTATGCTAACCGCAACGGCGGTTACACTCGCGTGCTGAAGCTCGGCCCGAACCGCGCCGGCGACGCTGCTGAAATGGCTCTTATCGGTCTCGTCGAAGACGAAATCGTTGCTAAGGCTAAGAAGGCTGCTGAACCTGCTAAGGCTGACGCTGCTGTTGACATGGTCGAAGGCGAAGGCAAGTCCGCTAACTAAGATCAAAAACGGTCAACCGCTTTTAAAAAGGGACATGGTTTTTATACCGTGTCCCCTTTTTGCATCCATAGCCATTGACAAATAACCAATGACTAATGACCAATAACTGATGATTTGGTTCTACTCTTCATTTTAATTTTTGTATAATTAGGTAACTTGTCATCCTTTTTCTCAACTGTAGAAAAGCATTATGCGATCTTTTATTGTCTATCTTCTTTTGGCGTGTGTGTGTGCCTTTGCATCGGAATCGATGTTTGGCAATTCTGGGACCAAGAGCCTTGTCCTTGGCGAAGGGACGTCTACGCGTGGTGCCGCATCGCTTACGCCGATGTATGCAGAAATGGCCGTGGATTCCAATTACGTGCTCGGTCCGGGCGACTTTCTGGACTTGATGCTTGAAGATAAGTACCTCTCTATTCAGGTGTATCCGGACGGGAATGTGGCTGTCGAGGAATGCGGTGCCGTGCATGTGGGCGGCAAGACATTTGGCGAAGCGCAGAAGATGATTCTCGACCTCGTTTCCAAGCGCTACAAGCGCGAGTTCTGCTTTGTGCAGCTTGCGGCCTTGAAGAAGTTCCGCGTGAATGCGATGGGTGCCGTAGGCCTTGTGGGCCAGCATATTGTCGATCCGCAGACGAGACTTAGCCAGTTTATCCGTGCGATCGGAAATCCGCTTGCTAATGCGAATACGGAAGATGTCCAGGTGATTCGCGGCAAGGACACGATTCATGTGAATTATACCACGATGACGACGAATGGCGAATTCGAAAATGATGTGATGCTTGAACAGGGCGACAAGATTTTTGTGCCGTTCGTGCCGATGGGCGATAACGTTACGTTGTTGTTCCCCGGATACAGGACGAGCGTTGCTTACCGTCCGGAAAGGACACTTGCCGATTACTTTGACCTTGCCGGTGCAAACAGGATGCACAACTTTGGTTACAAGTCGGTGTGCGTGCGTGAACCGGACAAGGATCCGCGCTGGATTACGCTTGCCGAAATGAAGACGACGACGGTCGAGCCGAATACTGAAATCGAGTTCTTTGTGAAGGAGCTGTTCGTGTATGTTGGCGGGGCGTTGAACTTTATCGGCCGCTACAACTACAATCCGACTTGGCATGCAATCGACTACATCGCTTCGAGCGGTGTAAATACGGTAACGGGTAACTGGAACCAGGTCAAGGTCTGGCGCGGCAAAAAGCCGGAGGCGACCTCCATCAACGTGGCCTCTGATCCGATTTTGCCGGGCGACTTTATTGAACTCCCGAAGAGCCATTATGAATCGTTCAAGGACTTTACCATTTTCATGGCGTCCCTCCTGAGCGTGATTTCGACCGTGTTCATCATTTATACCACCAACAAGTAGCTTATGGAAAAGCAAGAGTCTATTGGTTTTGTTGAAATCTGTCTGCGGATTTTGAATAACGACTTGAAGCATTTCAAGTTTGTTACCGCGGTAGTCCTTATCCCGACAATTATTGCCTTTGTGATGGTCATGTGGGTCGTGAAGCCGAAGTACGCCGCCTCGGCGATTGTCACTCCGCCGGCCTCGACGCAGCCGATGTCGGGGATGCTCAGCGGGCTCATGGGTTCTTCGGGCATGAGTTCGCTCCTTGGAATTTCCATGGACAACGAGGACGTGAATGCCGTTTGGACGATTCTCAATTCCTGGGAATTGCACAACATGGTCATCGACAAGTTTAATCTTGCAAAGCACTACAAGTTCAAGGGAAAGTTCCATGCCGACTTGCTGAAGGAGTTCCGCAAGAACTTCGGTCTCGAGCTGAACAAGGAAGACATGCTTTCTATCTATTACAAGGATACGGATGCAAAGCTTGCTGTCGAGGTCCTGAACTTCATGCTCGACAAGGCGGATTCCTCGTTCAATGCGTTCAAGACGAAGCAGGCCCGCCAGTCCAGGGAGTATTTCCAGTCAAGGCTTGATTCCTGCGAACATGCGCTGGATTCCCTGCTCAAGGACTTTGTCGATTTCCAGGTGAAGAACAATGTGTACGAACCGAACGTGCAGCTCGAGGCGACTATCAAGTACCTGAGCGAGTTGCAGGCGATGCGCGAAGAAGTGAACATGGAGATGAACTTCGAAAAGCTTGACCGCGGCGAGAACAGCAAGCGTTACCAGGAACTTTCGAAGCGCATGAAGGGAATGAATTCCGCACTCGGCGGAGCGCTCAAGGGCAAGCATAGCAACATCGGTATGATCGAGCTCAAGAAGTCCCCGGAACTTTATGCGGAATACCTGAGGCGCGAAGCGGAAATCCGCATCCAGGAAGCGATGTACAAGGTGCTGCGCCAGCAGAGCGAACAGATGCGCCTGGAAGAAGCGAAGACGCTCACGAACCTGCATGTGCTTGAACCGCCATGGGAAAACGACAAGAAGATTTCTCCGAAGCGTGGACTTATCCTCGCGTTCACGGTGTTCTTCTCGTTCTTCTTGGCAACACTTCTCAGCAACCTTGTCGAGTACATGCGCTCTGAAAGCCGCACGAACTCTAAGACCGCTGCCGAGTGGGATTTCTTCGTCAAGAAAGTCTGCTTCTGGCATAAGTAATTTCTGGGGCGTCAAGGCATGATGGAGGCGTTGTTTGCTCATCCAGAATCAAGCGTGATGTTTACGCTTGCTCTCGTTGCCTTGGTGCTTGTCTCTATTTTCAAGGAAGATTTTTTCCGCCCGTCGACTCTGTACTTCTTGGTGCAGATGGTGATGCTTGGCGTCTCCTATTTGCAGTTCTTGCCGATGATGTCGGACTTCAACTATTCGACGTGGCTCGTGTGGGGCGGCGGCATGTTCTGCTTTTTGGTCGGTTGCTATGTGACGGATTTCGCGTGGAAATCGTCTGGTGGTCCGCCACTGCAGAAGAAGCTTGAGGTTCATGGCGAGTACAACTGGGTCTGCCATTTCTTCCTCAGCTTTTCGGCGTTTGCGTATTTCTTTGTGGGCGTGCTCGGCGTCATCTCGGTGGCGGGGAACCTGGTACTGTTGACGGATAATCCGTCGCAGTGGCTCACGGGTAAGGATAACGACGTGCTCAAGTACGCAGACTTCTTTACGTCGGGCGCAATGGTGGTTGGCCTTTTTGCAGTCGCATCGTTTAAGTCAATGAACCCGGTGCGCTGGGTGCGCTATGCATCGCGCTGCATGGTGGTGTTTACGATTCTCCTTTCGTTTGCGACGTACCCGAGCCGCGGTATCAACATGCTTTGCCTTGGCATGTTCATGATTTTGTTCAACTACTTGCGCGGGCGTTTTTCATGGCGCTCGCTTGCGGTGGTGACGGTGTTTGTCTGCATCTTCTTTGTAGCGGTGGCATCGCTCAAGGGGCAGTATGGCAATTCCGATGTGACTGACAGTAAGATTGCAAAGGAAGTGGCTCTGCTCCCGTACAAGTACGTGGCGAATAACTACTGGAACCTGGATTACGCCTTCAACCGATATAGCGATATCCCTGAGCACGACTGGACGTACGGCATTGACGCGTTCTTTGGCGTGACGCACCTGTTGCACATTGGTGATGGGCTCCAGACGAACTTTGGGTGGGATACGCCGTTTAACGAAAGCGTGGTGAAGTACACAGGCTTAAATACGATTCCGTACTTGTGGGATGCGTACAAGGACTTCGGTCTCCCCGGAATCTTCTTGTTGCCGTTTTTCTTTGGCGTGCTCTTTACGTTCTGCTACCACCGGATGGCGGTTGCGAAAAATCCGTTTATGCTTTTGCTCACTGCGACGTTCATGATGTGGATTATCCTGTGGAACTTCACGACCGGTTACAAGCAAAGTATGTACTGGGTGTGGATGTCGTTCTTCTTCTTTGTCTGCACGGTGAGCAGCGGCAAGCGCTCGATTTTACCAGCGGACCCTGCCGTGGTGGGTGAAATACCCGAACAGGATTGCGGTGATCACGAGATCGCCTGTGAGTGCAAATAGCGGTATCATTGCATTTTCGAGATAGAGGCCTGCGAGCATGCAGGCGATGACGTTCGAGGCTCCGCCGATGCTTACCATGACGGCGTAGGCGCGTGTAGCGTGCTCCTTGAGGAGTGTCGAGATGAGCGTGGTGCGTGCGGCCTGGAAAATGAGCGAGAACGAAAGTATCTGTAAAATATTTGCGCTTGTCTGTAACGTAGCGTCAGTCCACGGGGCTGCAAAGAAGAGAATTTTTAAAATCCATGAGGGGAATAACCACAGGGGCGATGAGCAAATCGCAATGAACAGCGTGAATACCGCGATGTCTTTCAGGTGGAGGTTTTTGTCGTGCGTGGAATGGAGCGTGATGAGGTTCGACGAGATGAAGTGAACCATGATGCCCGAGCAGAGCACGAGAATTTTATGCCCGAAGTTATAGCAGCCGAGGAATTCGGCGCTTGCGAATTTATCTGCGACGTAAAGCCCGATGGGGAGGTAGGCAAAGGCGGCAAAGCTCGAAATGGCGTACGGGATGCCCGCCTTGACCATGAGCGCGATAAAGTGGAACGTGCGGCGCGTGATTTTTAAGAGGTGTGCGTGGAACGCCTGCGTGACGCCATAGAAGAATGCGGGGAGGGCGGCAAGCACCATCGCAAGCGCAATGAACTCGATGCGTTCAATCTTGAAGTAGAGTAGGGCCGCTCCCATGACCGCGGAATACGAAATCGTGTGCAGTAGCTTCGAGACGAAGAGACGCTTCCAGAATTTTCCGCAGATGAAGTACCAGTCGAAAAACGCATGCTGGAACACGAGCCCGAATGTGAAAATCAGTTCGCCGTAGAAAATCGGGTGGTTGTAGCGGAATGCGAACGCGAAGGCGACCATGAGAAGTGCGGCAACCACGGCGGAGAAAAGTCTAAGCTGGAGGATGCTCCTGAAAAGAGAACCTTTTGTGGCACGGCTCCCGAAAAAGGCGAGGATGAGGGTCGTCATGCCGAAATCGGCGATGGCGCAGAAGATGGAGTAGTCGGTCTGGAGCAGCCCGAAATGCCCGTAAGAGGCGGTTCCAAGGTTACGCGCAATAAAATTCTGGACAAAAAATGAAATTCCTTGGATAAGGAGGTTTACAAATGCGATGAAAACACCGATTCTTATATTGCGGAAAGCTTGAAACATGGAGGTAAAGATAATTTATATATTTGTGCTATGGGAAAATTGCAAGGTCAAAGTTCTTTCTTCGTTCCGGGTCCGCCGGCAAAGCCGGGTGAGGCCCACAGGCCACTGGTCGAGTTCTTGCTTCGCGAAGTTCGCGGGGAGACTGTTCTCGATCTCGGTGGTGGAGCGGGCGCCTATTCGCTCGAGATGAAGAAGGCGGGCTTTGACACGACTGTCGCCGATATCAACGAGAAGTCGCTTGCAGTTGCCGAGAAGAACGGACTCAAGACTAAATTGCTTGAACCGGGCGAACCGCTTGGCGAAAACCTTGCCGATACGGTCATGATGATCGAGGTCTTGGAACATGTGCCAAATCCGGTGGACTTCTTGAAGTCTGCCATCGGGGCTGCCAAAAAGCGCGTGGTGTTTTCGCTCCCGTGTACGGACGATTTTAACACTTTGTTTGAATGCGGGCTCACGTATGCGCATATTGCGGTATCCGACCACTTGTGGCATTTTTCGTACGACGAGATGAAGCAGATGCTTGATTCCCTTGGTGTGGAGTATCGCCTCACGATGGGCGACTACTTGTTCCCGGGGGCTGGTATCAGGCTCTTGCGCGACTGTTTCAGAGGGCCGCTTGGCCTTTTGATGCTCCCGTTCCGCGTACTGAACAAGCTTGGCCTGATTCCAAAGCGTTACCCTTCCCGTTTTTACGGTATCATCGAAAAAAGGTGATTCGTTTTTAGGCAATTTTTTGTATCTTTGGTCTTGAAATCGCGAGAGTGGCGGAATTGGCAGACGCGCCAGACTTAGGATCTGGTACTTCGGTGTGTGGGTTCGACTCCCACCCCTCGCAGTTCTTTTTTATCACCTTTTTAACAACCGTATACCGGAGTATATATGTCCGCTGAAATCAAAGAAACAAGCGCAACCGTGCGCACCCTTGAAATTACAATCCCGCAGGGTGATCTCAAGGTTCCGTTCGAAAAGAAGCTTTCTCAGTACAAGAAGCAGGTCGCCTTGAAGGGCTTCCGCCAGGGTCAAGTGCCGAAGTCCATGATCTTGAAGCAGTTCGGACCGTCCATCCGTCACGAAGCTGTCGATGAAGTCGTGAACTCTATCGTTCAGGAAGAACTCAAGAAGGCGAACATCATCCCGGTCGGCAAGATGCTCGTGAAGGATTTCAACGACGACGAAAAGAGCGACATCACACTTAAGGTCGAAGTCGAAGTTGATCCGGAAATCGACATCAAGGGCTACGCTGACACGGGCATCACCGTTCCGGCTACCGCCGTCCACGAAGAAGAAGTCCAGGCCGAATTCGACCGCCTCATGCAGATGTGGAGCAAGGACGAACACGTTGACCGCGAAGCCAAGAAGGGTGACGTTGTCGTTGGCGACTATATCGAAGTTGTTATCGACGGTGAAAAGCAGGAACTTCCGGAAAACAAGGAATTCCGCTCCCTCCTCGGTGAATCCGCTTCTCCGGGATTCGACGAAGGCCTCATGGGCTCTAAGGCCGGCGACAAGAAGGAAATCAACTTCAAGTATCCGGATGACCACAAGGACGAACGCTACCGCGGCAAGACTGCTCAGTTCAACGTCGAAATCAAGGACGTCCGCGAAATCGTTCCGCCGACTTTGGACGAAGATTTCTGCAAGCAGATTGGCGTCAAGGACGAAGCTGACTTGAGAAACAACCTCGCTGAAAGCCTCGCCGCCCAGAAGAAGGACGCTGCTAAGAACAAGGCTATCAACGAAGCTATCGACAAGCTCATCGAAGCTAACCCGTTCGAAGTGCCGAAGGCTCGCATCTACGACCTCATCAAGTGGACGCTCAACCGCAATGCCCAGAGCGAAAAGGACGTTGTGGAACCGACCGAAGAACAGATAAATGAACTCTCCGGTGAAGCTATCCGTGAAATCAAGAAGCACCGCATTCTCGAATTCGTTGCTACGCAGGAAAAGATCAAGCCGACGCAGGCTCTCGTTGACGAACGCCTCCAGCAGATGGCTAACGCTTACCACGTGGAATTCGAAAATCTGAAGAACCACTTCCGCCAGTCTGGCCGTATCAACCAGCTGCGCGATGAACTTCGCTTCCAGATGGCTGCTGACTTCATCGTCGGTATCCGTCCGGCTGCTGAAGAAACAAAGTAATAAGAGGAATAAATGATCATCCCTACCGTCATTGAAACAACCGGGCGCGGTGAACGCGCTTACGATATCTATTCCAGACTTCTCAAGGAACGTATCATCTTTTTGGGCACGCCGATTAACGACGAAGTGGCAAACAACGTCATGGCCCAGTTGATTTTCCTTGAATACGAGAATCCGGAAAAGGATATCACGCTGTATATCAACAGCCCGGGCGGTTACGTGTCGGCAGGGCTTGCCATTTATGATACCATGCAGCACGTACGCCCGAATATCGCTACGATCTGCATTGGTAGTTGTGCTTCGATGGCCGCCGTGCTCCTTGCTGCAGGTACAAAGGGCAAGCGCTATGCGCTCCCGCATTCCCGCATCATGTTGCACCAGCCGTCGGGTGCCGCTACTGGACAATCTACAGATATTCAGATTACCGCCAAGGAAATTATCCGCACGAAGGATACGCTTACCGAAATTGTCGCTAAGCATACCGGAAAGCCTGTCGACGAAGTCCGCGAAAAGACGGACCGCGACTTTTACATGAGCCCGGAAGAAGCTAAGGCCTTTGGCGTCATCGATGAAATTTTTGTGCCGCGTAAAGAGGGAATTTAATGTACCGTAGTGGCAAGAACCACCCGGCTGTAAGCTGCAGTTTTTGCGGAAAGCCGGCAGAACAAGTCGAAAAGATGATCACCGGTGCCGGTGCGTATATTTGCAGTGATTGCATACGCATGTGCAGCCGCATTCTTGAAGAAGACTTGGCACGTACGAAACAGGAACAGGAAGCGAAGGAAATTTCTTCAAAGCCGCTCCCGCTCCCGACCGAAATCAAGGCGCACTTGGACGATTTTGTCATTGGGCAGGACCGTGCAAAGATGGCGCTCTCTGTGGCGGTTTACAACCATTACAAACGCTTGCGCTACAAGCAGACGCACAAGTCCAAGGACGATGTCGATGTCGAAAAGTCGAACTTGCTCCTGGTCGGCCCGACCGGTTCGGGTAAGACGCTCTTGGCGCAGACGATGGCCCGTTTTTTGGACGTGCCGTTCACGATTGCTGATGCGACGGTCTTGACTGAAGCTGGTTACGTGGGCGAAGACGTCGATAGCATTATCGTGCGCCTGTTGCAGGCTGCCGATTACGATGTGGCCAAAGCTGAACGTGGCATTATCTTTATCGACGAAATCGATAAGATTGCAAGGAAGACCGCTAACCCCTCCATCACGCGAGACGTGAGCGGTGAAGGCGTGCAGCAGGGGCTCCTCAAGCTCTTGGAAGGTACGGTTGCATCGGTCCCGCCGAAGGGTGGCCGTAAGCATCCGGAACAGCCGCTTGTGCAGGTGAACACGAGAAACATCCTGTTCATTTGCGGTGGCGCCTTTGAAACCTTGGACAAGATTATCTCCCAGCGCGTGAACCAGGGTGGTATGGGCTTTGGTGCCGATATCCACACTGCAAGCGAAAACAGCTTGAGCGAACTCTTCAAGCAGCTCGAGCCGGAAGACTTGATCAAGTTCGGCCTCATCCCGGAAATTGTCGGACGTTTGCCGATTGCGGTTGCTCTCGAAGAACTCGACGAGACGGCTCTCCTCAACATCTTGACGAAGCCAAAGAACGCTCTCGTGAAGCAGTATAAGAGCTTGTTTGCAATGGACAACATCAAGCTCGAATTCGAAGACGATGCCCTCAAGGAAATCGTCCGCGAAACGATGACCCGCAAGACGGGTGCACGTGGGCTCCGCTCCGTGATGGAACGCGTGCTGCAGCAGGCTATGTTCAAGATGCCAGGCTCTGGCGAAAAGAAGTTCACTGTGACTGTCGAAATGGTGAAGGAAGGCCTCACGCACAACAAGAAAAAGTCCTAGTTGTTGTAGAGGGTTGCGGATTCCTAGATGCTGCGACTTCACGAATGTAAATCTTAGCAGTTGCCGAAAAACGGTGACTGCTTTTTTGTTCCCTGACCTTTCAAAATACTATCTTTATAGTGTATGGCTTTTGACTTTAATAAAACGTATCCGTTGCTCCCTCTGAGGGATGCTGTTGTATTTCCGCTGACGACTAGACGCATTTTGGTGGGCCGCGAGATGTCCTTGCGTGCTCTGGAATTTGCTGAGAATCATAACAACGAAATTATCTTGGTTGCACAGAAGAATGTGGAACAGGAAACGCTCGACAACCCGATGCTCGACCTTTACTCGGTGGGCGTGGTTGCCCGCGTGGCGAATGTGACGCCGTTCCCGAATGGCTGTGTGAAGGTCGTGCTGGAAGGCGATTCCATTGTGGATCTCCGTTCGATTGCTTTGCGTGATAATTTTTTGCAGGTGACGGTCTCGCCGAGAGAACATTTTATCAAGGCCGAAGACAAGAGCGAAAAGTTTGAAGATGTGCTGAACATGTTCCGCGAGTATGCCATGCACAGGAACATCGCCGAAGGCATGGTCGAAGCGCTCTTTACGATGGATAGCCACATCAACGCATTTTACGGGATGATTCCGTTCCTCTCGATTTCGCTTTCCGAGAAGCAGGCACTTCTGGAAATGGAAACGATTGACGCTCTTGCGGATCGTTTGATTAGCCTGATGCAGGTTGCGCAGGAAAACGAGAACGTGATGATTCGCGTTCAGCAGAACGTGCGCCAGAAGATGGCTCAGCAGCAGAAGGAATGGTTTATCTCGGAGCAGATTCGCCAGTTGCAGGATGAACTGGACGGCGAAAATGGCGGTGCTTCGGAACCGGACCAGTTGCTCAAGAAAATCAAGGCCAAGAAGTTTAGCAAGGCGATTGAAGAAAAGCTCGAAGAAGAAATCGGTCGCATGCGCATGATGCAGCCGACCTCCCCGGAATACGCGGTGAGCCGCAATTACGTGGACTGGTTTTTGGCACTCCCGTATGGCGTTTATACCGATACTGTTCTTAACATGAAGAAGGTGAAGGCGGAACTCGATTCCAAGCACTTTGGCCTCGACAAGGTCAAGGAACGCATCATGGAATACGTGGCCGTGCTGAAGCTTACCGGTACGGAACGCCGCGCTCCGATCCTTTGCCTTGTGGGCCCTCCGGGCGTTGGCAAGACGACTCTCGTGGAATCGATTGCAACGGCGATGCAGCGTAACTTTGTCCGCATTACGCTTGGTGGCGTGCGTGACGAAGCTGAAATCCGTGGTCACCGCCGCACTTACATTGGTGCGATGCCGGGTAGATTTATTCACGCTTTGCGCCGTGCAAAGTGCATGAACCCGGTCATTTTGCTCGATGAAATCGACAAGATGGCAAGCGATTTTAGAGGTGACCCTGCAAGCGCTATGCTCGAAGTTTTGGACCCGGAACAGAACCATGACTTTACCGACCACTTTATGGAAGTGGGGCTCGACCTCTCCCGTGTGCTCTTTATTGCGACGGCAAACAGTGAAGGCGAAATTCCGGAAGCTCTGCGCGACCGTATGGAAGTGGTGCGCTTGCCGGGCTACTATCCGCATGAAAAGTTGCAGATTGCGGGTAAGTATTTGCTCCCGCGCATCTGTGAACGCACGGGTGTGAAGCTTGGCGAACAGGTGAGCTTCAGTGACGAGATGATTAACGCCGTGATGCGTGGCTGGACGCGCGAAGCGGGCGTCCGTGAACTCGAACGCGTGCTTGAAAGTGCGGTGCGCCATCGTGCAAAAGACATTGTGATGGGCAAAAAAATCAAGCCGGAAGTGACGGCGAAGGTGCTTCAGGATTACCTCGGCGCTCCGAGATTCTTGGACAACCAGCTGCCGGAACCGGGCCGCCCGGGCGTTGTGACAGGCCTTGCCTGGACAAGTGTCGGTGGCGAAATTTTGCCTATTGAATGCATGCTCTTGAGCGGCAAGGGTCAGCTGATTTTGACGGGTAAGCTTGGCGACGTGATGAAGGAATCGGCACAGATTGCTGTTTCGCTTGTTCGTGAACGCTTGCAACGCTTTGGCATTGACCCTGCGATTGTGCGTAAGACGGACATCCACATTCACGTGCCGGAAGGTGCTGTGCCGAAGGATGGACCTTCTGCAGGTATTGCGCTTACGCTCTGCCTCTTGAGTGCGTTTACGAAGCAGCCGATTTCACCGGACATTGCGTTTACGGGCGAAGTGAGTCTTACGGGCGCCTGCCTCCCGATTGGCGGCTTGAACGAGAAGGCGCTTGCTGCACTCGCTGCTGGCGTGAAGACGCTCCACTTGCCGGAAGGCAACAAGAAGGATGTGGCGGAACTTCCGGACCCGGCGAAGAAGGGCCTCAAGATTTACCCGCACAAGCATATTGACGAAATCGTGAAGATTTTGTTCAAAGTGCCGAAGGTCGCAAAAAGCGCGAAGAAAGCGTAATTAATTGTGCAAAAAAAGTGCCCGCCACAGTGATGTGCGCGGGCCTTTTTTGCTATTTACGAATAAGTTTAAATCCAATCCAGATGGAATAGCCTTTTTCGTCTTTTATATGACTGTCAAAACCTCCTGTGGCGAGAACGTCGGCGCCTATGGCGATGCCTGAATAGAATCGTTCGGATGATTGCCACAGATAGCCCGTTTCAAATCTATAGTTGCCACCTAAAAGACCGATTCCGCCGCCACCGCCGATTTGGATATTCATTAGGGTCGATAAATAAAGGTTTTGAAGACTTCCGGATGATTTGAAAAATGGATAAACGGTTACTCCTGGACCCACTCCGTAGAAGATGGACGCTGAACGTTCGCGATTTTTCTTGTTCCAGCCGTTGGCCTGACCTCTAGTTAATTCAAGTTCCATATTTCCGTAAATGGCGACAACGCCCTTGATTAAACCGCCGAAACGCGTTGAAACAAGTCCACCTACGCCATTGTATCCAAGGTATTCTTCTTTGTATTCTTGGTACAACGATTCTGGCGTTGTGTGGGTTGCTTCTAGATGCCGAATAACTGGCGATAATGTAAAGTCAAAATAAAAGCCTGCTGAGGCGAACGAGGCGAAAAACAGTAGGAGCAAAAAAATCTTTCGCATGGTTTAGGTCCTTCTTAAAAAGCAATTATACTTTATACAAGTAATATAATCAAATTAGATGAAATGGGGGTTGTAATTTTTGTATTTTGGAAAATATGCAAAAATCTAAGCCTTTATATGTTTTTGAAAAAAAGAAAGTTATTCACATTATGATAGTGGAGGCTTTTTGTTTACTTTTGCCCGCAATTATATTTGCAATTGCTTTTGCGTATAGTTATATAAGATTTATGGGTTTAGAAGATCCAAGTCAATCTGATATTGGACCTGATTTTTTTATAGCGATTATATTGGCTCCTTTTTTACCGATATCGTTTGGGGCGCCATTGGTGCTTTTCTATCGCAGACTTTGGAAACGTCCGATAAGCAAAATGAAATATCTGATTGTGCGATTGAAGTCAAGGATGATTTAACGATGGATGGGGAATGAAATGATTGATGTGGGAACTCCTGAAAATCAAGAACAATTTGTAGTAAAGAAATGGCCAGTCATCATTTGTATGTTGATGAATATGGTTTTATTTAGTTTGCCGTGGTTTTGGTATCAAAAAGAAGTTGCCATTAATGATGCCTATGGCAGAGAGAACATGGATAGTTTTAATTATATAGGCGAGTTTGCTGCGAGCTTATATCTTCCATTCCTTGCTGGAATTCCACTGTCATTGTTGTATTTGTTTTGTTTGAAGCGTCAGAAAAGTAAATCTATGATATGTTTTTTGGCGACAACACCTTTTTGGCCATTAGTAGTTACAGCCGTATTGGGAAATATAGTGTGGATTATACTGATTCCTTTGATTATATTGAATATGGCAATTGTGGCGTACGCATTTTTAAATATGGAACTTTTGACTTATTGTTGCGGTGATGGACTTAAGAAAAAATCGCCTAAATTTTTACTAGTCGGTTATACAGTCGTATTTGCGATTGGTACGTTGATTGCATTGCCTTGGTTTTTATGATGGGTTGAAAAATTTCTAATTTCTGCTTGATAATTAACCTCAAAGCGCCGTCGGCGCGACTGATTTTACTGTTATTATGGAATTCACTCTTGATGAAATGCGCGAGCACCTTGCAGCTCTCGAAGCAAGGATTGGCGAGGCTTGCAAGATTGCGGGCCGTAGCCGTGATTCGGTTAAGCTTGTGTGGGTGAGCAAGTTCCACCCGGCAGAAGCTGTGGAAAATGCGATTGCTTTGGGCGCCACCGATTTTGGCGAGAACCGTGTGCAAGAAGCGGAACTCAAATTTTCTGAACCGCGCACGGCAAAGGACGGAAGCCGCGTGCGTTGCCATGTGATTGGTCCTGTGCAAAGTAACAAGCTCAAGAAGGCGGCGCTCGTGGCCGACTGCATCCATTCCATTGCAAGTATCGAAGCGGTGGAAAAGTTGGAAAAGGTCTGTGCGGCAGCTGCAAATGGTCAGGGCAAAGTTCTCGATATTTTGTTCCAGGTGAATGCTGGCGAAGAAGAAACGAAGAGCGGCCTGGATGTTCACGAAGCTGAAGCATTTTTGAACGACCTTGAGGCCCGCGCGGGCGCAGCTGTCGACGGCAAGAGCGAAAACTTCCCGCATTTGCGTTTCCGCGGTCTCATGACGATTGGCAAGAATACGGGCGTTCCTGAAGACAGCCGCGAATGCTTTGCGTTTTTGCGTAATTTGCAGCAGAAGTTCCTTGCGAAAGGTGGCGCCTTCGCAAAGTTCGATCAGCTTTCGATGGGTATGACGCTTGATTTGGAAGTCGCGATTGAAGAAGGCTCTACGATGATTCGCGTGGGAACGGCCTTGTTTGGCGAACGCGATTACAGCAAACCGGTGAACGATCCCGCTTAGGAACTCTACACCTCAATTTCCATGCCGGTGTGCATCTGTTCGACTTTGTCGCCGAGCACATCGTGCAAAATCTCGTAGGCGCGTTGCCCGGTGCAATGCCCTGTGTAGATTTTTTGAACGTTCAAATCGCGGAGGCGTTCGGCGAATGCTTTTACGCGGTCATCGGGTGTGCGGAATAAATGGAACCCGCCGAGAATGGCGTAAATCTGTTTGCCGGGGAATGTCGCTTCGATTTCCTTGATGATGTTGTCCGCGCCACCGTGGCTACAGCTGTTCATGATGAACAATCCCTTGGGTGTGTCGAAGACTAGACTTTGTTCGTGGTTGAAACTGTCGGGGCGGTACTTTCCGTTTTCCTTGACGCTCATGTGGGCGCGCTTGCCAATTTCATCGAGGTTCGGAGTCTTGTGGCCGACGAGGGTGACTCCCGGAAAAATTTCACAGTCGCCTTTTGCAAATACGATTCGGTCGGCATTGCGCTTGAGAGTTCCTTTGCGGATGCCGATGTATTCTTGGTATGTGAAAAACTTTAAGAATTTGTGCGTGTGGTAGCAGTTTTCGCGGGCGGCATCACGCAAGTAGAATTTGGCGTGGTCGTTCTTGTCGAAGAATTCCTGCATGCCGTCGGCGTGATCGTAATGCGCATGGCTCAAGACGCCGGCGTCAATTCTGGAAATGTCGATTCCCATGATGGCGGCGTTCTTCGCAAATTGCGCAGAGGCTCCCGTGTCGAGCAGAATGCGCTTGCCGTTGAATTCGGTGTAGACGCAAAGTCCCCATTCACCTTTTAATTGCTTTTCGGCACCGCTGATGTTGTCTATGAGAATCTTAATTTTCATTTTCTCTTATGGTTCCTATCGCCTTCGGCTCCAGGATGACAGTGCCTTTTGCGGGCATCTCCTTATTCACCTTTAAACGCCTTGTAGAAATTCAGGAACTGCTCGGGGCTGAGTTCTTCGGCGCGGATGGTCGTAGGCCAATCCAAAAGTTCAATGGTCGCCTGGATTTTCTTCTTGTCGTAATTGCGTCCAAAGGAATTCGCAAGCGTCTTGCGCTTTTGCGTGAATGCGGTACGTACAAAGTCAAAGAATCCGTCGGGCGCCTGGAGGGCATCTTCGCGCGGTGTCAAAAGCATCGTCGCGCTATCGACATTTGGCTTTGGCGTGAAATGTTCCGGCCCGATCTTGCGCAAAATCTGCGTGTTCGCAAATGCAGAAACGAGCACGGAAAGGCTCCCGTAATTGCTGGAGCAAGGTTCTGCGCAAATGCGTTCGGCGACTTCGAGCTGCACCATTCCCATAAAGCCTTTGGTCAAGTGCAAACGCGGCATAAGCCCTGCTATAATTGCTGTACTTACGTTGTACGGCAAGTTGCCGGTAACCCAAGGTTTTGCGTGTGCATCCAAAAACGCCTGCAAGTCAAACTTCAAAAAGTCGATGTTAACAATGTTGAAGTTCTTGTAGTTCTTGAATTTTTCGTTCAAGACGTCAACGCACTGCTCGTCAATTTCGACGGCGGTGAGTTCTAGCCCGCGATTGAGCAAGTGCTCCGTGAGGGCGCCGTGACCGGGACCAATCTCAAGGACGAATTCGCCTGCTTCGGCGGGCAAATCGCCTGCGATGGCGGTGGCGGTTTCAACATCCAAAAAGTTCTGTCCAAATTTGCGACGGCGTGCTCTATCCATAACGGGGAATATAGAAATTTGAGTTTTTGACAGT
The DNA here is from genome assembly GCF_002210425.1 of Fibrobacter sp. UWB2. NCBI lineage: Bacteria > Pseudomonadati > Fibrobacterota > Fibrobacteria > Fibrobacterales > Fibrobacteraceae > Fibrobacter > Fibrobacter sp. UWB2. Next base: position 389,277 of record NZ_MWQK01000003.1, on the reverse strand, counting down.
AAAGTGTCAAAATCAAAATGTACATTCTGAGTATGTGTTCGTGTTTTACTCTTATCGCTGCTATAATTATCACCGCAATCCTGTTTACGTTTGCGAAGTGATGGACTTTCGGGGGAGTCCTTTTTTCTATCTTGTCCTTTGTAAAATCAATTGGCAATTTTAGAGGTTTAATATGTCCGTTGCGATGCAAGATGTGATGAAACAGTCCGGGGTAGCGTTTGGTACGAGCGGTGCCCGCGGTCTCGTGAGCGCTATGACTGACCGTGTGTGCTATGTGTATGCACGTTCCTTTATCAAGTACTGCGAAGCGTCTTACAAGTGCGAACATACGATTGCGATTGCGGGCGACTTGCGTCCGAGTACGGAACGCATTTTGAAGTCTCTCGTGCAGGCTGGCGCCGATGCAAACTGGAAGGTGATTTACTGCGGTCGCATCCCGAGCCCCGCTATTGCGATGTACGGCATCGATAAGCATTTGCCGACCATCATGGTGACGGGTAGCCACATCCCGGCTGACCGCAACGGTATCAAGTTTAACCACCCGAATGGCGAAATCACGAAAGCCGACGAACAGGGAATTGTTTCGCAGTCGGTCGATTTCGACGAAGCGCTTTTTGACGACAAGGGCATGCTGAAGGCTGCGCCTGAACTCCCGGCGGTCGAAGCGGAAGCCGAAACGAATTATTGCAAGCGTTACCCGGACTTTTTCGGTAGCGATGCTTTGCACGGACTCACAATTGGCGTTTACCAGCATTCCGCTGTGGGCCGCGACATCGTGGTGAAGGTTCTCGAAAGCCTCGGTGCGACGGTCAAGCCGTTTGGCCGTAGCGATGTGTTTGTTCCGGTCGATACCGAAGCTATCCGCAAGGAAGATGAAGAACTCGCTCGCGAATTTACGCACAAGGATTACGTGGATGCTGTGTTCAGCACCGACGGCGATTCTGACCGCCCGCTTTTGGCAGACGATGTGGGCATGTGGCTCCGTGGCGATGTGCTTGGCATTTTGGCTGCACAGTCTCTTGGCATCAAGCGCATTGCAACTCCGGTGAGCTGCAACACTTCGCTTGAAAAGTCCGGTAGCTTTGAAAAGATTTGCCGTACGCGCATTGGTAGTCCGTATGTGATTGCCGGCATGGAAAGCCTGGTCGATGCAAACGACAAGAGCCTCACGGTTGCAGGTTACGAAGCCAATGGCGGTTTCTTGCTCGAGACGGATTTGACGCTCGATGGCCGCACACTCAAGGCCCTCCCGACACGTGACGCCCTCCTCCCGATGATTGCCGTAATGGTAATGGTCCGCAAAGAACGCATGTGCGTTGTGGATTTGCTCCGCAAGTTGCCGAAGCGCTTTACCGTGAGCGACCGCCTCAAGGAATTCCCGACCGAAAAGTCCAAGGCGAAGCTCGCTGAAATTCGCGAAAAGAATCTCGGCGAAAAGCTGTTCGGCGCTCTCGCTGCAAAGCCCTCCAAGTTTGCAAAGGACAAGGCGTTCCAGGGCAAGATGGTTTCTTTGAACGAAGTTGATGGCTATCGCATGGAATTCGATTCTGGCGACATCATCCACTTGCGCCCGAGCGGTAATGCTCCGGAATTCCGCTGCTATGTGGAAACCGAAGGCAAGGAACGCAGTGCAGAACTCCTCGCGGACTGCCTCAAGATTATGGAAGGTTGGCGCGTTTAGACAAAATCTGAATTCCCAATTTTTTGTATCTTATAAATCGTATGTTCAAAAAGTTTCTTTCGTTTGCACTGACTGTTGGTTCCCTCGCGTTTGCAGGGGAGTATTGGCATTTGGATCCGGGCGGTGTGACGATGAAGTTCCTTGCGATGCAGGTTTCGCCGCGTGCGGCTGCGCTCTCGGGTGCTGGCGTTGCCGATCCTGGCCGCGTGTCTGAAGTTTCGCGCAATCCGCTTGCGATGAGCGTTGCAAATGAGGCGGAATTTGGACTCAGCCAGGTGATTTTTGGCAATGGCGGTGCCGATAACTTCGTTTCGGCGTACTATGGCCTCCCGCTTGGTGACAAGTACACGCTTGGACTCGCTGTTGACTTTTTGGGTTACGACAATATTGAAGGCCGTGACGAGAACGGTCTCAAGACTTCGGAATACGGCTCTTACGCCTGGTCGCTTTTGGCAGGTTTCGGTAGCCGTTCCAAGATTTTCAACTGGGCCGCTTCGGCACGTTTTGCGACGCAGACGATTGACGATGAAACGGGATTTCTGTTCTCGGTCGATGCGGGCGGCTCTTTCCGCGTGAATGACTATTTTGCATTCGGCGCAAACTTCACAAATCTTGGCTTTGCAAGCAAGTATGAATCTGGGAAAGAAGCGTCCCCGCTTGCACTCCAGGCGGGCGTGACGGGATTCATCCCGGTTCTTGACCGCTGGATGGTGCATTTGTCTGTAGATGCGTATCGCCGTGCCGATACAAAGGCTCAAGTCTTGATTGGCGGCGAAGTGGTCTACTTCGATATGCTCTCGTTCCGCATGGGCTATGCAATTCGCCCGGATACCGAAGACGCTATCAGTGGCGGTCTCGGCGTGACGTTTGGCATGGTCGTATTTGACTACGCTTACAGCCCGCGCCCGGCATTCGAAGGCGGCAACCATTACATCGCCGTTGGCGTGAAGTTCTAGGCTCCAGCGCATTCCGCTAAGTTTTTGCACGAGTTCCATTCATGGAGTTCGTGCTTTTTTATTTGATAGCATAGGCAGCCTCGGCTGATTCTCAGCGCCTTTGCCGCCCTGCTTTTATTTCCGTCGTTTTCGTTGAGCGCTTTTTGAATAAACGTCCAGTTCGGTGCTGATGCCCGTATGGCTGTTGGCGCTCGGTATGTGTAATTTTCCTTGACGTCATTCATCGTCTTGTACGAGAATTCTTCGGACAGGATTTCTTCGAGCGAAATTTCGTGCTGCTTTAAAAGCGCGTAGCGTTGGAGGACGTTTTTCAATTGGCGGATGTTGCCTGGCCATTTGAACTTGGATAGTTCCTTGATTTCCCAGTCGCGGAGCGGGAACTTTTCGGCGAAAGTCCTTTCCGTGATTTCGTTCCATAGCGTGGCGGCGATTTCGGCGAAGTCGTCTCTTTTGCGGAGCGGCGGAATCACGATAGGGAAGGCGTTCAGCCTGAAGAACAGGTCCTTGCGGAAATTTCCATCGTGGACTTCGTTTTGCAAGTCTCGGTTTGTCGCGCAGACAAGCCTGAAGTCGACTGGCTCGTTTTGCGTGGCCCCGAGCGGGAGCACGGAATGTTCCTGCAAGATGCGTAAAAGCTTGCTCTGCATGTCGAATGGCATTTCGCCAATTTCGTCGAGGAATAGCGTGCCGCCGTTTGCCGCCTGCACGATGCCTCGGTGGTCACTTGCGGCCCCGGTGTAAGAACCTTTCTTGGCGCCTTCCAAAAGGCTTTCGGCGAGATTCCTTGCGATGGCGCCGCAGTTGAGGGCGACGAATGGCCCTTCGCTTCGTTTGCTGTGTTCGTGAATAAACTTGGCGGCGATTTCCTTGCCGACTCCTGATTCCCCCTGCAGTAGCACGGGAATGTTCGATTTTGCGGCGATAAGCATCAATTGTTCGTGTTTCTTCATAGACCTTCAAAGATTTATTTGAGGTGGCTCTACTATATAAACACGCTTTTTTCGCCCGTTTGTCCTGTAAATTTTTGTTAATTATTTGGACGAGCACTATTGTCGCGACACTCGTCTTTAACTATATTGGCGCTCCTTCGGAGCGAATATAGTCGGCTCGGTCATGTCAATTGGTGCAAGCCCCATTGCCACGACTCTCGCCTTTAGCTATATTTGCCCGCGCGGCGGTAAAATGCCGTCGTGAAACACCAAGTGGCTGGCTCGATGGGTAGGCTTGGGCAATATCCCGAACGGGATATGATCGCGAGGAAAGCGGTCAAGCTTGAAGCTGAGAGGTCAGCGGCCCAAAGGAATAACATGTCTAGAATCGTATGTAAGTTCGGTGGCTCCTCTGTCGCCGACGCAGGTCAGTTCAAAAAAATCAAGGCCATTGTCGAAAGCGACAAGAACCGCAAAGTCATCGTCGTTTCTGCTCCGGGCAAGCGTAACCCGAAAGAAACCAAACTGACCGACCTCCTCTACAGCACCTATGATCTCGCCTCCAAGGGCCTCGATTTCTCCACGCCGTGGAACCTCATCCGCCAGCGCTATGATGAAATCTGCAAGGACCTCGGTCTTGAAGACAAGCTTACCGAAGACCTCGACAGTCTCGAAGACAAGCTCAAGAACCATCCGGAATCCGTGAGCACGGACTTCCTCGTGAGCCGTGGCGAATTCCTCTGCGCACGCCTCATGGCAAAGTATCTCGGTGCAAACTTCGTCGATAGCTACCCGCTCATCACTTTCGATGACAAGTACCGCATCGCTCCGAAGACTTACGAAGAAATTGCAAAGGCTCTCGGCGACGAAAATCAGTTGTACGTCTTGCCGGGCTTCTATGGCTCTAACCTCCGTGGCGAAGTGAAGACTTTCAGCCGTGGTGGTTCCGACATTACTGGCGCTATCCTTGCTAACGGCATTGACGCTGCCAAGTACGAAAACTGGACCGACGTTTCGGGCATGCTCATGGCTGACCCGCGCATCGTCGAAAGCCCGCTCCCGATCGAATACGTGAGCTATCGCGAAATCCGCGAACTTGCTTACTCCGGTGCAAGCGTGCTCCACGATGAATCCATCGCCCCCTGCCGCGCCAAGAAGATTCCTATCAACATCCGCAACACGAACCGCCCGGAAGACGCCGGCACCATCATTGGCCCGACTCCGGAAAGCGCAAAGCTCCCGATTACGGGTGTTGCAGGCCGCAAGGGCTTCTCGATGATCTACATCGAAAAGTCCATGATGAACAAGGAAGTTGGCTTTGGCCGCCGCGTGCTCGCTGTGCTCGAAAGCGAAGGACTCTCCTACGAACTCTGCCCGAGCGCAATTGACTCCATGAGCATCGTCGTGGATTCCAAGGCTCTCGACGCCGTTCAGGACGTTGTTCTCGAAGACATCACGCAGCAGATGCGTCCGGACCGTATCAAGATTTTCCCGGGCATCGCTCTTATCGCTACCGTGGGTCACGGCATGACGAACAAGATCGGTGTTGCTGCAAAGCTCTTTACGGCTCTCGCAGAAAACAAGGTGAACGTCCGCATTATCGACCAGGGTTCTTCCCAGATCAACATCATCACTGGTGTTGACGAAGCCGATACTGAAAAGGCTATCAAGGCCATCTACGCCGCCTTCGTGAAGTAATTCGCGATTGTCATGCCCGCCACCGAGCGGGCACCTCCCTACGCGACATTTCAAAGACGACTCGGAATAAAATCCGAGCCGTTTTTTGTCTATTAAATTGTATAATTTGATTATATGATTTCTTTTATCCTGAGCCTTGCCGCCCTAATCCTGGGTTACTTTTTCTATGGCCGCTTTGTGGAACGCGTGTTCGGTCCCGATGACCGTGAGACTCCCGCAGTTTCTAAAAAAGACGGGCTGGACTATATCGCACTTCCCGGTTGGAAAGTTTATACGATTCAGTTTCTGAATATTGCTGGCACGGGCCCCATCTTCGGTGGAATCATGGGGGCAAAATTCGGTCCAGTCGCTTATCTCTGGATTGTGCTTGGCTGTATTTTTGCGGGGGCAGTTCACGACTACTTGAACGGAATGTTGTCTATGCGTAACGGCGGTGCGGGAATGCCCGAACTGATTGGCAAGTATCTGGGCGACAAGACGAGGAAGGTCATGTTGTTGCTGACCGTGTTTCCTTTGGTCATTGCGGGAACGGTGTTTGTCTATTCTCCAGCGGTAATTTTGCATACGCTGGGCGGTGACGTGATGATGTGGGTGGCTATCATCTTTGTCTATTACGTAATCGCCACGATGACACCCATCGACAAAATTATTGGGAAGGTTTATCCTTTGTTTGCTATTTCGCTCCTGCTTACGGCTGGGGCGTTGATGGTGATGCTCTTTGTCAAGATGCCGCAACTGCCAGAAATTTGGTCGAACCTGCACAATATGGGGGCTAGTGCAAATCCAGGAAAATTTACGGACCATATTTTCCCTGCACTTTTCATTACTATTGCCTGTGGTGCTATTTCTGGTTTTCATGGAACGCAGACACCGATGATGGCGCGTTGCCTCGCAAGTGAGCGCATGGGCCGTCGTGTGTTCTATGGGGCGATGATTACCGAAGGCGTTGTTGCTCTTGTTTGCGCTACCGTTTCCATGTGGTTTTTCTATGCAGGCCCACCGGGCTACGAACAGATTTCAGGTGCAAAGGATGGTTTCTTTACCTCGGCCCCGATGGTGGTGCATTTGGTGTGTAATGATTGGTTAGGCGTTGTGGGGGCGGTCCTTGCCGTATTGGGTGTGGTCGCGGCTCCCATTAGCAGTGGTGATACGGCATTTCGCTCCGGTCGCCTTATCGTGGCGGATTGGCTGAAAATCGATCAGCGTCCCATCCGCAATCGTCTCTACATTTGCGTACCCATGTTTGCGACGTCTATCGCCATATTGGTGTGGCAAATCAAGGTTCCCGATGGATTCAATACTATTTGGCAATACTTTGGATTTTTTAACCAAACGCTTTCTGTATTTACTCTATGGGCGATTACAGTCTATCTAGTGCAGGAACGGAAGAATTTTTGGGTGTCCCTTATTCCAGCCCTGTTTATGACCACCGTTTGTACGACATACTTCTTCGTTTCGCGCCAGACGCTTCATTTGCCCGACTGCATTGGCTATCCTTTGGGCCTTGTTTGCCTTGCCGTGGCCTGCGTGTGGTTTACCGTGTGGTATAGGAAAGTGCGCAGGGATAAATAGCTGAAAAATCCGAGCCGTTTTTTTATTTTTAGAACGAGGTAATCAAATGGATGAAAATAAAGTATATGTAACGAAAAGCAAAGGTGACACTTTGACATCCGTGGCGTTGTTCCTTTTTGGCGCCTTTTGGTTTGTGTATTCCCTTGTAGTCATGGTGCGTTCCGGTGCGTATGATACCATAAACTTTATGTGGGTTTTCCATAAATTGTTCTTGCTCTATTTTTGCTTTGTTGCTCTACATATAGCTCCGCAGAAAGTCGAATTCCTTGAAAATGAACTTGTGCGGATTACCTTTTTGCTTGGCAATAGCATTACAATCAAGCAGGAAATTTTCAAATTGTCTAGAGCGAAGAATCCTAAAAATGGATGGGCTGGCTGGTTGATGTATAGGGGGCACTCGATGTACTTTACTTCCGATGCGTTTCCAGAACTGGAAGAATATTTAATCTAATAGAGAGGACAAATGAGCGAAGGAGAAAAAAATCAATTCAACGGAAACTTGGCTTTGTTCAGGGTTTGCGTTATCGTATTCATTGCGAACCTGTTGAACTTTGTCGTCAATATGTGTATTTCGGCTGGGCACGGTGGATTTTTCAGTTCTTTGTGGAGTGCACTTACGAATTCGTCGTTTGAAGATTTGCTTGCGACGGTCGGACTGTTGGTGGCTTCGGGAGTTGGCTTAGTTGTGCTGCTCGGTGTCTTGGCTTTTGCCGTTTTACTTGCGCTAGGGATATTTGCGCTTGTCAAAAAGAGCGTGAAGGCGCTAAAAATATTGGCGGTGCTGTTCTTTATCTGGGTTGTATTGTGTGTATTCGCTATGAATCCTATAAGCGGTTTGTTGGGAAATGAAATGCGAGAAGTGAATCTTGCCCAGAGCTTCATTAGCTTGATTTTTAACATAAATGTTGTCGTTGCCGTGGCGGCGTTTTTTGTGACTTCTGAAAAACAGGATCTCTTGCTCCGGCTTTGCGCTATCTGCTTTGCTGTAAGCGGATTGAACAGCTTGTCGCATTTTATCTTTACGCAACTTCCCGTGTTTCAGCTTGCTTTCTTTGGTGTTGTTTATTTAGCAGTAGGCGTATTTGCGCTTGTCAAAAAGAATGTGCCAGTCTTGATGGTGGGCTCTTTTATGATATTTATTCAAATTTTGTTGAACTTATTCAATTTTATCCGCATCTCTGGATTAGACCTTTATATTGCGGTTTCGCTTGTTGCCCATACGCTTTTCCATACTTCAACCGTGATTGCCATTGCGGTATTCTTTATTAAACCTGAATGGGTGAAATCGTTCTTACAGAAAATTAAAGGATGATTTATGAATTTAGCATTGCTTAGAGTTTGTGCTGCCGTCATGATTATGAACGCGCTGTATAACATTGCGAGCCTATTTTTCAATATGTCTACGACAGATGACGGCTCTTCTGGGTTCTATGTTTCGTTGGTTTTTGTGTATGCAATTCTTTTGATTTATGGGATAGTTGCGCTTGTTAAAAAGAACATACGGATTCTGAAAGTCTATGCTGTGTGGATAGCCATTTGTATTTTGATCGGATCTATTATGGACATCATGAACTTTAATCGCTTGCCGCTTGGTGTTAGCTATAGTCATCTCTTTAACAGTCTGCTTGAACGAATTGTGAATCCCATGATAGTTTTTGTTGTTGCTGTATTTTTCATTGAACCAAAAAAGGCTACGTCATTTGGCTTGTTTCAATTCTGCGCAGCATTTTTCTTGGTCGATGGCGCAAATGACATGATTCAATCTATTGTGAGTTTATTTAAAGGTGCGGAATCATTTTCCATTGTGAATGCAGTGTTGGCTTTGTTGCCTATTGCTCTAGGCGTGTTCGCCATCGTGAAAAGAAATTCTTTGATATTGAAAATTTATGCCGTGATAGCATTTGTCGAACTTTTATGGGGCTCGCTAGGATATATGCGCGAAAACATGTATGGCGGCTATTATGTTGCCAGTGCTTTTGTTGGACTGATGTTCAATACGTTCCTTGTCGTTTGCGTAGCGACATTCTTTATCGAACCCGAGAAAACTCGTGATTATTTCCAAAAAGTGAAAAGTTTATTTGTCAAGTGGAAAGAGATGACGTGATTTTTTTAAAGGAAAACGAACCTCTCATCCTATTTTTATATATGTTTAAAATATGGAAGAGAAAATTATCAATATTCAAGATTATGAACTTTCTGGGGGAGGAAAGTTTGGCGAAAGCTATATTAAGCGTGACAACCCGAACATTCTGCTGAAGCTTTATCCCACAGAGCTGGAACAAATGGGGCTTGACGAGTTCGACAGGGCTTGGAAAGTCTATAAAACGGGGCTGCCTTGCCCAGAGCCGGGCGAGTTGGTACGCACATCGGATGGCTCTCTTGGCATCCTGTTCAAACGGATTATTGGCAAGAAATCTTTTGCTAGGGCCTTGAGTGAACGCCCCGAAATGTTGGAAAAGCTCGCTTTTGAATTTGCCGAAACGTGCAAGTTGCTCCATTCGACAACGCCTGCTGAGGGAACATTCCCGACGGCTAAATTCCAGTACACTCAGGAAATTATGGACGATCCGTTCTTGACGCCGGAAGAAAAAAATGCGCTAGAACGCTTTATCTATAGCCTGCCTGATGCCTCTACGGCTGTTCATGGCGACTTGCATCATGGCAACATCATCTTTACCGAAGATGGGCATAAGTACCTGATTGACCTTAGCGAGTTCTGCACGGGAACGCCTTGGTTTGATATGGGCATTATCTACCGCCAGACTCGACAAATTCCTGAAGAAATGGAGATGGAACTTTATCACATGGATAAAAAACTCTCCACTGCATTCTGGAATGAATTTGTAAGGAACTACTTTGGCCAAGATGTTTCCATCAAGGAAGTTGAAGAACAAGCGCTTGTATACGCTTATTTGCGCATTTTGGTCCTGGAACGGTTGCTGGGCAAGCCCAGCTTGCAAATCCGTCCCGAAGTCCATAAATTAATTGGCTTAGCGCCGTAAGGCTAGTTTTCTTCTAGCCTTTCTTTCTGTTTCACCGTAGCCTTAAAGGTATGCTCGTAGCATGCAAAGATTTGGTCAACCGAGTTCTTGTCGGGCTTCGGTGTAAACAGGCTTACAACCGGAACGAGTATCAATCCGCCAACCATCGAGACAACGCCTGAGTTGATGGATGATTTGAACACGTAGCCGAGCACTTCGTTATCGAAAGAGATTACGCCAAAGGAGCGTAAAAATTGGATAATGGTAATGCAGGTGGCAAAAACGAAACATACTGCAACGGATTCCTTTGTGACGCGTTTGGAATAAAGTCCGTAAAGGAATGGCGCGAGGAATGCGCCGGCAAGTGCGCCCCACGAAACACCCATCATCTGTGCGATAAATGTGATGTTATAGCGGTCTTTCAGTACGGCAATGACTGCAGAGACAATCACGAAGAATACGATAAAGATGCGCATTGTGAACACCTTTTTCTTTTCGTCCATTCCTTTTTTTACGGTTGGTGCAACAACGTCGAGTGTCAGCGTGGAACTGGAGGTAAGCACGAGTGAAGAAAGCGTGGACATCGATGCCGAAAGCACAAGAACAATGACGATGGCGACGATGAGATCCGGTAAATCGCGGAGCATTGCGGGGATGATGGAATCGAAAAGGATTCTTCCATCTGGCATTCTCTTGATGAATTCTGATTCGCTGAAGAGCCTTCCGAAGCCGCCGATAAAGTAACATCCACCTGCGACAACAATTGCAAAAAATGTGGAAATGTACGTTCCTTTTTTGATGGCGTCTTCGTTTTTAATGGAATAGAATTTGGCAACCATCTGCGGGAGTCCCCAAGTTCCAAGGGACGTGAGCAAGACGACAAATAAAAGGTCTAACGGATGTGGCCCGAAGAACGAGGCATATGCGCCATTTAACGTTGTTCCACTTTCAAGTACAATGCTGTCTGCCGAAAGCTTGGCAAACGATTCGGTAAAGCCACCCTTGCTTGCGAGAACCGAAAAGATTACGGCGACAATGCCGATGAGCATGATAAGCCCCTGGAAAAAATCGTTAATGGCTGTTGCCTTGTAGCCGCCGATGATGACGTAGACTGCAGTCAGAGTCGCCATAACAACGATAACTGCCCAATAGGGGATTGTAAATACGATATTGAATAAACTTGAAAGTCCGTTGTACAAAGATGCCGTGTACGGAATGAGGAAGATGAACACGATAATCGATGCGATGATTTTCAACGCTTTTGACTGGTAGCGCTTTTCGAAAAACTCCGGCATGGTTTTCGTGTCGAGATGGCGTGTCATCACGCGGGTCTTTCGCCCGAGAATTTCCCAGGCGAGCAGTGAACCGACGAATGCGTTCCCGAGGCCAATCCAAGTCGAGGCTAGGCCGAAGTTCCAGCCGAATTGCCCTGCGTACCCGACGAAGATGACCGCCGAGAAGTAAGATGTGCCAAAGGCGAATGCCGTGAGCCAAGGCCCCACATCTCTACCGCCGAGCACGAATCCGTTTACGTCCGTTGCGTGTTTTCTGCAGTGGATACCGATGACAACCATCAGTGTGAAAAAGCATACGAGAAGAATTGATAATAATGCTATTAACATTCTAGCCCCTCCGATTTAATTTTAATATAGCTCTAATTTTAAGAAAAAGAGTAAAAAAAATGCCGCCGATCTTGTCGGCGGCAGCATTTCTTAGCTTTATTCCTTAGCTTTCGAAGGGGCGAACTCTCAGCGTGACGCCGAGCTCTTCGCAAATCTTGCGGCAGCGTTCGATTTTTTCTTCGGGCATCACTTTCTCGACGACGGTCATGACCACGTTTGGCACGTGCTCTTTCGCTAGCACAGCGAATTCCTTCAGCGCGTCGAAGGACTGGATTCCGAATCTCGAGCGCGTGAGTTCCAGGAATTCTTCGGCATCCGGGGCGTTCATCGAGATGGAAACGGTGTTGAAACGGCCTTCAAGATCGGGCGTTACGTCTCTGCCGTGGATCAGGTTTGCAAGTCCGTTCGTATTGAGGCGGACTTTTAATTTCGGGTATTTGCCGTGCAGTTGGTCGATGACTTTGCACACGTCGTGGAGACGTTCGAGTGGCTCGCCGTAGCCGCAAAAGACGAGTTCGTTGATGACGGAAAGGTCGTACTTGTCGAAAATGCTCATGACGCCGTTGACACTCGGTTCGCCGCCTCTGAGCCAGAGCGAATTGCCTTCCATCATTTTCTTTGTCTGGCGCAAGCAAAAAACGCAACTGCACGGGCAGCGGTTTGTCATGTTCACATAAATATTCTTGCCGGTGATGTCGCCGCTACCTGCGATGTCGAGGTAGCCTGCTTGTCCAACGTTTCCTGTTACAGTATAAACAACCATTTTAATCCTCCATCAAGTCACGAAGGTACATCTCGAAGCAAAGTCCCCAATGCGTGGGAACGTTATTGTCTTCGCAGTAGCGGATGCACTTTGTTACAAATTCTGCGGCCTTTTTGACTGATTCGTAAAAGTCGTGGCCGTTCATGTACATGCCCGCGATGATTGAACTGATGACGTCTCCAGTTCCGCTGCGGTCACCGCCGATGCGGTCGACCATCACAATTCGAGGCTCTTCGCCCTTGCTGTAGACGTAGTTCATGATTTGCTTACTGTTGTACGGAATGCCCGTGACGACGATGTGTTCCGGGCCTTGTTCCGCGAGCTTGCTGCACATTTCACCGAGTTGTGCGTCTGTGAAACCTTCTGTACGATATTCAGTATCGGTCAATGTGCAAAGTTCCGTCAAGTTCGGCGTCAAGATGTCGGCATAGTGGACAAGCGCTTTCATCTTTTCGCACAAAGTAGGCGTATAGGTCTCGTAAAGAATGCCGTAGTCGCCCATCACAGGGTCCACCAAGGTAAACACGCCTTTTTTCTTGAATGTCTTGAAGAAATCGATGACGATATCAACCTGTTCTTCGGAACCCAAAAAACCTGTGGCGATAGCATCGAACGACATGTTCAGATTTTTATACGTCTGAATGTAGTCACGCATTTTCGGCGTGTAGTCGTCGAAATAGTATTCGCTAAATTGCGTGTGCGTAGAAAGGATGGCGGTGGGCACTGCCACGGCCTGGATTTTCATGGCCGAGACAATCGGAGCCATGACGGCAATTGAGCAACGGCCGAATCCTGTGATATCATTGATTAACGCAATTTTCTTCTGAGCCATGACGAGTAAAAATTAAAAATTAAAAATGAAGGTGTCATTCCCGACTTGATCGGGAATCTCCTTTATTCTCCGAGAGTACGCGCACGGACGCGAATGCCGCTGATACAATCACCGCAAGAAGCGTGGGGCCGAGGAAAACGGAATCGAAATGTTCCGCTACCTGGTAAGCGATAAAGCCCGCGAGCCAAGCAAAAATGTTCCAGAGCCAAACGCCGAGCGATTCAGTGCGATCTTTGGAGAAGTAGAACGAAACCAAAAGGACTGCGGCCATCGGGGCGAATACTGAGGCAATCAAGTAAAGGAAGCTGATGTAGTGCTCCATGATTCCCGAAATAGCGAGCGCTGCGCTCAAGAAACTCACGACGACACCTGCAATTTTTGGATTTATTTTACTGTAAATCGCCTTGGAAGATTCGCCAGCGGAGTTTGCCGCAAGGAAGTTTGTTGTTACTGTCGAGAGTACTACGATGATGATTCCGGGGAGGCCGAGACCTGCGAGGAGAATGGCCTGCGCGATGTTATTGCTTGCGCCAATGCCCGAAATTTCAATACCGATAATGTACATCCAGAGACTTGCGAATGTGTAAGCGATGGCAGAAATTGCTGTTGCCTTTACGGGCTTTTCGGCGTCCTTCGTGTAGTCCGAAATCACGGGCAACCAAGAAATCGGCATCGCGATTGAAATCTCGAAAATGTTCCAGAACTTGAGAGCGGTAGCGGTTGCTGCGTTTCCGGCGGTTGTTGCAGACGAACTATCTAGTCCGAACAACTTCACAGAAAGAATGGCGAGCAAAATAGTAAGAGCGGCCATCACGACGGTCGTCACGTTTGCAGAACGGCGGATGCCCACATAGACCCAAGCGGCGATAAGAGCAGCGAGAATCACGCAAGTCAAGGGGAATGAAATCGGCAAGTTGAGCCCTGCCAAGGCCGAAGCGCCCTGAGCGTTCAAGACGGCGACCCAGGCGAGCAACTGGAATGTGTTCAGCGCGGCGAAGAACTTGGAACCGTATTTGCCGAATGAGGATTTTGTTGTTTCCATGGCGTTCAAGCGAACGCGTGCTCCGATGAGGCCTACGAAAAAGAGCAAAATGCCGCCCAGAATGTGTCCGAGTACGAGCGGGAGCCAGAGCGAATCCCTTGCTGCGGCAGCGCCAATTTCTATACCGGCTTCAATTTCGGAGACGGAAATGGCGACGCCAAACCATATAATTCCATTTGCAAAAAGTCCTGTGCGTTTTTCCATGTTGCACCTCCTGTTGTCTCTTTCGTTTGTCGCTTCGCTTTCGTCATCCTGAAGCCGAAGGCGATAGGAACCATTATTTCTTGCATTTGTTTTTTGATGTTTCTTTCAAATGCGGCACAAAGATAGCAATGGGGTGGGGTGGTCGCAAGACCTATTATATATACTACTTTTTTATGCTCTGTTATAGATTTTTGCTATAGAGACGCTTTGGTGATAGAATTTGGTTAGAGATTGTTTTTGATGAAATTTGTGTATAAATGGAAATCCCCGCGGCATTACGCACGCGGGGATTAGTTCGTTTACCGCCATCGCAAGGGGGAAGGATAGACGAGAGCGAACTTGGAATCTGTCTATCAGTAAAGAGAGGTGTTCCTTGCAACGACAGTAGAGGTGTAAGTTTTTTGCGAATGGCGCACTGTCATCCTGGAGGCCATAGGCCGATAGGATCCCAGTGCGTTCTAGCTTTACTTTTCTTCGCGCAGTTTCTTGGCGGCGGCGACGAGGTTCTTGAGGCTTGCCGTCGTTTCAGTTTCGCCACGAGTCTTGAGACCGCAATCCGGGTTCACCCACACATTCTGCTGCGGGACTTTCGCGATGATCTTGTGCAGAGCATCGACGATTTCCTGTTCCGACGGCACACGCGGAGAGTGGATATCGTAAACACCCGGGCCCACCTGTGTTTCGAACTTGGCGTCGTTCAAGGCGTCGAGCAGCTTGAGGTCGGAACGGCTGGCTTCGAATGTGATTACGTCGGCGTCCATGTTGTCGATGTCGCGGACGATGTCGTTGAATTCGCTATAGCACATGTGCGTGTGAATCTGCGTTTCGGGCTTGACCTTGGCGTGAACTAGGCGGAATGCAGGGATTGCCCAGTCGAGGTATTCCTTGTGCCAGTCGCTCTTGCGGAGCGGCAACTTTTCGCGAAGAGCGGCTTCGTCAATCTGGATGATTCTGATGCCGTTCTTTTCGAGGTCCAAAACTTCGTCACGGATGGCAAGGCCGATTTCTTGAGCCTGCGTCTTGAGCGAAATGTCTTCGCGCGGGAAGGACCAGTTGAGAATTGTGACGGGGCCTGTAAGCATGCCCTTCACCGGCTTCTTGGTGCAACTTTGTGCGAAAACGGACCATTCAACCGTAATCGGAGCGCTGCGGCTCACGTCACCCCAAACGACAGGCGGCTTCACGCAACGGGTACCGTAGCTCTGCACCCAGGCGTTCTGCGTGAACACAAAGCCGTCAATCTTGGAACCGAAATATTCCACCATGTCATTACGTTCAAATTCACCGTGGACAATCACGTCGAGGCCAATTTCTTCCTGCAACTTGATGCATTCGGCAATCTTCTTCTGGTTGAATTCCACATACTGTTCCTTGGAAATTTCGCCCTTGCGGAATGCGGCACGGTTGGCGCGAACTTCGGCAGTCTGCGGGAAGGAACCGATTGTCGTTGTCGGGAATGCCGGCAACTTGAATTCTGCCTTCTGCACTTCGCGACGATCGAGGCGGCTCGGCTTGCGTTCGAAATCAGCAGCGGTGAGTGCTGCGAGTTCTGCCTGAACCTTTGCGTTTGCTTGAACGCGAGCGGTTGCGAACAAAGCCTTGTTCTTGGCGAGTGCATCTGCGTCAGCGCTTGCGAGTTCTGCAAGTTCCACGAGCTTTTCTTCGGCGAATGCGAAGTGCTTGAGAATGTCGGCTGAAAGCTTCTGTTCTGCAGCAACCGTGTAGGGCACATGCAGGAGAGAGCAAGAAGTGCCAACAACAACGTTTTCTGCAGCGACATACTTCTTGATTTCGTCGAGAATTGCATTCTTCTGTGCGTAATCGGCGCGCCAGATGTTCTTGCCGTTTACAACGCCTGCTAAGAGGAGCGTGTTCTTTGGGAAACCCGTCTTCAAAAGTTCAAGAGACTTAAGCCCTTCGACGAAATCCAAACCGATAGCGTCAAAGCCGAGTGCGGCCACATCCTGATAAACATCGCGGATGTCGCCGAAGTAAGTCTGCAATGCAATCTTGAGGTTCTTCTTTTCGCCAATCTTTCTCAAGAGTTCTGCGTAAATCGTCTTGAAGAGTTCGCGTTCTTCTGCAGTCACGTCGAAGACGAGAGCCGGTTCTGCGAAAGAAATCCACTTGGCGCCTGCGGCGGCGAGCTTTTCAGCGAGTTCTGCGTAAGCGTTGACAGCTGCTGCGGCGAAGTCCTTGGCCTTCTTGTTGCCGTTGTAGCGGGCGAGGCGGAGGAATGTGTATGCGCCGATAAGCGTCGGAATGGATTCAATTCCGGCCGATTTGGCTTCGTTGAATTCTTCAACCGGCTTCTTGCCGACGAGCTTGAGATCGGTAGCGTCATCGATTTCCGGAACAATGTAATGATAGTTCGTATTGAACCACTTCTTCATCGGGAGGGCCTTCACATCGCCCTTTGCGCCCTGATAGCCGTGGGCGGCGGCGAAATACTTTTCGAGCGTGCTCAATTCGAGGCTGCTGTAGCGTTCCGGAATGACGTTCAGCAAAAATGCAGTGTCGAGAACGTTATCGTAGAACGAGAAGTCGTTGGACGGAATGAAGTCGATGCCTGCGGCCTTCTGCTTCTGCCAACCGTACTGGCGGATTTCTGCGGCGACCTTCTGGAGTTCAGCTTCGGAGATATCGCCCTTGAAGAACTTTTCGCTAGCGAACTTGAGTTCACGATTCTTACCGATACGCGGGAAACCAATTACAGATGTTTTAATGCTCATAGTGTTTTACCTACCTTTTTACTTTGTTTTTTTTGAACGCTCCAAATATACCTCACTTTTTATCATTGGTAAAATACTATTTTTTATGCGTTCACCATAGATTTTTCCTATGGTGATTTATAACTAGCGATAAGGAAAACTTATGACTCTACAACAACTTAAATACGCCATTGCTATTGCGGACACGCGAAACATCACCGAAGCGTCTAAGCGAGTGTTTATTTCGCAGCCAAGCCTTACCGCTGCTATCCACGAACTTGAAGAAGAAATGGGTGTCACGATTTTCAACCGCTCCAACAAAGGCGTGACCATCACAAACGAAGGCGATGAATTCCTCTCGTATGCAAGGCAGGTTTTGGAACAGGCGACGCTCTTGGAAGACCGCTATAAAGGCAGCAAGGGCGGCAATATGATTTTCTCCGTCAGTTGCCAGCACTATTCTTTTGCCGTGAATGCGTTTGTCGATGTTATCCGCAAGTTTGGCGGCCCGAGCTACGATTTTACGCTTCGCGAAACGCAAACTAACGAAATCATTGACGATGTCGCCAAAATGAAAAGCGAAATGGGCGTGCTTTACCTCAGTGACAAAAACGAAAAGGTCATCACCAAGCTCATTCAAAAGAACAATCTTGTGTTTGAACCGCTTTTTGCAACACCGCTTCACGTGTTCATGTCATCGAAGAATCCGCTTGCGAAAAAAGAAAAAATCACACTTGCGGATCTCAAACCGTTTCCGTACTTGACCTACGAACAGGGCGATTTCAACTCGTTCTACTTTGCCGAAGAACCGCTCACCGCTATCGATTTCGATTGCCCGCGAAACATCAAAGTCCGCGATCGCGCTACACTTTTCAACTTGCTCATCGGCCTTGACGGCTACACGATTTGCTCTGGTGTCATTAGCCACAAACTCAACGGCAAGAACATCATTGCAAAGCGCCTTGATGTCCACGACAAGATGACCGTCGGTTACGTGATGCGCAAAGGCGTCACCAAATCACGCTATGCCGAAGCGTACATCGCAGCGCTAAAGAAACATTGTCGGTAGGGGGGGCATTCTGAGTGGAATGATGCCCGTTTTTGCTTGGGAACCAAAATTTGCGTTCATTGAAATAAAAAACGATAACTTGTTATTCTAATAAATGGTGTCTAGGAAATGATGGACGATTATAAGAATGTGGCTGCTAAAGAATGTGTCGAGTGCTTTTGTTGGGCGTTAAGAATCTTTTTGATAAAGTGTAAGCGACCAAGAACTTTTTACCGATATTCTTCGATCTCTGCATTTAAAGGTGTTGTTGAAGGTAACAATCTGTGGGCAACGCATTGGGCGTATCTGAATGATGCTAAAGAACTAAAAAGGGGAATTGAAATTGCGCATATCGTTTTTTCAAGGATAAAACAGATAGAGAGGTTTACATCTAATGCTGATTATTTTAGTGTTTTGGAGAAATATGTATCCAAGTTAAATAATGATATTTCGTTTAACATAGATGTTTATGTGCTGTGTTTTTCTGAAGAAAAAGACAAGTTAAGTTTATGGCGTGGATATGGTAATGAATATAATTCGGTTGTTGTTGGTTATGATGTAGCTAATTTAAAAACAGATGAAAATAATTTTGGATTACCTTTTATAGGTAAAGTGATTTATGATGAGGACGAGCAAAAGAAAATGATGCTGATGTATTTAGTGCGGTATTACGAAATGATTGAAGAAATGTATAAAAGATTTCCTAAACAAAAAGGGGAAATAGAAAAAATTATGAAAAGATACTTTCTTGTAGGCATTTTGATTTTATCGCTTTTTATAAAAGAGAAATGTTGGAAAGAAGAAAAAGAGTGGCGAATGATTTTTCTTAATCCTGATGCAGATTTTCTTGATTTTAAAGAAACTGCCAATGGACTTATCCCTTTTGTAAAAGTCCCCATTTTCAAAGATCATGCTATTAGATGCATAAAAAATATTTGTCTTCCAAAATCGTCAAATTTTGCCTTGAGGGAAAAGGCTGTTAAAATGTTATGGGAAAAATTTTGCGAAAAAAATGATATTAAAAAGGATTTAAAAGTAAAAGAGTCTTCGATTTCGATTGTTTATTGATGCTCAGTTGTATAAAACTTATATTCTCTATGGAATATTTATAGATTTGGAAACAGTTCTTTTGAAATTTAAACGATACCCTATGGCCCCAGTTCTTTACAAAGCTTCCTTGACCAGGGAACCCTTTCTTTTCTACGAGATGCGCACGGTGTGCCGTCTCTTGGAGAAGGGTATGGAAAAGACTGCTGTTGTTGATTCTGTCGTAAAAAAGAACTTGTTCCAGTACCCGACTGAAAAGTCGGTCCGGCGTATGGCTCGGGCCTGTGTTGCCCGTGCTGGCGGTCTGGGAACTTCTAATCTTGTTTCAGTATTGGCGCATGGCCCTGTGGAAGAGGCTAAGCAGGTTTGCCTGTATGCTTTGATGAAGGAACATCGGCTGGTGCTGGATTTTATGGTTACTGTTGTTGGCGAAAAATTCAGGACTTTGGATTTCTCGTGGAATACAAAAGTTGCGGCGAATTATTTGATGCGTCTTAAAGAACAGAATGAATCGGTGGCGTCTTGGAGCGATTCCTCGACAAAAAAAATCCGAGGAGTACTGGTTGGGCTCTTGGTCGAAAATGGCTATTTGAAAAATCCACGGGCAGGCAAACTCGAACCGGTTTATTTGTATCCGAATTTGGAAAATGTAATTCGTGCAAATGACGAAAAGAATATTCTTCCTGCATTCAACTGTTTTTCGTAGGTGATTAGATGAACGATATTTTGCAAAGGCTTGACCGGCTACGCACTAAATTGCAAGATGACGATTTCCTGCATGGGCGCGGTCTTGGCAACGAAGTGAATATCAGTATTTTCTGTTACGAACCCGAAGACGAAATGGTAGTTCGCCACTTTGTTGCTCAGACGGTTGCCGACTCATCGGTAAAATGCAACTTGATTGAACGCAACTTGTACCGCATATTCCTTTCTATTTGTGAAGACGAAGGAATTATGGATGAGATTGCAGGCATTGAAGCCGAAGATGGCCGCGATTACATGCTCGAGAACTTGCAACGTACTGCTGACAACAAGATGTTCGTTCAAAAGATGCAATACGATAATCACAAGATAGGCGATGTATTGCTCTTGACGGGTATAGGCGAAGTTTATCCGTTCATGCGGGTGCATGCGCTTTTGGAAGCGATTCAGCCGAAATTTTCGGACATTCCTGTTGTGGTGATGTATCCGGGAAAATTCGACGGACGCAACTTGAAACTTTTCAACCGTTTTGAACCGAATTCCTACTACCGCGCGTTCAATATCATTTAGTTGGGAAAAATTTATGGCGATGATTATCAGGGACATGTTCAGGGACAATATCAACCGAATCATTGGTGGTGTTGTCAAGGTTGGCGAAAAGACGGATGCAGTTCTTGCCCAAGAACTGGAAGAATACGTCGTGACCCGCGAACTCCGCAAGCATTTTGCCAAGTTCTTTGGGGCCTATGCCGATGCGTTTAACGAACCGACCGATAATATCGGCGTCTGGATATCGGGCTTTTTCGGTTCCGGTAAATCTCATTTCTTGAAAATACTTTCGTTCATTCTTTCGAATGTCGAGTTTGGCGGCAAGAAGGCTGTAGATGTTTTCCGTAGCAAGTGGGAAGATCCGGCGTCGTTCATGGATATGGACAGGGCATCAAAGGCCCCTACCGACGCGATTCTTTTCAACATCGATGTCGAAGGCTTTACGAACAAGGACAGGACTGCCGTCTTGCGCGTTTTTGCCAAGATGTTCTACAGTTTCTTGGGCTTTTATGGCGAAGACTTGAAAGTTGCCCGCTTGGAACAATACATAGAATCCGAAGGCAAGACGCAGCAGTTCCGGGACGCATTTGAAAAGATTGCAGGCAAGGATTGGGTTTCTGCACGTAAGTCGGCTCTTGCGTTCAAGCGTAAGGCAGTTGTGCAAACGATGTCTCAGGTTCTTGGCATGTCCGAAGACGAAGCGTCAAAATGGGTGACCGACAAGACGGAAACGGAGCTCAGCATCGCTGCACTTGTTAAAGAAATTCAGGAATATGTTTCTCAAAAGCCCAAGGATTACCGCCTGCTCTTTATGGTCGATGAAGTCGGCCAGTATGTGGGCGCGGATACCGATTTGCTTTTGAACTTGCAATCGCTTGTCGAAGAAATCGGGAGCAAGTGTCAGGGCAAGGTTTGGGTGGTATGCACCGGGCAAGAGGCGATTGACGAAATCATCAAGGCTCGCGAAAACGAATTCTCCCGAATCCAGGCGCGTTTCAAGACCCGTCTTTCACTGTCGTCCAGTGCGGCAGACGAAGTCATTCAGGAACGTATCCTGAAAAAGACTCCCGAGGCAGCCGAAGCGTTGCGCTCTATTTACGAGACGAACGATTCTGTTTTGCGAAACCTGTTCTCGTTCAAGGATTGCGTGCTTGATATCAAGGGATTCACCGGGGCAGAAGATTTTGCAAGAAATTTCCCGTTTGTTCCATACCAGTTCAGGCTTTTGCAGAAGGTCTTCGGTGAAATTCGCAAGCACGGAAATTCTGGCACCCACTTGGCGGGTGGCGAACGTTCGATGCTTTCGGGGTTCCAGGAGGCGGCTCAACGTATTCAGAACGAAAACGAATTTGCACTTGCGCCGTTCTACCTGTTCTACGATACGGTTAGCAGTTTCTTGAATAGCGATATCCGTCGCGTGATAGAACGTTGCCAGGAAGCATCCGAAAAAGGCAATGGAATTGAGGCGCAAGATGTTGACGTTCTTAAGTTGCTATACCTTATCCGTTATGTAGATGACGTGAAGGCGAACCTCGATAACATCATCATCTTGATGGCGGACAATATACAGCTTGATAAAATTACCAAGCGTGACGAGGTGCAGAAGAGCCTTGACCGTCTGCTTTCGCAGAACTACATTGGTCGCACGGGCGAGACCTACAACTTCCTCACGAACGAGGAACAGGATATCCAGCGAGAAATCAAGATGACACCCGTGGATACTTCTGATGTCGTAGGCAAAATCGGTTCCATTATTTTCGACCAGATATACGACATCCGCAAGTTCCGCTACGGTAATGGCAAATACGATTTCGATTTCGACCGCTTTGTCGATAACCAGGCGATTTCGAACGGGTCCGGCGGCATGGTGTTGCAGATTCTGACGGCTGCAACAGATGTGCTTGAGAAGCGTGACAACATTTTGATGAGCTCGTCTAGCGGCAGGGCAGTGGTAGTGCTTGCCGATATCGACTACTACAACCGCCTTGAAAATGCGATTAAAATCCGCAAGTACATAAAGCAGCGCAACGTGACCCAGCTGCCAAAATCCATGCAGGATATTATCCGCAGCCAGAGCGACATTGCCGCAAGCCTTGAGCAGGAGGCGATGGAGTATATTTCGGAAGCGATTGAAAAGGCCGTTTTCTTTGTCGATGGCAACCGTATAGAATGCACCGGAGATGCCAAGAAAAAACTGAACCAGGCGCTCGATGTATTGGTCGGCCATGTCTATAGGCATCTTGGGCTGATTGAGCACAATTACGATTCCGACTTGGACTTGCTTTCTATTCTTGAAAACCCGACATTCGAAGGTTCTTGCCCTAACGCGGCGGCTGTGGCGAAGGTCGAGGAATTCCTCGAAATGAAGGACCGCCAGAAGATGACGGTCTCCATGGCAGATATTTTGCGTCAATATGGCGATAAGCCTTACGGTTGGCGCGAAATAGACATCGCGGCGATTGTTGCGACTTTGGTGTCTGCGCAGAAGGTGACAATCAAATATGCGGGCAACACGGTGCAGCCCGACGAACTTGCCCAAAAGCTGGACCTGCTTCACCGCAAGAGCGAAGTAGGCAAGACTGTTGTAAGCAAGCGCATTTCAGTATCGGGCGTGAAAATAAAGAATGCCGTTGCGTTCTTGCGCGACTATATGCATGCCATGTCGGTCCCGAACGACGAAGATGGGCTCGTGAAGTTCATCATCGACAATATCGACCTCAAGAAAAATTTGTACGACCGCTATAAAGACCGTTACATCGGCCATAATTACCCCGATCGGGGCGTTGTGAGCAAGGCTTGCGATTTGATGGAAGATATCCTTTCGCAAAAGTCCGACAACATCGCGCTGGTAGATTGTCTCCTGAAAAAACAGGAAGAGTTGCTGGACTCCCGCGAAAACATGGAGAAGGTCGTCAACTTCTTCAATAGTCAGGTGTCGGTGTTCGATTCCGCGGTCAAGGTTGCAGATGACCTGAAAGACGATGCGGACTACATCGCCGAAAATGCGGATGCCCGCCACGCCATGGAAGAACTCAAGTCTATTATTGAAATTCCGGCAAGCGGCCCCTATGCATACGGGCGCATTCCCGAACTGAACGAACTGATATCTCGCATAAAGACGGCCCATAGCGAAATGCTCAAGGAAAAACGTATGGCCGTGCTCAACACCATTGCCGAAAATGCGAAACTGATTGAAGACGCTGCCCAGGGCAATAGCAAGGTGGCACACCTTGTAAGCGAGGCGAAAATATTCCTGGATGCTCGCAAGCAAAAGGTGGAAACCCTCAAGAATCTCGCCTTGATTGACTCCCTGATTCCCCAGATTACGTCTCGTGTGGATGATTATCGTTTGCGGATTGAAGAGGCTTTGAAACCCGCTGCAGCCCCCACGACGGAAGGTGGCGAACCGCCGAAAACCGAAAAAAAATATGTGCGCGTGTCTCGCCAGCAGGTGTTCCGCCCCAAGCGACTCGAAAGCGAAAGCGAAATCGATGCCTACGTGGCCGAAATCCGCAAGCAGATGCTCGATTTGCTGAAAGGTAACGACGGAATTGAACTGAACTAGGATTTGATTGTACTATGGACAAGAACGCTATTAAGAATTACGCTATTTGGGCTCGTAACGAACTGATTGCACGCGTGAGCCAGAAGGCTTTGCAGTATGGCATCGAGAAAGGTTCCGTGGGCGACCCGAACGCGAGTACGGTGAATGGGCGCGTGCTTACGAATGTCGAAAAACAGCAGCGTTCTGCCTTGATTCAGAAAATCCGCAGCGAGAGTTTTGAGCAGGTGATAGAAGAAGTGGCCTACACCTGGTTCAACCGCTTTTGTGCGCTCCGCTTTATGGAGGTGAACGACTATCTGCCGAGCCATGTTCGCGTGTTCAGCGACGATGCCGGGGCCTTCAAGCCGCAGATTATGGCCGAGGCCATCAACTTGGAGATGGATGGGCTCGACATGCAAAAGGTCTATGCGTTCAAGGAAAACGACCAGGACGGCGAACTCTTCAAGTACCTGGTGATAACGCAGTGCAACGCACTGAACAAGCTGTTGCCGGGCATGTTCCAGAGGATTGCGGACTACACGGAACTGCTTTTCCCGGATTACCTGCTGGAGCCAAACAGTGCCGTGGGCAGGCTCGTGAACGATATTCCCGAAGAGGACTGGAAAGACGCCGTGCAGATTATTGGTTGGCTTTACCAGTATTACAACACGGAACCCAAGGCGAAAGTTTTCAAGGACCTTGACGACAACATCAAGATTACCAAGGAAAAAATACCTGCGGCAACGCAGCTGTTTACTCCGGACTGGATTGTTCGATACATGGTGGAAAACAGCCTTGGCCGCCTGTGGCTCGAAGGTCACCCCCAG
Source organism: Fibrobacter sp. UWB2 (assembly GCF_002210425.1). Lineage (NCBI taxonomy): Bacteria > Pseudomonadati > Fibrobacterota > Fibrobacteria > Fibrobacterales > Fibrobacteraceae > Fibrobacter > Fibrobacter sp. UWB2. The sequence continues at coordinate 364,569 of NZ_MWQK01000003.1, read as the reverse complement.
CATGCGGACTTGCTCAAGCCCAAGTGGAAGTATTACCTGGACGAGGCCGAACAGGAAGATTCCGTAAAGGAGGAACTTGCAAAAATACGCGTAGAATACGCGAAGATAAAGCCGCAGGATTTACGCTGCATTGACCCTTGCGAGGGAAGCGGCCACATTGTCGTTTATATGTTCGATGTGCTGGTGCAGATTTACATGGCGTATGGCTACACGGCGACCGATGCGGTGGCAAGCATCGTGAAGAACAACCTATACGGTTTGGATATCGATGACCGTGCGGCACAGCTGGCCTACTTTGCCGTGATGATGAAGGCAAGGCAATACGATAGCCGGTTCCTGAATCGCGGAATCCAGCCCCATATCTATTCTATCATGGAGAGCAACGGGTTTGACCGTAACCTGGTGGAGTATTTCGAGAACGGCGACGAAAAATTGACGAAGGCGATGGACCGTTTGGTAAGCGAGTTGCACGATGCCAAGGAATACGGTTCCATATTGAATGTGACCAACGTGGATTTTGAGGCTCTCTATGCCCGATTCGAAGAAATCAGAACGGATGCGAGCATCTACCAGTTGCCTGCCATCAACACGCTTTTGCCCTTTGTGCAGATTGCACAGACCATGGCGCAGAAATACGATGTGGTTGTGACCAATCCGCCATATAGAGCCGTTAGCGATTGCTGCGGAAAACTTGTTGATTATGTTATTCAAAATTTCCCTAATAGTAAAACGGATTTATTTTCTGTATTCATTGAACAATGCGGACATTTATTGAAAAAAGATGGTTTGCAAGCGATGATAACGCAACACCAATGGATGTTTTTGGGAAGTTTCAAGAAATTAAGAGAATTACTGTTATCGAATTGTAATGTTATAAACATGGCTCATTTGGGTGTCCGAGCTTTTGAGGAAATTGGTGGTGAAGTAGTCCAAACGACTTCATTTGTTTTGAAGAAAAGTGTAAGTTCTAATTATAATGCTCTGTTTTTGAGATTGACAAATGCAAATTCGCAACAGAGTAAAGAAGATTTATTTTTGTCTGGTCAATGCCGGTATGTTGCTCAGCAAGAAAATTTCACACGTATTCCAGGGAGTCCATATGCATATTGGGCTTCTGAAAAAGTTATATCGGCTTTTAATAATTTGCTAATAGGTGATTATGGTTATCCAAAACAAGGTTTTGCTACAGGCAATAATCCAAGATTCTTGCGGCTATGGTTTGAACCTGATTGGAAAAAAATTTCATTGAAAAGTTCGTTAGATCAGCCAAATCCTGATAAGGCAAAGTGGATTCCTTGCAATAAAGGAGGTGGTTTTCGTCGATGGTATGGAAACAATAACTACTTGGCAAATTGGGCAAATGACGGACTTGAAATGAAAAGTTTTAATGGCTCTGTCATTCGTAATCCACAATTTTATTTTAAAGAAGGCATTACTTGGTCATCTCTTGGTGGCCAAGCATTATCAATGCGGTATAGTCCGCAAGGTTTTTTATTTGAAAGTAAGGGGTCAGTCTGCTTTTTAAAGGATCCGAACAATCTGAAATATTTACTTGGTTTGACGAATACTAAAGTTATTGACTGTATGTTGTTGATTCTTTCGCCAACACTAGATTATCATGAGGGCCCAATGTCTCGGGTCCCGATGATATTGAACAAGAATGAGAAAGAGAATGTTGATAATTTGGTTGAAAATAATATACAAATATGTAAAACAGACTGGGACTCCTTTGAAACCTCTTGGGACTTCGCGAAGCATCCGCTGTTACCTTCAACACCTTCTGCTTTAATTGCGGATTGTTATGACCGCTGGGCGCAGGAATGCGAAACTCGTTTCAACACGCTCAAGGCCAACGAAGAAGAACTCAACCGCATCTTTATCGACATCTACGGCTTGCAAGACGAGCTTACCCCCGATGTCGAAGACAAGGACGTGACCGTCCGCAAGGCGGACCTTGAACGCGACATCAAGAGCCTTATCAGCTATGCCGTGGGTTGCATGTTCGGCCGCTACAGCCTCGACGTTCCTGGCCTTGCCTACGCCGGCGGCGACTGGGACGCCTCCAAGTACAAGACCTTCGAGGCTGATGCAGACAACATCATCCCGATTTGCGACGACGAATACTTCGAAGACGATATCGTCGGTCGTTTCATTGAATTCGTCAAGGTCGTCTATGGCGAATCTACCCTAGAAGACAACTTGCAGTTCATCGCGAACGCTCTGGGCGGCAAGGGTTCTTCCCGTGAAATCATCCGCAAGTACTTTTTGGACGACTTTTTCAAGGACCACTGCAACACCTACCAGGTTACGGGTTCGGGCAAGCGCCCCATCTACTGGCTGTTCGACAGCGGCAAAAAGAACGGCTTCAAGTGTCTTGTGTATATGCACCGCTACAGGCCCGATACCATCGCCCGTATCCGCACCGACTATGTTCACGAACAGCAGAGCCGCTACGATACCGCTATCGACGGTATCAATTCCCGCCTGAACGAGGTCATCAGTTCTAACGAACAGGTGCGCCTCAAAAAGCAACTTGCCAAGCTGACAGGCCAAAAAGAAGAACTCCACACCTACGAAGAAAAAATCCACCACCTCGCCGACCAGATGATACCCATCGACCTCGATGACGGAGTAAAGGTAAACTACGCCAAGTTCAAGGACGTTCTGGCCAAAATTAAGTAGGTTTGTTGTATGGCATTACCAATAGATGTAGAAGATTTGTTGAACCGTCGGAAAATTGAGGGCCCCCGTGTAGAATTTAAGGCGGGTTGGAATCCTGATACAATTTATCATTCTATTTGCGCCTTTGCCAATGATTTGGATAATCTTGGCGGTGGATATATATTGGTCGGCGTTGAAGAGGAAAATGGCGTTGCAAAGAGACCTGTATTGGGCATTTCCGGGGATAGATTGGACTCTATTCAAAAGGAAATGGTTGGTTATAATAATAAATTTAATCCCTATTATTTGCCTCGCATTTCTGTTGAAGAAGTTGATGATAAATATGTTCTTGCAATATGGGTGCCATCGGGAGCAAATAGGCCGTATGAAATTCCTACGAATGTAACTGTAAGTAAAGGGTGCCCAAAGGCATTTTATGTTCGAACAGGAACAAGTTCTATTGAGGCTAAAGGTGAAGTCCTAGTAGAACTAAGGGATATGGCCAGTCGCATTCCCTTTGACGAACGGGGTAATGCAAATATAACTGTTTCCGATATTTCGCCAGTTCTTGTATATGACTATCTTCGCAAAGTGAATAGTAAACTTGGTGCTACTTTCGAATCTGCCAAAATGAATGAGGTTCTGGAACAGATGAACCTTTTTGATGGCCCTGTAGAAAATCGAACCATCAAAAATGTTGCGGCCATGATGTTTTGTGAAAACCCCCAGAAATTTTTCCCTGTTTCAAGAGTTGAAATAGTGATTTTCCCTAATGGTCGCGAAGAGGATCCCGACACTATCATTGAACTCCCTCCGATTGAAGGTCCTGTACCCAAGATGATTCAGGACTCCTTGACTTATCTCAAAACAAATGTGGTCAAGGAGGCTGTAGTCAAACAAAAAGATAGCGAACTTTCTCTCCGGTATTTTAATTATCCTTATCAGGCTTTGGAAGAAGCTGTGGTTAATGCTCTTTATCATCGAGACTATCAAGAGCGTGAACCTGTCGAAATTACGATAGAGCCGGATAAAATCAGTATTTTGAGTCATTCTGGACCGGATAGGTCTATTTCAAAAGAAGCGATTCTTGAGGCCAAAGTTCTCCGGTCCAGAAGGTATCGAAATCGAAGACTCGGTGAATTCCTCAAGGAACTGGATTTGACAGAAGGGCGTGCCACGGGAATTCCTACGATACAGAAGGTTTTGTCTGTTAATGGTTCGGCAAAAGCCAAAATAGAAACGGATGAGGAACGTTCCTATTTCTTGATAGACATTCCGTGTCATCCGGAGTTTTATAAGGCCTATCTGTTGGATAAGAATCGCTTTACCCGCGAGCGTTTGCAGACGTGCTTGAAAAATTACATTTTGAGTGATAAAGGTTCCATAGAAGATATTGCTGGTATGGTTGATGTGATTTATGCCATGGAAGGGCCTCAGCCGATATCAAATTTGATGCATGCCGCTCACGAATCCAACAGAAGCCGTTTTAGAAAAAAACTGCTTTCTCCGCTACTCTCTTTGGGCTTGATTGAAATGACTATTCCTGATAAGCCGAATAGCCGATATCAACAGTACAAAGTGAAGGACTCAACTTATGAATTGCTGGCTCGCTTTGAAAAGGTTGATAAGTAGCTGTCCCAAGTCGTGTCCCAAGTTAATCTTATTTGACGGTTATTTGATAAAAAGGCTCAAGAAAATGGAAAAACGGCGAAATTTGCATAAAAACGGCACTTTTTTATTTGATGGTTATTTGATAGAAGGCTAAATTCGACCGATTTGTCCCAAGTTTTGTCCCAAGTTAAATTTAGAGTTTAAATATGGATATTGAACAGATTGTACAGGAACTGAAGAAGAAGTTCGCCCAGCCTCTGCCGGAATTTTACCGCCGCCGTATTGTCGTGTGGTACGATGCCGACCGTGAATTCGAAAATGATGTTGACGGCTTGTCGCTGGATGCTGTTCGCGTAATCAAGCTTACCGGCAGCAACAACTTCGAGGTCAAGAAGATTATTGCCGTCGATGATACGGAAGGCGATATCCTGCTGTACAATCCGATTGCATATGAACGCCCGGATGACAACTGGCTCATGGATGTGGAGCTTTATAGCGAAGAATTCCGTGCGGACATGGTTTCGATATGGATGGAAGAGCTGCATATCGAAGATTCGCCGAACTTGCGCGAAATCGTCAAGCGTTACCGCAAGTTCTTTGCCGCCAAGGAACGCCGCGAGCGAGTGTCTAGGCTCAAGGTCAAGCTCAATTCTCCGGGGCAGATTATCCTTGCCATTATAGCCGCTTTAGGCAATATGGATTCCTGCAATGCCAAGAATATCTTCCGAAAGGTCCTGATTGCGGGCCTTGACACCAAGAACAATTCGTTCTATGCGGATTTGGTCAAGTTTGGTGCCGAAGCTGACTTTGCGCGGATTGCAAATGGTGCGGGCTACGGCGAAACGGACATGGATTTACGCCATCTGGCAACGCAACTGTTGCTCACTGCGGCAAGCCACGTTTTGAGGGCCGAAAATATGGCCGGGCTGGAGCAGTATATTTCGGAGGCGCACCAGCAGCTCTGCCACGAGATTGTGACGGAATGGATGCATTCGGACGATGTCGATTCATTAAAGGATATCGCTTTCGAGATAGAAAAAGATGTCCAACTTACCGAAGTTCTCCGAAAACTCGATATAAATGATTTGCAACGTGTCGAGTGCCTCCCATGCGTAAACGAGGTTGTCCTCGGCAAGCTGATGGCTGATATTGCTGACAGCAACATTGATTCTGAACTTATTCGGCGCACGGTAGAAGCCAGGCGGACACTGACCTGGTTTGACGAGTGGGAACCGATGTACGAAGCTCTGTTCCAGGTGGCGAATATGCAGGACTTTTACATGGCGCACTGTTCGGACGGTTTCCATGTCGTAGAGCCCAAGGCCATCTGGGAGGCCTATACCAGTGAATACTATAAGATGGATGCGTGTTACCGCCAATTCATGGCGAGTTATGCGAAATATTCCTATAACGCTGAATTGGATGACTTGTTCAAGCGTGTCGCGACACTTGTCGAAAACTTGTACAAGAACTGGTTCCTGGGTGAGCTGGGGACTAACTGGAGCAATTCTGCGGCGGAACAGCTGCAAAAGCTTGGCTACATTGACGGTATCGAAAGGCAGAGCGATTTTTACGACCGCTATGTCGCCCCGGCAAAGAATCGCGTGTTTGTGATTGTTTCTGATGCGCTCCGTTACGGTGTTGCGACTTCTCTCGAAGAATCCTTGAAAAAGGAGGCGCTGTGCCAAGTGAAATTGCACAGTATGCAGGCGGTATTCCCGACCATTACCAAGTTCGGTATGGCGGCATTGCTCCCGCATAAAAAGCTTTCTGTAGAACTCAAGGGAAACGACAAGACCGAGCGGTTGGTCGTGCTTGCCGACGGCATGGCGACAGATGCCGGGAACAGGGAAGCCGTCTTGAAGGCGACGAACCCGAAGAGCGTAGCTATCAAGGCTAGTGAATTCAAGAGCCTAAAGCGCGAAGAATTGACTCCGAGATTAAATGGCATGGATGTCGTGTATATCTATCACGATACCATAGACGAAGCGGGGCATAAGGGCGATGTCTTTACGGCTTGTGATACTGCGGTCCGCGAAATCATGGACTTGATGAAGCGTGTAATTAACATGTTTCGTGCGCCCAATGTGTATGTCACGGCGGACCACGGCTTCCTTTATACAAGGGACGCTCTGACAGAAGACGAAAAGGTGGACAAGACCACCGACAGTTCCCAAGATATTGAATATGGCCGCCGCTATGCCATTATGCAGAAGGGTTCCACGCCGGAATACCTGATGCCGGTGAAATTCCTTTACAACGATGAAATGGATGCGTTTGCTCCGCGCGAAAATACACGAATCAAGATGCGTGGCAACGACGGGAATTTTGTCCATGGCGGCATAAGCCTGCAAGAAATGGTCGTGCCGGTGGTGGAATGCTATTTCCTCCGTGGCGACAACAAGGAACTCTTGCAGAACCGCTCCAAGTACGAAACAAAGCCCGTGACAATAGGATTGCTTTCCACGGGCCGCAAGGTGAGCAACCTTATTTTCAATCTGGACTTCTTCCAGGAAACGCTTGTTTCGGATAATCGCGAGAAGGCCGAATACCAAGTGTATTTTACCGATGAAATCGGCAACAAGATTTGTGAGCCGAGACGCATTATTGCAGACAAGAAGACCGAAGAAGACAAGCAGAAACCGTTCAAGATTAGGTTCAACCTGAAGCAGGGGAAATACAGCAATACGGATGTTTATTACTTGGTCATTGCTGACGATAGCGGACTGGAAATCAATAAAATTTCATTCCAGATAGACATTCCTTTTGCAACGGACGACTTCAACTTTTTTGCATAGCGGGCTGATGTATGGAAAACGAAATGAATGACGAACGTGAAACCATAAAGGCGAAACTCCGCGAGAATTTCGCAGGGAAGATTGTCCGCAAGGACCTGACAAAAAAAATAAAGGAAGGTGCGAACGTTCCGGTTTACGTGCTGGAATTTCTTCTGGGCCAGTACTGCAGTTCCGATGACGAATCGGTGATTGAACAGGGCGTGCAGCAGGTCAAGAAAATCCTCTCCGATAATTTTGTTCGTCCCGACGAATCGCAGAAGATTCTTTCCCTTCTCCGTACAAAGGGGTCCTACACCGTCATCGACAAGATTTCTGTCGCGTTGAATACTCGTGATGACCGCTACCATTCCGAATTTTCGAACCTCGGATTGCGCGACATCATAATGCCGGACGAATATCCGCAAAAGTACGACCGCCTGCTTTGCGGAGGTATCTGGTGCATTGTCCAGCTTGAATACGAATTTATTGAAGAAGAACGTGGAGAATCGCCCATTCATGTCCGTAAACTGACTCCTATCCAGATGCCGAGCGTCGATATAGGCGAACTCAAGAACGGCCGCAAGGCGTTTACCAAGGAAGAGTGGATAGACGTAATGCTCCGTTCTACCGGAATGGAACCCGATTCATTGAAACCGCGTGAAAAGTGGCTCCTGATGGCGCGAATGATTCCGCTTGTCGAAAACAACTACAACCTTTGCGAATTGGGCCCGCGAAGCACAGGCAAGAGCCATATCTACAAAGAAATTTCGCCGAACAGTATTCTTGTTTCTGGCGGCCAGACGACTGTCGCAAATTTGTTCTACAACATGGGCCGAAAGACGGTAGGGCTTGTCGGCTTGTGGGATTGCGTCGCCTTTGATGAAGTTGCCGGAATCAACTTCAAGGATAAAGACGGCGTCCAGATAATGAAAGACTACATGGCATCGGGTTCTTTCGCTCGCGGCAAGGAAGAAAAGGCTGCGAGTGCGTCCATGGTGTTTGTGGGAAACATCAACCAAAGCGTCGATGTGTTGCTGAAAACATCGAGCCTGTTCGATCCGTTCCCACCTGAAATGGGAACAGATACGGCATTCCTCGACAGAATACACTGTTATATTCCTGGCTGGGAAATTCCGAAGTTCCGTCCAGAGCATTTTACTGGCGATTACGGCTTTATTACCGATTATCTCGCCGCATTTGTGCGTGAATTGCGCAAGGAACAATACGGCGATGCATTGGACCGTTATTTCCATCTAGGCAAAAATCTGAACCAGCGCGATACTATCGCTGTCCGCAGAACCGTTGATGGCTTGATAAAGCTAGTTTATCCGAACGGCGAATTTGAAAAGAGCGATGTCGAAGAAATTCTCAGGTTCGCGTTGGAAATGCGTAGGCGCGTCAAGGAACAACTCAAGAAATTGGGCGGCATGGAATTCTATGACGTGAATTTCTCGTACATCGACAACGAAACATTTGAAGAGCATTACGTCTCAGTCCCGGAACAGGGCGGAGGCAAGCTCATTCCCGATGGCGTATGCAGCCCAGGGCAGGTCTATACCATAAGCCCGGGAAAGTCCGGAATGATTGGCGTATTCCGCCTGGAAAGCCAGATGCTTCCCGGCAATGGAAAATTCGACCGCACAGGACTTGGAAACGATCGCGATGCCAAGGAATCGTCGGCTGCGGCTTTCAATTTCTTGAAGGCTAACGGAAATCGCATAAGCGGTTCCATCAGCACGACGACCAAGGACTACATTATCAACTATCAAGATTTGCAGGGTATCGGCATGACGGCAACTTTGGCTTTGCCGTCATTGGTTGCGCTCTGCTCCATTGCCTTGGATAAGCCGACTCTGGGGTTGCTCGCTGTACTTGGCGACATCAGCATGAGCGGTACATTGATGAAAGTTGAAAACTTGGCGAACGCCTTGCAGGTATGCCTTGACAGCGGAGCGAAAAAAGTGCTGCTGCCAATTACATCTGCACCCGACTTGGGAAGCGTGCCGTCTGAACTCATCGGAAGTTTCAACCTCATTTTCTATAACTCCGCCGAAGATGCCGTGTTTAAGGCTCTGGGCGTGGAGTAAAAAGTTATTCTTTTCTTACTTTGTAGCAAATGCAGGTAAAATAAGTTATTTTACCTGTGTTATTGAATACGAGAATTGTGATTTTATACAAAATGAGGAAAAATATGGCCGATGAAACAGCGGATAAATTAAACCAAATTGTAAATGCGTTTACTTCTGCAAAAAGTGTTACTACGCTTCATTTTATATGTAACGCAATTGGTTCTTATGTGCCGTTCGTATCCGCAGCAATTGCGGCGGATGCTGAAAAAAAACAGGAAAAATTGGATGAAATAATTTATGCCGTATTAAAAGAGCATGATGATGCGATTAAATGTTTGTGGGACGCATTGTTTGATACGCGTCCGACTAGAGCGCAATTAGTTATGCTATTTGAAGAGGTTACGGGATTGGCTTTCCCTTCAGACCCAAAACCAAACCAATGCGTATATATAGTTCTGAATCCGTTGAGTGTGTTAGCTTTTGATGTTTATAAGAGACTGGGGTGGATGGAGGCTGTTCCTTATGGTTATTCAACAATGCAATTAGGTACAGGCTGTTCGATTGGGCCTCAATTTATTGAAGATAAAAAATATGGTTTTGGATTGGGATATTCATTTGCGCTTGTGTTTAAAGAGGGATTTTTTTCCAAATGATTAAAAAGTTGTGTTGAATTTTAAGGAAAGAAAGTGACAAGAAAAGAACTTGAAGAATTAGATCAGAAAATTAAGGCGAACCAGACCTGTATTGCGCATAGTTTTGATGCAGCAAATTGTTCGGGTGGTCCAATTTCATCGCATTCTATTGCAAGGTCGGAACAGTTAAAGCTTATAGCTGAAAGTGACAAAGTCTGTGTTTGGAATGGTAGTATTTCTAAATGCTTTCATTTAATGGATGAAAGTGAAGGCTCTGTAAAAACATCTTTTGAACCATGGACAATTAAAAAAGCTTCTACGTTTGAAGGCTTTTGTAATCACCACGATACGCAACTTTTTAATAGAATCGATAAACCGATAACAATTTTTGACGATGAAGTGGTTCTTCAGTTGCATTATAGGGCGATGAGCTATGAATATTTTCATAAAAAGACATCCATCGAATTTTTAGAGAAAATTCTTTCTAGTGATGGTGCTGACAAAAATCTTTTATATGATATGGTGGAGACGACGAAAGAAAGAGATGTCATAGCCTTAAACGACTTGAAAAAAGAAATAAGTGTGTGCGAGAAAGCGTTTTCTACGAAAAACGCAAATAAAGATGTCAAGGCTATTGTTTTTAGCTTTGATGTAATGGCTCCTGTGATGTGTACTGGAGGTTGGGTTCCTGCATATACTATTGATAAAAAGATAGTGCTGTTTCAAGAAGATATGAAAAGTATAGCTCCATTAATAGGATTGACTTTGGGAATAGATGCCAATAACAAAAGCTTTTGGGCTCTGACTTATACAGCGGACAACGATACCAATGTTCAAAAATTTATTGAAAGCGTAAAAAGATATAAGAATAAGCGGCTTCTAGATATTGCGGTTTTGTTTTGTCTTCAAAAATCGCAAAATTCGTGTTGTCGTCCATCATGGTACAATGGTCTGCAGAAATGGCGAAAAGAATTCATAGACCGCGGTTTTAATGAAATGGATGAGAGTTTGCACGAGCGCGTTGTGGGCGTGAATCTGTTGAATTTGGCATACACTGTTAAGCGGGTTGTTTGATAAATAGCATTATGGGACCGCTTACAAAAGTGTTTGTCAATGTATTTGAAATGGTTCATCGTAGTGATAAAAGCAAAAATATCTAACTCGCAATGATTTTTTTTAAATTCTCCCTATGCGTTTCACTCTCCATTCCTCTTTCGCTATTGCTGCGTTTGCTTTTCTCTTCTCCGCTTGTTCCGAGTCTTTCACGGATTCGCGTGACGGGCAGTCTTATGGTGTCGTGAAAATTGGCGAGCAGACATGGATGGCGGAGAATTTGAATTATGCAACAGAGGGGAGTGCTTGTCCGGATGGTGATTCTCGCAATTGCAAACGGTTGGGGCGGCTTTATACATGGGCGGAGGCGAAAACAGTTTGCCCTGATGGCTGGCGCCTCCCGACGAATGAAGATTTTGCGCAAATCCTCGCGCAGTCTCATGATGGCGAACCCGGCGTTGTCTCGAATGAAACTGGCGCAAAATTAAAATCTCGCGATGGCTGGTTCAAAAAAGGTAACGGCACGGATGAATTCGGATTCAATGCTCTCCCGGCGGGCTATCGCGGCGCAATCTCGAAAGCAGATGACGGCACAATTTCTGGCGGCAAGTTCGATGGCATCGGCGGTTACGCGTATTTCTGGAGCGCGACCGAAGATTCTGAAAATCCAGAATCGAATGCATTCTATTTATTCTTGTCGTTCAGCAGTGATGCGGCGAGTTTAAATTCGTTCGCGAAGGCTGACTATCGATCCGTAAGATGTGTAATGCCATAAAGGAGGTGCCCGCTCGGAGGCGGGCATGACAATGTCGGGCGCGCGCGGTTCTTTTTGCTTTCCATGCGCAGTTCCCCTTGCAATAAAGCGGTCTTACAATAAATAATCCATTCTAATATTTCGCATGCTTTCGAACAAGTTTGCCTTGAGCGTGGAGCTTCCTTTTGTCAAGCTCTTGATTTCTTCGCGGATGGTCTTGCGGTGGCTTGCTTTCGAGAATTCGCAGGTACAGGTGAACTTGCGAATGTCTGCGTCTTCGGCGTAAGCGATGATTTCGCTTTCTTCGCAGTAGCAGAGCGGACGGATAATGCTGCACGGATACTTTTCGTACGGCACCATTGGCGGCATCCCGCTAAACTCGCCTTTGTACAGCATGTTCATCAAAAGCGTTTCGACGATGTCGTCCATGTGGTGGCCGAGTGCGATCTTGTTGAAGTTGTTTTCGCTTGCGAACTTGATGAGTTCCGTGCGGCGCTGCGTGCTGCACCAGTAGCAATTGAGCTTGCGACCTTCCTTGAGACGTGCTTCTACGGCGACGTCTTTAAAGTAGAACGGCACTTGCGGGTATTCTTCTGCCATTCGTTGCAAAAATTCGCGGGGAGCCTTGTCTGCAAAATCGCTTTGGATGTGGATGGCGGCAAGTTCGCATTTTGGCCCGAATTTGCCGAGTCGTGCGGCGAGTTCCATCAACAGCACGCTAGAATCCTTGCCGCCGCTTGTGGCGATGAGCACGCGGTCTCCGTCTTCAATCAAATTGAAGTCGTGAATGGCTTTCGTGATTTTCTTATTGACTCTCTTGCGAATTTGACTCGACATAATTACTTTATCCAAAGTGTGCGGCGGTTCCTGATTAATTCTCGCGGCAGTTCACGATTAAACTTGGCGCAGTTCCATAGCAGATACATTTCAACAAAAAAGGCTCTCTCTCGAGAGCCTTTAAATTTTTCACGACCGCGACTAGTTGTCGGTGAGGTGCGTCGGCATCAACAGGAACGAGAAGTTCATGTTTTCGCCAACCGGTTCGATGATGCAAGCGCCAAGCGGGTTGTTCATTTTCATGATGACTTCTTCGCTCTTGCACATGCCAAGGATTTCTGCGAGGAACTGGCCGTTGAAGCCAATGCAGAAGCTGCCTTCGCCGTTGTGCGTGATGGCGAGTGCTTCGCGAGAATCGCCGCCGACATCCGGGTCCGTGGCGCTGAGTTCGAGGATGTTGCCGTCGAACTGCAAGCGGATCTTGCGGGTACGTGCGTTAGCCATAGAAATCACGCTGCGAATCTTGTTCTGGAATTCCGTGGTGTTGGCCTGTGCGGTACGTTCGAACTGCTGCGGGATCACAGAGCGGTAGCTCGGATACGGTCCTTCGTAAAGCTTCGAGATGACCTGGATGGAACCCGTGTTGAAGAGGATGTGCGTTGCAGAGGTACGGACTTCAACCGTGGAATCGCCCTTAGCCATGTGCAAGATGTGCTGCAAAGCCTTGTGCGGGATGATGACGCCGTTCGAAAGTTCTGCGCCTTCCTGGTCGATTGCTGCGCGGCCCAAACGGTGACCGTCTGTTGCGACCATGGAAATCTTGCCGTCCTTTGCTTCGAGGAACACGCCGTTCAAGCTCAAGCGCGTGGAGTCGGTAGAAGTGGCGAACAATGTCTTTTCGGCGAGGAATGCAAGTTCGCTTGCGGCGATGTTCAATGTTTCGCCATTTTCGATTTCCGGGAACGGCGGAAAGTCGTTTGCGTCAAAGCCGATGATGCTTGCCTTACCGCGTTCGCTCCACTGGATTTTGACCAGGTAATCCTGTGCGTCAAAAGTGATGTTCGTGATGCTCGGGTCCACGAGGCTCTTCACCTGATCGAACAGCTTACGTGCGTTGATGACGACTGCGCCATCACGTTCGCCCTGCACTTCCACCTTGACCCTGATACCGAGGTCGAGGTCGGTGGCACTCACTTCGAGGAAGTTTCCTTCGAGGCGGAGCGAAAAGTTGTTGAGAATCTGGATGGTGGACTTGTTCGGGACGGCGCTAATCGCTGCCTGCAGAGCGTCCTGCAACACATTCTTTTGAATCGTAAACTTCATGAATTAGCCTCTCTGGATGATCATTGTTCCTACGAAAAATACAACGACGATGATTGCGAGGAGCACGATGACTCGTTTATCCAGCGCATTTGACTTTTTTGGAACGAAATTTTTGACGTTTTGCTTTGCTCTTCTGCGATCGCTGCGACTCATAGAAAATTCTCCATTGTTTTATAACGAAAAATCTACTATTTTAAAGGCTAGTCGGTAGATATTATGAACGAAAATACTCTAAATAAGCTGAAAAATACGGCTAAGGACTGCGCGGCAAACGTGCTTTCCCGTGTTGAATTGTCGATGGTAGAGTGCAAGCTCAAAAACAAGTTCCAACTGCTCGGACAAAAGGTCTACGAAGCGATTCAGGAAGGCCGTCTGGACGAAATCAAGGACGACCCGTCCGCTGTCGAGACCGTGGGCGCCATCTTCGAAATCAAGAAACAGGTTGCCGAGCTCGAACAGAAATTGAACAAGGCTGAAGGTCCAAGTGAAAAAGCTTGAGGTCCACATTTATCCTAACAAGGAATCGCGCGGGAAAACCGTTACTTTCTCTGTACGGAAAGTAATTATTTACTTTGTTTTAACTGTCTGCGCCATTCTTGGATTTATTATGTTCTCGCCGGTGCAAATTGTGGAGAACTTGTCGAACGGCAACCTGATGGATGTCTATCACCAGAATTCGGTCATCAAGAACGAAATCAAGAAAATCCGCACGGTGGTCGATACGACGATTTTAAAGATTGAAGAGACGCGCATTGTCCGCGACAGTACCCTCAAATTGGGCGGTCTCGGCTTTACGCTCGAAAACGTCGCCGACGACGAAGCTCCGAAAAAGAATTTGCATGCGATGAGGTCGACGTTCCGTAAGACACTCAACAAGCTTGAAGCGGATTCCGCGCTCGCGGCGCACGTTCCTGTTTTACATCCGCTCAAGAACCATCACGATATCAAGAGCCGTTTTGAAATGGTTTTCGATGCGTTCACGGATCAGGAGCTCCCGCACAGAGGTGTGGACTTCTTGGCTGCCGAAGGCGATACGGTCTATGCGCCAGGTGCCGGTACTGTTGTCGAAGTCCGCAAGCATCGTGGCTTTGGACTTTCGATGAAGATTGAGCATATGGAACATGTGAAGACGTTCTATGCGCATCTCGGTGAAACGCTTGTGAAACAAGGCGCTAAAGTTCGTCGTGGCGATCCGATTGCGCTTATTGGCAAGAGCGGGCTCCAGTCGAGTCTCGGCCTGCATTACGAAATCCGCGTGAACGGTACCCCTGTCAACCCGGAAGATTACTTTATTACAAAATAGCCGTTAGTTGATGGTCTGTAGCTATTGGTTATAAATATTCCAACCAGCCGATTTGTTCAACGGCGGTAGTTATCAACAGCAATGGCCATGCGTTATCGAAAAAACGCCCAGTGTGTTTTCTGGTGAATATGTTGTACATAAATACCAGCGAAAGCGTCATGACGATACCCGCGATAACTCGAGAAAGAGTGGCTCCCGGCGTTACGAAAAATCCAGGATAGCTCCCAAAGAACAAGCCCGCTGATGCTTTAGATAAACAAAATCCGGTGATGCCCAAGTCTAAAGTTCTTTTCTTTTGGCGCAGATAGCTCCATGAGTAAGCTATAATAATGCCGACGACTGCGCTTGCGTAAGGAACGTATGGCAAGACTTCGAGGTTGCTGATTGTTTTGAGAGCTTCTGATGAACCAAACTGCTTGTTTTGCAAGAAAAAAGCAATTTGTTTTGCCACATAAGCGCCTCCAAAAACAGTGAATAGCGGCCACAATCCAATGGCTCTTTTGAGTTTTTCCTCTTCTTCTTGGAGCTCCTTTTTCTTTTTTTCAATAGGCTCAAGTTCGTCAATCCGTTTTTCGACGATTGCAATGCGTTCTTCGGATTCTGCTTTTTCGGCGGCGTCGAGCTCGTCATAAAGCTCATCGTACGAAAGTTTGTGAATGCGTTTCTTGAACGCTTCTAGAGATTCTTCAGCTTGATTTTCGGTGCAATTTCCCATTGCGAATAAATATAATTTCTTTCATTTGCTATTTCTCCCCGTATTTCCACTAGCCATTAACCACTAACCACCAACCACTTATTATATTTAAGGTCCCCAGGCTCTGCTTTGCAGGCGGGCGGTACTTTCCGTCAAGAAACATCGGGAGCTCGGACACGGTCCATACTTTTGGACTGGTCTTGGGGATTTCTATCAAGTTTTGCTTTACCCTTTAGGAGTTTTAATGGCAAATAAGTGTAAGCGCGGAATCTTGATTAGCAAAACACCGTACGAAAAGCGCATCGCTATCATGGAAGATGGCGAACTTGCGGAATTGGTTGTTGAAGGTGTTTCCTCTAATCGAGTTCTGGGCAATATTTATAAGGGTGTCGTTCAGAAGGTGCTCCCCGCACTCAAGGCGGCATTCATTGACATTGGTCTTGAGAAGGCTGGCTTTTTGCATCAGGAAGACGCCATGGACCGCAACGAACTGTTGCGCCGCGAATATGGTGACGATGATGATGAAGGCGATGCCTCTAAGGAAATTTCGATTGACGAAATTCTCCAGGAAGGCCAAGAAATCATGGTGCAGGTGGTCAAGGAACCGATCAGTACCAAGGGTGCTCGTTTGACGACACACTTGAGCTTTGCTGGCCGCTTCCTGGTCTGCATGCCGGGTACAAATTTCGTCGGCGTCTCGAAGCGTGAACGCGATCCGGTCAAGCGCCGCGAGTTCAAGAAGGTCGTACGCCGCCTCAAGGGCCGCGACGTGGGCTACATCGTCCGCACCAACGGCCTCAACGAATCCGAATTCGAAATCAATAAGCAGATGCGCGAACTCGAAAGCAAGTGGGAACAGACGAAGTACAACTTCGAAACCATGCCGCCCGAGACCTGCATCTACGAAGAATCCGATTCCATCGAACAGACGGTTCGCGAATACTTCGGCGACAACACGGACTACGTGTATATCGACAACCGCGACGAGTACTTTGCTCTCCGCGATTACCTGAAGGTTCTCTCTCCGGATAAGCTTGATAAGGTCAAGCTCTGGAGCTCTAGCGAAAGCTTGTTCGAATACTTTAAGATTGAAAACGACTACGCTCGCTCCTTGCAGCGTCAGGTACCGCTTCCGCGCGGTGGCAACCTCGTCATCGAACAGACCGAAGCTCTCGTCTCTATCGACGTGAACACGGGTCCGAAGGTTCATGGCAAGGACCAGGGCAAGATCATCCTCGAGACAAACCTCGATGCTTGCCACGAAATCGCAAAGCAGCTGCGCCTCCGCGATGTGGGCGGCCTCATCATCATCGACTTCATTGATATGGAAACCGATGAAGACCGCGAAGCCGTCTATCAGGAATTCCGCAAGGCTATCCGCCGCGACAAGGCCCCGATTAGCCCGGCCCCGATCAGCCAGTTCGGCCTCATGGAAGTCACCCGTAAGCGCGTCCGCGTGAACCTGATGACCGAAAAGACCGAATGCTGCCCGGTTTGCAACGGCAGTGGCCGCATTGCAACGCTCGAATCGACGCTCGGCATGATCGACCGCTGGCTCGCCCGCGCCCATACCAAGGGCCGTCTTCGCGAAGTCACTCTCGTCGTGAGCGCTCCGGTCATCGATGTGCTTTGCAAGGACTTGAACCGTATGTTCAACTATCTGGAATACAAGCATAACATCAAGATTTCCCTCGTGGAAGATGAATATGCCCACATCAACCAGTTCTGGATGTACGACAAGAACAACGAAGATATCACGGATTTGTACAACTTCGCATAAGTTGTCATCCGCGATTCTCGCGCAGACATTCCCGCGTTAAACGCAAAAAGTCCCGGCTTGGCCGGGATTTTTTTTGCATTGTCATTCCCGCCTCCGAGCGGGAATCTCCTTTATAGCATTTATCCTTAAAATTTTATACAAAAAAAGACGCCTGCCACGCAGGCGTCTTTAGAGAGAGGAGGAAGTCCTAGTAATTCAGGTCGATTTCGAATCCCTTGGTCTTGCCGTGACGCACACCCCAGAGGAAGTCTTGCGTGCGGTCGACGATGACTCTGTTGCCGATCCTGATCTTGTACGTCAATCTTGCAATATAGACGCCCGTTCCGACCAGTCGGCCGTTTTTCGATTTCATGTTCCAGGCGAGGAATATCTTGCCGTCGTTATGGGTGTCGAGGCAGTTTCCGTTGTAGAACTGGTCTGTGCAGGAGAACGACCCCGAGGTGCTGTTCACGAACATACCAAGACTTGTAAAGTATTGGGTCTTGTATTCGAGCGTCGTCTGGGCGGCAAGTTCCCTGGTCACCTTTTCGATAACCGAGGAGTTACCGTTTGCGATGCCGGTCACGTCAGTTGCCGTGATGACGCCGTTCTTGTAGGCGTTCACGATGTTATCACCGAGGTGATACGTCTTGTTTGCCTGATCGATGCTCATTTGTCCTGTCTGGACTAGCGTAATGACCTCTTCGAGATGCGGGCCGCCGGTTTCAATGCTCTTTGCGTTGAAATTCTTGATGGCCGCGCCGAGGTCGGTGACTTCATCCTTTACGAGGCTCGAGATGCTCAGATCGCCAAGGTAGTGGCCCTGGGAACCATAGCTCTGTGCGACTTCCTTTGCTGTCATCGGCTTGTCGTCTTGTACAAGCTTCGGGACAGTCGGTGTCGGGCTCGAGATGATGGCTCTAGAAGAATCGGATTCGCCGATGGTCACGACTGGGGCGCTTGTCACGACAACCTTCTGTTCACCGGAAATTCGGACAAACGGATTTCTCGGGTCTGTGCTTCTGTGGAGAAGGTCCATGTGGACATTCGGGACGAGCTTGATGGAATCGCCCATGACCGGGATGTTGTCCTTTTCGTTGGTCGTGCTTCTAAAGACGAGTTTCCATTTGGACTTATTCTCCTTGAGAAGAATGTCCGGAACAATGTCGTCCCTTATGGCGCCGGTCTGTTTAAAGAAGTACGTGAAGTAAGAGGCTTCGATTTCGTTTTCGCAATCAAGCCCTTCACTGAATGTGAGCTGGAGGATTGTCGAACCGTCATCGCTATAGGCAATGTCTGCGGACGTAATTACAGGGCCAATCGAGTCCGACACGTCGCTTGTGAGGCTAATCGTTGTCGGAACGCCACCTTCGGCATACATCCAGAACGGCGTAATCTTTCCGCTGTAGATGTTTTCTGCACCGCCGGTAAACGGAACGGTTCCAAAGCCGCCATCGGCAACAATGGCCAAAGAACTGTCAAAGTCGTTTGCTGCAAATCCGCTGATGATTGTCGGGAACGTTTCGCCAAATTCCAGCTGGATGGAATCCATACGGACGAGCATCTGGTTCAAAGTGCCGAGCGGCTTCGAGAGCTTTGCATAAACGCTGTCGCCGCGACCGTCACCATCTCTGTCGAAAATGCTTGCGGATACCACTTGCGGTACAGGCGGTTCCATGAACGAGATGTTTTTCCAGATGGCTTGCTGCGATTCATCGGAGCTCGTGACGACAAGCTTGATGTTGCTGACTGCTGCAGTCGCCTTCACATAGAATGTGGCCTTGCCGTTCTTGAGCGTAATGGCTGTAATGGGGTTGCCGTTTTCGTCGCAGGGGATGACCGCCGTGTTGTTCGTGGCGATGTAGACCATGTCATCGAATGTGGCCCATTCTTCAAAAGTCACGTTCACGGGGTAGCGCGTATTGACCCACTTGCCGAGCGTATCGACCAAGCCGTCAACGGTGCCGTCAGTGCCTTTGGGGATGATGGTCCATTTGTTCTGGCTATCGACGCGGGCGAAGAAGATTTCGGGCGAGTCGTACTGGTCGATGACAAACGTAATTTCGTCGTACTGGGTTTCATCGCTTTGGAGGGCGAAGCGCAACTGGTACGTTCCCGGCGGGAGCGTGCGCATGCTTCTAATCTGTTCCGTGTTGATAGTAAAGCCTGTGTAGCCCGGCTTGATGACGATGCCGCCAAACCAGGTGCCCACGCTGTCGAGTGCAACGCCTTCGGCATAGGCGCCGTTACCGATCAAGGTGAAGTTCGAAGGAGCGGCGACTGTATCCGTCGTCGTGGCACCGGAGAAGTCGCAAGAGAGTGCCTGCTTGCTCACGCGCTGGTAAATTTCGTAATTAATAAATCCTGCTGCAGAGAGGTCTTTGGCGAGAATGCTCGTTTCGGTCTTCAGGTCGATGGACGTTCTCATCATGAAGTTGGACTGGGATGTATGGCGTTCGGCATAGAAGATGTGGAACGGGTAGTTTACGCCTTCCTGAAGGCCAAGCGTGTCGAGGTCGACTGCGCCAGAAACCTTTTGATGCTGGCCACCGATATCCACGACAAGGCGGTTGTTAATGAACACCCACACGTCATCGTCACCGAGGAATTCGAAGTACTGGCCCGGAACGTATTCGAACGTTGCCTGGATCTTCATGGCAAAGCCGTAATTGTGTCTCTTGTTACGGCCGCTAGTGAGATTGTCAAAGTAGGGGTTCAGGATAGTCTGTTCGGCATCGAGGTACTGGAAGTCATCGAGCAAGAAGAGGCCGCCTTCTGGGCTGGTATCGTCTTTTTGGCCAAGCCAGAGACCGTCATTCTGGAGCTGTAATTCGATAGAACGGCAGGTGGCGTTGGTGTACTGAACACCATTCTTAGTTGTGATGACTTCGGGGAGGAACCATTTGTCGAGGTGGGTTGTAATCTTGCACTTTTCAGGGAAGTTTGCTGCCGGTACGGGGACGCCGTTCGGGCCGAGGTATTCTTCGACCATCCCGTTCATGTTGCCCTTGGAGTTGTTGCTTCCAGAGCATCCGCCAGAACCGAAGTCTGCGCTCACGCCATTGGCGGGGTCGCCGTTCTTGCCTTTGCCGTCACCATCGCCCTTTGAGCCATGGAGCCAGTCAAACATCATCACGGGGAGAGTCTTGGTGGGGCAATCGCCAAGGACGCCCGGGTACTTAGTGTAAACTGTTGTCGCGATTCCGATTTCCTTGCCGGCCTTGACCCAGATGGTATCGGCTTCGGCAGCGGCTGCATCGAGAGAAAGCAACGTGCTCTGTTCAATCGGGAGAATCTTGGTGGAGTTGTGGATGTCCGTGACGTATTCGTAGCCGAGGGTCTGCTTGAAGTAGACCTGGAACGAGCCATCGGGCGGGGTAACTTTAGATTCGAACCATCCGCAGTAATTCTTGACGGTGGACATCGTATCGGACTTGCCGCCTGCAACATAGAGAATGGCGTTCGTATTTGTCCAGGGGACAAAGAAGCGGATCACTTTTTGCTTAGTCTGCTGGGTCGGTCTGCCGGGGGTCTGAGTGCCAGGATTGTCGCCAGGTGTTTGCGTGCCGGGGCCATCGTTGCCGGGAGTGGTTGAGGGCTCGGTGGTGTTTGTGCCGTTTGCCTGTGTAACGACCTTGTTTTTGCTAATGGTAATGGTGAATTCGCTTTCCACGGGTTCTGCGCCAGCCAAAGGCGAAATGCTGCCTATGTCAGAGTTGCATTTGCCGGAGGAAGTCCTGCCTGTGTAAAAGGTCAGTTTCGGCTCTGTTTCGGCGGTCAATGTTGCCTTGACGCTGAAGGTGCCGTCGGCCTTGCTCGTTAGCTGTGTGCAGTTGCTGGATGTGGTGACTCCGTCTACCGTTTTTTCCAAAACGACGTAGATGCGCCTTGCGGGCGAACCGTATCTTTCATCCTTGACGGTAATGTTGTAATCGGCCGCTATCGACGGAATAGCTGCCCATAAGAGTACGAAAATTAAACTTGAGACAATATTTTTACACCGCATCCACGACTCCCGGAAGATGTTACCCATATACTGAAAATACACTCAATCTAGTGATTTTTATCAAATTTTTTTTGCCTGTTTGTAAAATAAATTGCGAAGACTGCAACAAAGGACCGTAGTTTTTGTATCTAGGGTGAAAAGTTCCGTTTTTTACACAAAAAAGGCACCCGTAGGCGCCTTTTGGAATATTTTTGTAGACTTTTTGACTGTTATTGCAGGCCGAAATCTGCGATTGCAAGCTTGCCGTGGCGGAATCCCCAGAGGAAGTCCTGCGTGCGCTTGGTGATTCGCTTGCCGTTCACGATGAGGCGGATTTCGAGGCGGGCGATGTAGACTCCGGTACCTGCGAGGCGGCCCTTATGGGAACGCATGTTCCAGGCGAGGTAGAGGTGGCCTTCGTTCCCGAGGCAGTTCTGGGAGCCGTCCGTCTTGAAAATGTTGTCGTTGCAGGCGATTTTTCCTTCGTCGCTGTTCACGAATTGTCCGAGACTGGAGAAGTAAATCGTCTTGTAGCTGAGTTCCGTCTTGTCGGCCATGGATTCGGCGATGGTCTTGATATCGTCATCGGTGCCGTGCATGTAGTTGTTCAGGTTTTCCTTGGTCAAAAGTCCATTGTTGTAGGCATTGATGATGACTTGGCTGACACCGAACCTTTCCTGGGCGTCCTTGGGCGAGATTTCATTTCGTTCCATCATGCCGATGATCGTCTCGAGCGTGACCGTTGTCGAGGGACTTCCGTTCTTGACTGCATCCTTGTCTGTGTAGACCGTGCTTGTCTTTACAACCTTTGCAATTTCGCTGATTTCGTTTTCAACGAGTTCGGACATGTTCATGTCGCCGAGGTAGTGGCCCTGGGTGCCATAGATTTCGCCGACCTGCGTTGCCGTGAGCGGGTTATCGCTCTGGACGAGTATCGGGACGGTTGCAGAATCGCTACGGACGATTTCCTTGGTCAATTCGAAGTTCGGCGAGTTCTTGTCCATCGTGACGACCGGAGGGCTTGTCACGGTGATGCGCTGTTCACCCGTGATGCGTACCCACGGGTTCAGGTCATGGGCCGGGATGCCGACAAGGTCGAGTGCGAGTCCGCCTTCGGAAGGCGGCTTGATGCGGATGGAGTCACCTACGATGGGGATGATATCCGAGATGGTCTTCTTCGAGAAAATGAGCTTCCAGCGGTTTGCCGGTGCGGTGGCGAGGTAGTCCGCTTCTTGCACGAAGGTCGAAAGCGAGCCGCTGCCGTAGCTACGGTAGCTGAACAGGTCGGAGTTCGCGTTCAGAGTGTTCAGGCCTTCGCTAAACGTGAGCGTAAGCATGGTCTTTCCGTCGGCGGTGTAGGAGATTTCGGCGGCCATGATGATGGGGCCGATGGCGTCACCGAGGAGGCCGTCCACGGAGAAGTTCGAAACCGTAAAGTCTTCGGGGTTCGTGTAGGTGTACTGGGCGGTAATCTTTCCGGAGTAGGGCTCCGTTGCGCCACCGGTCGAGATAGACGAGCTGAATCCATCGCCGTCAGCGACGATTGAAAGTTCGCGGGCGCCTTCGGCATAAACTACGTTTGCAAGTTCATAGTGTGTATACCCGAACGTGAACGTGATGGTATTGAGCACGCTGTTGCCGCCGAGCGGCTTGTTGAAGCTCACCCAGACGCTATCACCGCGGCCGTCGCCATTTCTGTCGTAGATGTATGCGGTCTCGATTTGCGGGACTGGCGGTTCTGCGATGTTGATGTTTGTCCAGTTGACGCTCTTGTTCTTTGCAACCGACGTAGAAATTGTAATTGTCCCGTTGCTGACGGCGCCTGTCGCTTTCACGAAGAATGTGTTCTTGCCTTCGATGAGCACGAACTCGTTATTCGGAAGGGGGTTGCCGAGGGAATCGCAAGGGATGAGTTTTGCATCGTTTGTGGAAACCTGGACGACCATGCCGCTGTAACTGCGAGCCCATTCTTCAACAAACGAGACGTTGATGGGGTAGATGCGGCCGGCCCAGAGCTTTTCGGCGCTGTTCATGTTGATGGGGAGCGTGTCGCTGCTGATGTCGCGGCTGATTTCGTTTCCAAGCGGCTTCCAGTACTTGTCGAGGCAGAGCGTGTCCTGCTTGATGATGTCGGCAATGAAGCAGTAGCTCGAGTCGATGATGTCTGCAAAGGCGATGTTCGGAAGTTCCGTCGGCGGGATGGTGAAGTACACATCCTTGTATTCCTTCGGGTTGTTCTTGAGCGAGACACGCACGTAGTATGTTCCCGGCGGGAGTGTCTGCATGCGGGAAATGTTCGTCGTGTTGATCGTGAGCATCGTGAAGTCGTTCGTAATCGTGATGCCGCTATAGTAGGCGGTATCGAGCTTGCTCAAGGCGACGCCCGTCATCGGGAGGCTCTTTCCGAACAACGTGAAGTTCGAAGGTCCGCGTTCCGTGCGCTTGGTTTCGGAATTCGAGGAGAAGTCGCAGGCGAGCGTCTTTTCGCGGATGTTCTGCCAGACTTCCTTCTTGATGAGTGTCGAATCGGTCGAGTGGTCCGTGAGGAACATGCTTGATTCCACCTTCAAGTCAATGGAAGTTCTCATCATGAAGTTCGACTGCGTGCGCTTGCGTTCGGCATAGAAAATGTGGAACGGGTAAGTCTCGCCCGGCGTGAGGTTGAGCGTATCCAGGTTGACTGCCTTTCTGACTTTCTTGTGCTGGCCACCGATATCAACGACGAGCTTGTTGTTGATGAATACCCAGACGTCATCGTCGCCATTGAATTCAAAATACTGGCCCTTGACGTAGACGAACTCGGCCTGGATCTTCATGGTGAAACCGTAGTTGTGGTAACCCGGGATATCGTCGCCACCGCTGAGGGAGTCGTAGTGCGGGTTTTCTATGGTCTGTGCGCTGTCGAGCCAGCGGAAGTCGTCGAGCAAGAAGAGACCGCCTTCCGGGCTTTCGTCATCTTTTTGACCGAGCCAGAAACCATCATCGGTAAGCGTGAGTTCCAAGTCGCGGCACGTGACGTTCGTGTATGTATTTACGCCGTCGTTGTAAAGGACTTCGGGGAGGAACCAATTGTTAAGGTGGGTGGCGTTCGTGCAGCTGGATTCAGGGAAGTTCTTTGCTCTCACGGGAACTCCGTTCGGGCCGAGTTGCTTTTCGACCATTCCCGTCATTGGTGTTCCCTTGCAGCCGTCAGGGCCAAAGTCTTCGCTTGTGCCTATGCCGAACATCGGGACGCCGCGCACATCAAAGCCTGTGCGGCCTGCGCCGCCATCGCCATAGCTGAGGCCGTTCTTGGAACCATCGGAGTTCATGGATCCGTCGTACCAGTCAAACATCATGACCGGGAGAATCTTCGGGAGGCATTCGCCAAGGATGCCTGGATAGTTTGTATGAACTTCGGGAGCGCCGTACTGGTAAGCGACTACCCAGATGGTATCGCTGAGTGCAATGGCGGAATCCAGATTGATTGGCGTGACAGTTGTTTCGTCTTCGGTCGTGCCGTCGGACCCGACAAATGTCGAACCGATTGTCTGCTTGAAGTAGACGTTTGCGGTAGAAGGCTTTGAAACCTCGGCCTCGAACCAGCCGCAGTAAGGGGAACCCACGGCGTGCATGTAGTTCTCGCTGTCGTTCAAGAACATGATGGCGTTCGTGTTTGTCCACGGCGTCAAAAAGCGGATATGCTTTTTAGGCTTGACCGCGACCACCGGTTTAGTGTCGGAAATCGTCAACGTCTTGTCTTCATTGATGACAATCCAGACTTCCTGCTTTTCGATATTTGCAGCGTCTGTGACGTTTTCCTTGTACCCCGGGAAAAGCTCGCCCAGTAATGGCTTATTGTTTGGACTCAAGTCCGTATGGCATGTGTTGCCGTTACAGCCTACTCCAAACTGTAGCCGACGAACATCTTTCTTGCCGTTAGCAAGACGTTCGTTAGTGAATTCGATGGTGAAAGTGCCATCGGAATTTTTCTCAACGGCCTTGTACACGAAATTGCTTTCGTTGTCGGCATAGTACAAGACGTTGCCCTCGTAAATGATGTGTGCGACAGCAACCGTCTGCGCAAATGCGTAGGCACTGAAAATCGCCAAACACACCAAAACCCTGTATAAAAGCCCACTGATCCTCATCCGTGACTCCTAAGTATTTATTCCCCTATCCCACAGTGTTTTCCCATACACTTTCAACGCCAAAGATAACAATAAAATTATGTTGTCAATAGAGTTTATGGAAATATTACATCGGAAAATGCGCTAATTTGTGAAAGATTTTGGCATTGTAAACCAAAATAAACATATTGGCTGTTAGTCATTAGTTGTTGGTCAATAGTCATTGGTTGTGTGGAAATGTTTTTTGAAGCTTGTCATGCCCGCCTCCGAGCGGGCACCTCCTGTCTATCGATCTAAAAAATCCTACCTTTACACTCGTAAATTCAAAATTGGAGATTAAAATGAATCGTGTTTACCTAGTTGCCACGGCTGCCTCCAACATGGAAGCCAAAGTCCAGGAACTTGTCGACGCCGTTACCAAGGCGGGCCTCATTGCTACAGTCTATAAGCCGCTCGAAGTTTTCAATGCTGCCGATAGCGTTGCTGAAATCAAGGCCGGCAAGTCTGCCGTGCTCATGGAAAAGATTTGCGCCGATTTCCTCAAGCAGGATTTTGACGATGTCGACGCTGTTGTCGTCGCTGGTGCAACGGGCATGAACGATGTCATTGCTCACAAGTTCAACGACGACCTCGCTTCCGCCCTCGATGCAAAGATTTTTGCCGATGGCGAAGATGCCGAACTCTTCTGCCCGAAGCGCTTGCTCCGCTGCGAAAAGTGCGTTGCTGGCGACCTCGCCGCTCCGGCAGCTGAACGTCGCGTAAGCCAGGCCATGTTCCGCGCAAGCCTCCTTTCCAAGGCATCCAAGTGCGTGAAGCGCATCGTGCTCCCGGAAGGTTCTGAACCGCGTACCGTGCAGGCAGCCTGCCTCGCTGTCGAACGCAACATCGCCGTGCCGGTCCTCATCGGCAAGAAGGCTGATATCGAAGCTACCGCAAAGTCTGTTGGCGTGAAGCTCCCGGCTAACATCGAAATTATCGAACCGAGCGCAGAACTTGCTGAAAAGTATGTGCCGACTCTCGTGGAACTCCGCAAGGCCAAGGGCATGACTCCGGAATCTGCACGCGCTGCTCTTAAAGACAACGTAATGCTTGCTACGATGATGCTCAAGTTCGGTGAAGTCGATGGCCTCGTTTCTGGCGCTATCCACTCCACGGCTGATACGCTCCGCCCGGCTCTCCAGATTATCCGTACCGCTCCGGGTGTCAAGTCTGTGAGCTCTGTGTTCTTCATGTGCATGAAGGACAAGACTTACATCTACGGTGACTGCGCTATCAACCTGAACCCGCTTGCCGAAGAACTCGCCGATATCGCTCTTCAGTGCGATGACACGGCAAAGGCTTTCGGCCTCCCGAGCCGCGTTGCTATGCTTTCTTACAGCACCATCAATTCGGGCAAGGGTCCGGATGCAGACCTCGTCGTGGCCGCTACTGCCGCTGCAAAGGCTGCCCGCCCGGAAATGCTCATCGATGGCCCGCTCCAGTACGATGCCGCAACAGTCCCGAGCGTTGGTGCCCTCAAGGCCCCGAACAGCCCGGTCGCTGGCAAGGCAACCGTGTTCGTGTTCCCGGACCTCTCTGCTGGTAACATCGGTTACAAGGCTGTGCAGCGCTCTGCTCACGGCACAATCGCTATCGGCCCGATGCTCCAGGGCTTGGCCAAGCCGGTGAACGACCTTTCCCGCGGCGCCCTCGTCGAAGACATCGTTTACACGATTGCTTTGACTGCTGTGCAAGCTCAGGCTTAAGCATAAGCAATTGGGAAAGCGCGAGGCTCTCGCGCCCTGCATTTGTCTCCCCGGACTTGTTCCGGGGTCGGTACGCAAAAAAGCGGACTTTCAAAGTCCGCTTTTTGTTTATGTGTCATTCCCGCGAACGCGGGAATCTCCATTATTTCTTCTTTTTATTTCCGGCTTTCAGCGCTTCAATCGATTTTCGGATGTTCTCGCCGTCTTCTTGGTGTTTTGGCGAGAGCTTGTCCCTGTGCTTGTAATCGATTTTCTTCCAGAGCTCTTTCAAATGCCAGCGGGCGCGTTTGTCTTCAAGAATATATCCGGGGCGCACGCCTGCATCGAGACCTTGTACGATAAATTCCATCGCATCGTCATAACGGCCTTGGTCATAGCGCAAGTCAGCAAGGAAGTAGTAGTTGTAAATGTCCTTGCGATTTTGTTCGAGAGCCATGTTCAGGTATTTGTCTGCAAGCTTTTCGTCGGGCCACGAAAGCAAAAACGGCACGTAAGGCAGCACAAAGTGTGCACGCCCGAGTATCTGCCAGTCTTCTGCCGCAGTCGCGACATCGCGTACTTTGCCTGCAATGCCTTCCTTGAGCGAAGAAAGTACGTTGCGTTCCGAGCCCCACATCGAGAGCGTCGAGGCGTAGACGTGTGCAATCTCCTTGTTCTGTGGAAACTTCTCGTAGGCGCTTCTGCTAGCATCCATCAGCGTGTCCAAATGGAGCTGGCGCTTCTTCTCGTCGAACTGCACGAATCTGAAGCAGAAGTACAGCGTCTTCACGTAGCCTTCGGTCGCGGCCTCCAAAACGGTGGAATCTTCCATCGCCTTCTTGTAGGATTCCTTCATTATCTTTGCATTTTTTGCGTCGGCCTTGTCGCCCTTGGCGCGCACAGCACGTGCCGCATAGCAGGAATCTGCTATGTGCAAGTCTTCGTTTGCGCTTGCAAAACTAATTGCAAGCAGCAATGCAAAAACAATGTTCCGCGTAATCCTCATGAATACGCTTAGACTTTCCAGTTCTGCAATAACTTGTTCACCGTGGCAATGCGAGTCTTTTCTTCGTCGGTGCCATGGAATGTCTTGAACAAGAGATTGCGGTATTCCATGAGTGCGGTACGGATGATGACTTTTTCTTCTTTTTTGAGCATGGTGATAACTTATTTAAAGGGTTACTTGCTGCGTTTGCCCTTGCCGGAGAAATAGTCCTGCTGGCGCGTGATACCGAGAACGGCGTGCCAAAGGGGTCCGTTGGGGTTGATTTTCTTGCGTTCGCTCACGGCGTATTCGATAGGCACGTGCGAGAAAACGTTGTTCATGCTGCCAACGACCATGTCCGTCTTGCCTGCCATGCCTGCATGTACTGCGTTTTCAGCGAGCTGGAAGCAGAAAATGGCGTCTGTGCCCTTGGCGGGGATGCTACGCACCGTGTAGCTCGGGTCAAAGTACTTGATGTTGATTTCCTTGCCGACGCTATCGAAATGTTCCTTAATCTTGTGGGTCAGGAATTCTCCGATATCGTTCTTCAGAATGTTACCGCTTGCATCTCTGCGTTCTTCCTGGTTCTTGAAAAGTTCCTGTCCGGCGCCTTCGGCGACGGCAATCACGGCATGAGTCTTGCCGCTGGCGTAACGGCTTTCGAGAGCCTTGAAGAGCCCGTCAAGCGTAAAGGGAACTTCGGGAACGAGGCAGATGTTCACGACGGTTGTTGCAAGCGATGCATACGCGGCGATAAAGCCGGAGTCGCGACCCATGAGCTTCACGAGGCCAAGACCATTGAATGCGCCGTTAGCTTCGATGTGAGCGCTGGTAATTACGTCTGTGGCGCTGAGCACGGCGGTTTCAAAACCGAACGTCCTGTCGATCAAGTTCAAGTCGTTATCGATTGTCTTCGGGATGCCGATAATCGAGATGGGCTGTTTGCGCTTCTTGACTTCTTCGGCAATGGCATGTGCGCCGCGGAGCGTACCATCACCGCCGATGCAGAACAACACGTTGATGTTCAAACGCATGAGCGTATCGACCATGATGGCCGGGTCCTGCATGCCACGGGAGCTACCGAGAATCGTACCGCCGTCTTCCTGGATGGCGTCGACCACATCCGGGTCCAGCACGATGGGGGAGTAACCGTAATTCGGGTTCAGGCCGCGGTAGCCGTACGGGATACCGAAGATGTTCCTCACGCCGTAGTCGAACCAGAGCACTTGTACAAGGCCCTTGATCACGTTGTTAAGACCGGGGCAGAGGCCACCGCAAGTGACGATACCTGCACGTGTCCAGGCGGGGTCGTGGAAAATTGTCTGTCGAGGGCCGGCCACTTCGAGAGAGGGTACCGGGATGCCCTTCGCCAAGTATTCAGAGATGAGATTGACGTCAGTGGTTAGGCTGACCTTGTCGTTTTCCGAAACGAAAGGAACGCCGTTCATCGGGGACTTAAGCGTACCCTTGCCAACGGTTTCAATGGAAAGATCATAATCCAACGGATTCTTGATGATGTCGTCCTGAGTCATACCGCGCCTCTTTGATTTTTGGGGTTTCCGCCATCTTGACGGAACGCCCTAAAAATACATAATGAAAACTTAAATGGACAGACTTGGGAAGTGTATTTTTGTGCGCAAACCGGGGTTAGCGTTTTCCAATTCTATGTTCATATTACATAAAGTGCACAATTTCTTTACCATCGAAAGTCCGATGCCTGTGCCACTCGTCTGTCGGGTCATTTCATTTTCGACTCTATAGAATTCCTGGAAGACTTTCTTCATTTCGGAAGGCGGAATGCCCGGACCGTAGTCGCGCACGGCGAGGTACATGTCGGTGCCCTTGATGCGCAGTTCCACGTTGATCATCTTGTAGTCTGCGTTCTTGGAGAACTTGAGCGAGTTGTCGACGAGGTTCATCAGAATCTGCATGATGGCGTCGCGGTCGATCATGAGGCTGATGTTGTCTGCATCCGTGTCCGAAGAAACCGTGAGTTCGAATCCCTGCTTTTCGACGTTCTTGCTGTAAGTCGAGACGAAGTCGTCGAGGACCTGCTTTGGCTTGTCCATGCGGAGCTGCACGTTCCAGCGGTTGCCATCGAGCTTCGAGAGGTTCAGCACGTTCTGGATGAGTCTCGAAAGGCGGTCGGCTTCGCTCGCGATTTGTCCGTAATACTTTTGCTTCTTTTCTTCGCTAGCGACCCAGGAGTTCTGCAACAGTTCGGCGTACATCTTGATGGCCGTGAGCGGAGTCTTAAGTTCGTGCGTAATGGCGGAGACAAAGTCCTGGCGCTTTGCGGCGAGCTTCACGCGGCTCTGTGTCACATGGTAAATCGAGATAAGGCCGATTCCAAGTACCGCAAGCATCAGGAACCCGATGAAGAAAACGAATTCTCCGCCCGGGGCGCGCTGTGTGGTGTACATCTTGAAAGTGATATCCGAGAGAGGCGCCTGCAACGATTCGGAGAGGAGTTCCGTCGTAATGTTGTTGCGTTCACCGAAGGCGACAAAAGACTTGTTCTTGTGGAAGAATGCGAGCACGAGCGGGTCTTGCTGATTGCCCTTGGTAACGCCCTTGTACTTCTCGATTTCGTTTTTTACGAGGTTCGTGAGGTAGGCGCGAGCATCGACAATAAAGCCCTGGATAAACACGTCTGTGCCGCGTCTAACCGTGCGATGGAAAATGATGTAGCTCGAATCGACAATCGCCTGGAAGAAGTCAATTTCGGCTTCCATGGAGTGAGTCGTTTCGGTGTTGATCAGGCGGACCAGAAGACCGGTCGTATCGAGCTTTGTCGATTCGACGCCGAAGGCGAAGTCGCCGGTTTCTGTAATTTGTTCGACACGGTGCTTGCTCGACTTCTTCTTTTTGCGAGTGCTTGCAATGTCGATGTCCTGCTTGTAAATCTGGTCGATGAGCCTGCTGTCGTTCTTGTGCGTCGAGTCAGACTTTTCCATGCTGCTCGAGGTCGTGATAATGGCAGGCGAAGACATGGCCGCGAATCCTGACGTATTGAGGATGAGGCTAATCTTGTTGCGGATGGCAACGCGCTTTGCCCTGTCGACCATGGGGATTCTTTCGAGCACTCCATCCGGGAGGACAGGCGTACTCAAGTTGCCGGCGGGGTCCAGCTGGAAATGCCCGACGAGCCCGACGTAATGGCTCCTCTGCGGGAATTCCGCAAGTTCGGACATCGTGATTTCTTCACCGCCGAACACCGGGACGGAGCGGATGAATCTGTAGTCGGCGTAAGAGCGCCTGTCTTCAATCGCTAGGTCTGCGGTGATGTTCTTGTTCAAATTCTGGAGCACAGAGAACGCGTGTTCCTTGTAGCCAAAGAGCGACGACGTTTGCAACTGTGCGTAGGAATGGCTTAAAAGCATTATTACGGGAATCGCAATAACGATAAAAATCGCCACAAAAATGAGACGATCTTTAGAGGCAAGAATAAGGCTCCGAAGAGCCTTGTACTTGCTAGAGAGGTATGTAGAGAGTTTGTTTATACTGATTTCTCGCATTCTGGAGCCGAGCGCATCTGGTAACCTTCACCGCGGAACGTGACGAGCAGCTTCGGATGAGCCGGATCGTCTTCGATCTTCTTGCGGAGCTTGGTGATGTGGATGTCGACCGTACGGGTATCCACGGATTCTGCATTTTCGTAACCCCAGACCTTGCGGAGGAGCTCGGAACGCGGAATGGCATGGTCGCGGTTGTTCCAGAGGTATTCAAGAATTTCAATTTCCTTGCGGGTGAATGCCAGCTCTTCTGTACCGCGCACGCCCGTGTATTCACGGAAGTTCACGCGGAGGTTGCCGGCAACAAGCTTGCCTTCATTTTCCATCGTCTGGCGGCTACGGCGGAGCACTGCTTCGATACGTGCAAGGAGCATCGGTACGGAGAACGGCTTCGGGATGTAGTCGTCGGCACCGAACTTGAGACCGTTGATGATATCGTCATCGGAATTCTTTGCAGAAAGGATGATGATCGGGAGGCTCTTGTCCTTTTCGCGAATCTTGTCGCAAACGGTAAAGCCGTCCATGCCCGGAAGCATGAGGTCCAGCAGTACAAGTCCGTACTGTCCGGAGAGTGCTTCGGCAAGGCCGCTTTCGCCGTCAACAACGTGTTTGACGCGGTAACCGTTGAGCTCGCAGAGGTCCACGAGGCCTTCGGCAATGGCAATTTCATCTTCGATGATGAGGATGTTTGTGCTGCTTGTATTCTGAGTCATTCTTGTATACCTACTCTCTTCTAACCAACTTTTTTTAATCTACAAAATTAAAGGGCAAAACCGCCACCGATTTCAAATGCAAAATTGCCGGCGTCGATATCGCTATCGTAGTCACCGCCGAGGTAGCACTTGACGTTTGCATAAGCTGCAATCGGGATAATCGGGAGCTTGAAGCGGACACCGGCGAGCAAGTGGATGCCGATGCTCTTGTTGAGGCCTTCATCCTTGGCGTAGTCGACAACCTTGCTCTTAAGTGCGTTTACGAGTTCGTTTTCGTCTGCAGGATAGCTGCCATCAGCAAAAGCCTTGTCGAACACGCCTTCAACAAAA
This sequence comes from Fibrobacter sp. UWB2, assembly GCF_002210425.1. Taxonomy (NCBI): domain Bacteria; kingdom Pseudomonadati; phylum Fibrobacterota; class Fibrobacteria; order Fibrobacterales; family Fibrobacteraceae; genus Fibrobacter; species Fibrobacter sp. UWB2. The sequence goes on along the minus strand of NZ_MWQK01000003.1, from coordinate 331,795 downwards.
GCCTTGTTCAGGACGAACGTGTTCCAGTGGATGGTGAGACCGCCACCGACATACGGACGGATCGGGAAAAGCGGGATGGAGAACGGCTTCGTGACGGAGAGGTCTGCGTTCATGGCGATGTACTTCGGAGTTGCCTTTGCAAACGGGGTACCGCCGAGTTCAATTTCGAGAGGAATCTTGCGAGCGTCTTCGCCTTCACCTACCCAGAGAGCGGCGTTGTAAGAGGCGAACTGGATGTTGAACGTGGCTTCGATATCGACGAACGGGAGAATGTCGACCCAGGCCTTGAAACCGAAACCCTGGATGTAGTCGAAGCTACCATGGCTGAAACCGATTTTTCCGTCAGTTCCCTTGATATCGGCTCTCTGAGCTTCCTTGAGGGTGGTTCCGACGGCTGGGGTGTAGTGGGCGCCAATACCGGCGATAGCGAATGACTGAGTAGCAAGCAATGCAGCTGCTGCAAAGATCAATTTGAAGTTCATTTTTTGCTCCTAGGAATGTTTTTGACTTCAAACTAAATAATTATTTAGCAAAGTGGTATTTACATTTCAGAAAATGATGCTTTTTCGCCTAATTATGTGAAAGTTACTTCACGGCAGGCACAAAGATGAACTTCTTTTCGCCCTTTTTCACGGGCACGCTGCCAAAATTGAATACCTTGACTGTACCAGTTTCGCCTTCTGCAGCAACGGAGACTTCGTGTGAACCCGGCTCGACGGGGATACGTGTCATCTGGATGGAGTTCGGCAAGAAGAGCGCTATGCGGAGGTCCGCCTTTTCCATCTGGTCTTGCGCAATGTCCGTGCTGATGCTCGTGAACAGGTTGAGGATGGCGTTGTCCGACTTCATGGCCTTTTTGGCAGCCTGTGCGGCGATAGTGCGGAGCACGACGCGGATGGCGGTGCGGGTCATGGTGTTTGCAAAGTCGTCCTTGAGGTTCATTTCGAGTTCTTTGTCGAGTGCCATCACCTTTTCGGTGCGGAGGCCGGACTTGTTGTCGACAGTGACGTTAAAGCGCTGGACAAGGCTCTTGAACGAGTGCGCTTCGGGGAGTGCAAAGCTGATGTGGAACGTTTCGCCATTGCTTGCGCCCGCGACAGGTGGGGCGCCGATGTTGGAACTTGTAATCTTGCCGGTCTTGCTGTCTTTGTAGGTGAGGTTCAGCATGCCGCCGTTCACGTAAGTACCCGACATCTTGAGTTCGGTGAGGATGGGGCCGTGACCTGCGTAACCCACGATGATGATTTCTTGTCCGAGATCGTAAGCGGCCTTGGCCTTTGTCGTTTCGATGGAGTTGTCGAGCTTGAGCTTTTTGAGGTCGTCTTCGCGGTCGGAGCGTATTAAGTTTTCAATGACAAATTCGCGGGCTTCTTTCGGGAGGTTCAGGATGTTTTCGTCGTAAGCCCTGACCGTCTTGTAGTAGGCGATTGCGGCTTCGTCCGGTTCGCCTGCCATTTCGTAGACGATTGCCGTGAGGTAGCGCAAAAAGCCGTTGTCGTTTGTCTTGTCGTTGTCTTTCTGGTAGAGTTCCGTCATTGCTTTTTGTGCGCGGCTCACTTCGACCATGGCACCATCAATGTCCCTTTGCGCAAGGTAGTTCATGATTTGCATTTCGTGGAGCACGAGCACTTCGAAGGGGCGTGCACGGTAGGGGCGGATGTTGTCGTTTGTGACGATGGCGGCGGCTTCGTTTGTTACAGAATGCGTGTAGAGGTCGTCGTAAATCTTTTCGGCCTTGTCGAAGTTCTGGGCGCTTTCCTTGTAGTTTCCGTTGTAGTGGTAGAGTACGCCCAGGTCAAAGTAATAGAGGAACTCGGTCTTTTCGCCGTAGAGGTCTTCTTGCTGTTTCTTGACTTCGTTGATGGCGGCTTCGAAGCCGTTATGCTCAAATACGGGGGCGAGAGCCTCGTAACGAGTCATGGACTTGTTTGCGCAAGCCATAAAAAATAAAGTCGTAGCAAGGAGTAAAATAAGTCGTTTCATATAAGTAAATTTATATAAAAAATGCTCGCGGGTGCGAGCGTTTACAGTTATTAGAACTTAGAGCTTAGATCTTAGATGTTAGTGCTTAGAATATTGCTTTTTCTGTAAGCTTTTGCAACTAAGTTCTAAGAGCGTAGCGGTCTAAGTTCTGCCAACTATTCAAACTAGAACTTCACGCTGCTCTTGGACATGTACTTCTTAATCTTCTTATCGCCAAGCCAAACCTTGCGGTGGCTCTGGATGTCGGTGAGTTCCATGTCGATCTGGTAGTAGACCACCTGTTCGCCACCTTCCTGGTCGATGATGGAGTTGATGGTACCGGTGAGCATGAGGTCTGCGCCAATTTCCATGCCGGCGTCCTTCTGGGTTTCTTCGGTCACGTTGCCCTGCTGGTCGGCGAGTTCGTCGCGGAGGTCAGCGCGTTCGTTGGAGTTGGCCACAAATTCAGCCTTGCCAGAGTTGATGAGGGCGCGTTCGATATCCTTGATGAAGGTTTCGACGCGGATGTGTTCGTGGCTCTTGTTGCGGACCTTGCCAATCACGATAGTCGGCACAGAGCCCTTCTGTGCGGAGAACTGGCTGTACCACGGACGGCCGAGGCAGTCATTGATCATTTCGTCAGCGACGAGTCGGGAGTCGGTGTCGTTCCAGCTGCCAGAAAGGTCGGTAACGGTATTTGCATCGAGACGGGTGACTTTTTTGCCGCCGTCGCTTGCGCAGCCGGTAAAGAGAGCAAAGCCTACGCAAAGGGCGAAAATCCAAAGTTTTGACATTTTTTTCTCCTAGATAAGAAACATTTTGTTATAAACATACAAAAAAAACATAAAAAAAACTCCCCAAATGGGGAGTTCTTTAAAATTTTTGGTGAAAAACCGTTATTAGCGCTTTTTCTTCTTGGAACCGGTTGTTGCGTCGAGATGAACTTCAGCAGTTTCTTCGCCGACAACCTTCACGAGGGCTTCGGCGCTCTTGCGGTTGCTGCACTGGGCGCGCACAACGTGGTCACCGGCATCGAGGTTGTGGACAACGAGTTCTGCACCGTCGGTCTTGTCAGCCTGTTCGCCATCGACGAAGATGAGGCAGCGCGGCGGATTCGTCGTAACCTTGATGTGGCCCTTCGGAATCTTGGTGCTGAAGTCGAAGTTGTTGCGTTCGTCCTTGCCCGGCCAGATGTTCACGCGCTTGTTCACAAGTTCAAAGCCCTGGTCGATGACGACGAGCGTCTGGCGGCCAGACTTGACCTGCATGTCCTTAATCGGGCTCTTGCCGAGAGGTTCACCGCCGAGGAACACGTCACTGTTAGGCGGTTCGGTGATGATATTGATGGTTGCGGCCTTGCCACGCGGAGGTGGATCTTCTTCGTCAGCGACGGCGGTCGTGAAGAGGAATGCCATCATCAAGGCAAAAAAGAAAAGCTTTTTCATGGGTTGTACTCCTGATTAGCATGTAAAAGAGTTAGTTCACCTCTAGAATTTAATTCTTTTTTTACAAGACAAATGTTAAAGTGCCGTAAAATGTGCGTAAATAATAGGTGTAAAATTGGTCTAGTTTAACTACTTTTATGTATATGAAAGCTCTTTACCAGAAAATTCGCAGTTTACAAGGGAAAAATTACGGCCTTTACAAGTCCTTGGCGGACCGTTCGTGGGACTTTGGAGACTTTGTGCTGGAATTCCTGCATGTGCAGGGAGACCCGTACGCACCGGCATCTCGCGTGATGATAAAAGCGAGTTTGTTAATGCTTGGGTTCCCGAGCGAATGGGGAGGCTCGTTTGAACGCCGCCTGGCATTGAGCGATTACCTTTACCGCAGGCTTTCTGCGCTTGTGCGTGAAAAGTACCCCGACAGGGATGCGGCGGTCGTCTTTGACACTGCTGGACCTGAAATGCTAGTGCGAAACGCGCTCTGGGTTGACAATGGCGAACTGCGTGCTTGCTTGCAGGTGCGCTTGCCGGGCGACGGCCGCAAGATTCAGGCGGAAGCCGCTGCCGAGATTTTGACGATGGTCTTGCCGGACCTGGTTTCGGCGGCTCTCTATAATTCGGGAGAATCGAAGAAGGATGGCGTAGAGCCGGAACTTGTCGAACATTACCGCGTGCTTGCCGAGCGCAAGGAAATCTTGTCGCAGCTCGAGGAACGTGGACTTTGTGCGTTTGTGCCGGATGGTGCCGTGCTCCCGCGTGCATCGGGACTGAGCGAACTCCCGATGGAAGGGGCTGTCCCGTTTGTATCGCCCGAAGAAATGGCGGTGACGCTTGTTGCTAATGGCCGTGAAATTCGCGGCATGGGAATCCCGAAGGGAATTACCGTGATTTCGGGCGGGGCGTTCCACGGAAAATCGACGCTTTTGCAGGCCTTGACGAAATCTGTTTACCCGCATATTCCGGGAGATGGCCGCGAAGGCATTGTCGTGAGCGAATCGGCGGTGCGCGTGGGCGTCGAAGACGGCCGCAGCGTGCGTGGCACGGACCTTTCGCAGTTTGTGCGAGACCTGCCGGGCGGAATCTCGACAAAGAACTTTACGACCGCTTGTGCGTCGGGCTCGACGAGCGAGGCCGCGAACTTGATGGAAGCGATGGAAGCGGGGAGCGATGTCTTTTTGATTGACGAAGACTCTTCTGCGGTAAACTTCCTCATTCGCGATGTGCGTGTGCGTAAGCTCTTGGGTGATGACCGCGAACCGCTTATTCCTTTGACGGACCGCATCTGTGAAATCAAGGGGCGCAGCTTTATTCTAGTGGCGGGCGCCTGCGGAGACTTTTTGGACTTGGCGGATAACATCATCGTGATGGCATCGTACAAGGCAGAATGCGCAAGAATCAATGGAAAGAATGTAGCGGCCGGACTCTCTGATAGTGCTGTTGGCTCGGCTGCCGGTGATGGCGCGAAAGTCGTGCCGGGGTTGCCCGCATTTGTGGAACCTGAGTGCCGCGACTTTGCGGAATACGTGAAGCCATTGCTCCCGTCACTCCGCCCTGCATCTGCTGTGGAACGCCAGGTGAAAGTGAAAATCTCGGGCGATACATTGCTGCAAATCGGTTTCCTCGTCTCCGATACGTCCAAGGCGGGTGCGCTTGTGGATAAGCAACAGCGATTCGGTGCAGGATTTATGCTACTGAACCTCTGCCAAAATGCCGCAAGCAACAACGATGCGAATGGCGAATCTGCGAAGGCGACGATTATGGAACGTATCAATGCGCTCTGCGAAAAAATCAAGAACGTCGGTTTTCGCAATTTGCCGCAAGGCTTGAGCCGTGAAATGAGCCTCCCGCGTCCGATTGATATTGCGTGCGTGCTCTATCGCCTGCGAGATAACGGAAGGTAAGGAACATCTCTCGACAAAAATGTCCACACCTGAATCAATTTTTTGAGATATTTGCCCCATAATAATTTATTTTCTGAAAAGCATATCCTTAATAAATAGGATATGTAGTTTTTGGGGTGTGAAATGAAAAACACAAGAGTTTTGCAAGTGTTGGGCGTTGCGCTAGGTTGCGCTTGCGGCAGTGCTTTTGCCATTACGGCGAATCCGAACGTGAGTCTGGGTAAGAACCTCTACGTGGCGGGTGCTGTCAATTCCAACTGGAAACCTGAAGTCTATACCGATGGAACGCTCGACTTTAACCAGGTCGCGTCGGTGTCGGATTTTGCGCTGAACGTGGGCGAGGGTCCGACAAAGCTGTTCATTACGTGGGAAACGCGTGGTGACGAAGCATGGGCGAGCGAAGAGTTTGTGCATGCGGCGAGTTGCCAACATTCCTTTGCCGAAGGTGCGACTTTAAAGAACTTCAAGGTGATGACGTCGGCAAACACGACGAACGGCGTAGATGGCGACTGGGAGACGGTTGCCGAAGTGGGCGAGAGCGGGGTGACATCCCGCGGTCTTGCGATTGATTTTGCAGGCAAGTCCTGGTTCCGCATCGTGGCGGAATCTCCGGTGAAAAATCTCGAAGAAGTCGGTGCGTACGACATCAGCAATGGCGGGGACGATACGTGGTTCTTCATGGGCACAAGCATCAGCCAGATGGGCATGAAACAGTTTACCGTCGATTCAAATTTTGCGCAGTTGATTCACGCGCGTTTTGCGGATTACTACCCGGCGATGCTTCGCGGTGGCATTGGTTGCGTCACAAGCCAGGGCGTTGTCGATGCGCTCAAGTATTACGCGGAATACGTAGGGAACGTTAAGTTCTGGGCGATTGAAATGGGAACAAACGATGCCTGGGGCGGTAGCAATACGAATGTTGAAACGTTCACGAAGAACTTGCAGACGATTATCGATACGGCGAAAGCCCATGGCATTACTCCGATTATCGCCCGCATGATTGCAACGAATCCCGAAATTGCAAAGTGGCAGGTGCATCAGGATTACCTCGATGCCATTGACAAACTCACGTTTGATAACGAACTTCCGAATGGCCCTGATTTCTACAATTACTTTTTGAAACATCCCGAAGAACTTTCTGCAAGCGATGGCGTACACCCGGCAGAGCCTAAGGGCGGACAGTCGATGCACCGTTTGTGGGCGGAGACGGTGGCGCCTTTGTACAAGTACGATCCTTGCGCTGGTTTGCCAGATGTTGTTGGCTGTGGAGGAACTTCGCTTCCGAAAATGCACAATGTGAATTTTGCAATGCCGCGCGTGAACGTGAGTGGTCGTGAAATTTCAATTTCCGGGTTGCGCGAAAATGACCGCGTGACCATCATGGATGCGATGGGCCACGTCGTATGGAACGGCTCGACGGGAATTCCAAAAATGCGCGCGGGAAATTACTTCGTGAATGTTCGCGGTGCAAATAGCAATTACTCGACAAAGATATCCGTTAAGTAAAAAATTGCAAACACTCCTTTTTGGAGTATTCTATTTTGTGCCGAATTTCGTCGATTTTAATGTCAAAAGGTGACTTGCGTCACCTTTTCTGATATGTCAAATTTCATACATTTTATAACTTTACCCCATAATAACCTATTTTTATGATTGGTGGCCAAAACAATGGGGTGTGGTATGTCGATGTCTAAATTTACACAGATGCTCTGGGGAGCTGCGCTTGGTTGTGCAGTCGCCTGTGGTAGCGCATTTGCTATTATGGCAAATCCCAATGTGAGCATAGGTAAGCCCCTCTACGTTGCGGGCGATGTGGCCAATGATTTAAATCCTTTGGTCTATACAGATGGTAAATTGGATTCTAACCAAATTACCATTGTGAATGATTTTGCGTTGAACGTGGGTCAGGGGCCGTCCAAGCTGTTCATCACGTGGGATACGCGTGGTGACGAAGCGTGGGCTAGCCAGGATTACGTGTATGCGCAGGGTTGCTTGCATAACCTTGCGATTGGTTCCACGTTGCAGAATTTCAAGATCATGACGTCTGCCAATTCCACAAACGGTGTGGACGGTGACTGGCAAATCGCTGCCGAAATTGGCGAGAGCGGTGCAGCCTCCCGTGGTATAGCCATTGATTTTGAAGGAATGTCCTGGTTCCGTATTTTGGCGTCGACTCCGGCAATTTATTTGGAAGAAGTCAGTGCATACGATATAAGCAATGGTGGAGACGATACATGGTTCTTCATGGGTACGAGTATCACGCAGATGGGCATGAAGCAGTATGCGGTGGACTCGAACTTTGCTCAGTTGATCCATGCGCGTTTCCCGAGCTATTACCCGGCGATGATCCGTGGCGGTGTCGCTTGCGTCACGAGCCAGGGCGTTGCCGATGCTTTGAAGTATTATGCGGAATATGCGGGTAACGTAAAGTACTGGGCGATTGAAATGGGTACGAATGACGCCTGGGTGGGTAACGATTATACCGTCGAGCAGTTCACGAGGAACATGCAGATGATTATCGATACCGCAAAGGCTCATGGGATTACCCCGATTATCGCCCGTATGATTGCGACAAACCCGGTGTACTCTGGCTGGCAGGTCCCCCAGGAATTCCTGGACGCGATCGATAAGCTGGTCAGGGATAACAACTTGATTCCGGGACCGGACTTCTACAACTATTTCTTGGCGCATCCGGAACTCATTTCTGAAGACGGTGTGCACCCGGCAAACCCGGCGGGTGGTGCGGCCATGCACCGCTTGTGGGCCGAAGCCGTGGCTCCGCTTTACATGAACAAGAAGCCGGAACCGGTGATTGGCTCGAATGCGGGTACTATTGCCCTCAAGAAGATGCGCGATGTGAAGATTGCGCTCCCGAAGGTCACGGTGGATGGCCGTTCTATCTCGATTTCCCGAGTGAACGAGCCTGTGAATATCAGCATCGTGGACCTGACGGGACACATCGTGTGGAAGGGTAGAATTGGTAACCCTGCGGACGGTTCGCTCGAGTCCTCGAACTTGCTGAGCGAAGTCCCTGCGGGTAACTACATCGTTAAGATTCGTGGCGCTACGACCTCGTATAAGACGCGAATCTCGATACGATAGATTTGGGAGTCCGGCGAAATTGCCGGGCTTTTTTTTGTGATGTCATGCCGGCCTTTGAGCCGGCATCGGTTGTTTGTAGCAATGCATTTTATCTTTACTTTTTGCTACATTGTCGCAAATTTTGAACGTTGTTATTGGCGTTTTAAAAAGCTTGCTTTATATTAAGGTCATGAGTTTGTTGAAAGTTACCATTTGCATGTTACTTGCGCTTAGCCTTGTGGGCTGCGCTGTGAGCCGGAACCCGAACCCTATAATCCGCTATGCTGCGAATACGGGGGCGACGTTAGCGGGGCCGGGCTTTGCTGTAATGTGTGTGGCGGGCTCATTAGATGACGAAGACCATTCCAACAAAGATATTGAAAGGCTTGGCGTGACAGGCCTTGCGGCTGCAGCCGGAGGTTTTGCCATTGGAGCTATTCTCGGCGGGACCGTTGGATTTTTCAAGTGGATGTTCAACGGATTTCAAGATGACAATATGGCAAGAGCAGAGCCCTTGCCAGAAGATATTTTACCGCCGGAGAGAGATAATGAATACGGCGGTAGATTATAGTATGATGTCATTCCCGATTTAATCGGGAATCTCCTTTTTATGTGGTACAAGGATGGAGAAAATTAATGAGCCAAATGCAGCTTGCGGAGAACCTTTCCTAAAAGCTCGTTCAGGATGTCCTTCGCGTCTTTACTGCCGAGGTAACGCTGGATGATGAGCGTGAGCGTAAAGAGCGCGATTCCTGCAGCGCAGGCGTAAACGACGAGCGTTACAAATCCTGAATTGCGGACAAAGTCTCCAGAAATGTGATCAAGGCCGACTGCGGCTGCAATCATGATGCCAAATGCGATAAGCGCGCGTGCCATGTTGAAAAGCGCTTCTTTCATGCCGTCGGTGCCGTTCTTTTTAGCCCACATGAAAATCATCGAAATCACTTGCAGGATGGCGCCTGTAGCGCCAATAATCGGGACGCTCTTGATGCCAAGCCCCACTTCTGGGGCGCCAAGCAAAATGTAGGCCGGGATGGTCGCTGCAAAAATGCCGGTGTTCAAAAGTGTCGGGACCCACATGCGTTCGCAAGCGTAGAAGCTGCGGACGAGAACCGCCTGCAGGCAAAGCCCAAGGCTCACGGGCAAGTACCAGCGGAGAATTTCAGAAATCGCTTCGGTCGTTTCGCGGTGGAATGCGCCACGTTCAAAGAGGATGCGCACGGCCGGGAAGCTCAAAGCCCACACGGCGACAACTGCCGGAATCAAAATGCAGAACATGCGCGAGAGGCTTTTCCAGATTTTGCGGTTGAGTTGTGGGAAGTCGCCTTCCTTGACGAGACGCGCCATGTCGGGGTAGCTTGTGACGCTGACCGAGAATCCAAAGACGGCAACGAGCGTGTACATGACGCGGTAAGCGTAGTTGAGGCTCGAAATGCCGCTTGTGCCAAAGTTTGCACCGAAGCTACGGATGATAAATTCAAGGCCGAACATGGAACCCACGCCAAGAGACATCGGGAGCATCATCTTGAAATAGCGCGCGATATCTGGGTGCTTCGGTTCAATGATAAATTCATAATGGACGCCGCCACGTTTGGCGCCAAAAATCTGGAGTGCGAAAAATCCGATGAATGCGCCGACCGGAACGCCCCAGGCAAATCCGGCGAGACCGTAATCGTTGCCGGTGTAATTCGTGAGGGCAAGGCCTGCGGCACCGCCGCCCACAATGGCGATGTTGTAAATAAGACCAGTGAGGGAGGGAATCAGGAACTGCTTGCGAGTGTGCTGAACCGCGACAAGGATGCTGCCGACAAAGATGAAAATCTGCCCCGGAAGGATAATGCGTCCGTAATAAGTTGCGCGTTCCAAAAGCTCGGGCGTCACGCCATCGACGGTCAAGAGCGAGATGAGTTCCTTCATCCAGATGAACGCCGGAATCACGAGAATCAAAAGCGCAAGCCCAAACGTGTTGAGCACGTTGCTGAAGAACTTCCAGCCTGCTTTTTCGTCACCTGCGACTTTGTAGCCCGTGAAAATCGGAATAAATATAATGGACAAAAATCCGGTGCTGACCACGTGATTCAGGATGTCTGGAATCATGAAAGCGAGGTCAAGGGCGTTTTTTTCGAGCGACACGCCGGCGGCGTGGGCAAGGAGCATTTCACGGAAAATCCCGAGTACGCGGCTCAGGAGCATCGAAACGGCAACAATAATAGCGGCTTTATTCATGTTGACAGAAAATTTATATATTTCTTATCATGAAAAAGATACTTTTACTCCTTACTTTCCTCGCCCTTGCGGCATTTGCTCAGAACTACGACACTATTGAACCGGAGAAAAAACTCCAACGTCCGGTTTATAGTTTCCAGACGGCTGGTTTTGGCCTTTCTTTCTGGAGTAACTATAAGGATGACGTGAAGAATCCTGAAAAGGATCACGTCACGGCATTTCCGCTTATCCGCTACGGTCACATTTGGGAAATGACGACCCACGGCGCTATTACGGCGATTTCGAACTGGCATGCCGAATTTGGCACGGACTGGGAACTTGAAGGCAATATGCTTATCGGTGGACGTTTTTCTCCGCTTGATGAAATCGTAAGTCCGTTTGTCGGCGCCGGTATTGGTCTTGGTTTCCAGGTTGACGCATTCTTTGACGACTGGATTGGTGCTTTCGGTATGTGCTTGGGCGGTGAAGTCGGTTTAAACTTCTTCCACAATTCTGCCGTTCAGCTCGAAGCCGGTTTTGGTTTCAACATCCTTGCTACGAAGGTTGACTTTACCAAGGGCTTCAAGAGCTGGAACCTCTTCTTTGCTGTGAACTACTAATTTGCGAAGAATACTCGCGATTTTATGATGTCAAGCCCGCCTCCGGCGGGCTTCTCTTTTATACGAAATGCGCGCGATTTTTTTTAATTGTCAAGCCCGCCTCCGAGCGGGCTTCTCCTTTATACAGCGATTTTGAAATCGTTCAGGAGCGTGCGGCGGTTGAGCTTGCCTTGTTGCTGCAAGCGTTCGACAAGAATGCCTGGGCGCACGTGGAATACGCCGGAAAAGTGCTGGATGCAACGGCGTTCGTTAAAACGGCCGCAGCAGATGAGCTCGCATTCTTCGGCTTCGGAGAGGAGAATGTCTTGCGCGAAACGGTCGGCTTCAAGTTCGAGAATTTCTTCAGGACGGGCCGCGTGCATTTCAGAAATTTTTGCTTGTTGCGAGAGTGCGCCGAGTTGCAGGCACGAGGTGTGCTTCGCGTGCAAAAGCAAGTGCCCGACTGCATGGAACAAAGCATCCAAAAATTTGGAATCTTCCATCTTAGTTGTCGGGAATTGGATGACGGGGCGTGAGCCTCTCCAGTAGAAAGCGCAAATGGGCGTGGGTGCCGTGAGGAACGGTTCTACTTCGATGAGTTCGATACCGCAAGCGTGGAGCGCTTCGCGGGAGATGTTGCGGATATCCTTGTTGTGGAAAAATGTATTTGTCCGCAAAAATTTCAGGTTAGAAATAATGGCGTTGCGGTCCGGCGTGAATTCCGTTGCCAAGCGCTTGACCTGGAGCTCGCCGAGACGTATCCAGGCAGCATATGTCTGCGGATTTGCAGATGGCAATGTGGCGCAGTAATAATTTTCGAATCCGGCAATGCTCCCGATTTGCATAAACTTGAACACCGCGCGAACGAGGTCTGCGTCCTTGACGTTCTCGGGAATGTGGCCCATCTTTTGCAATGCGCGGATGGGGAACTTGCGAACCCACATTAAAATTTTTTCTAGCTCTTCTTCGTTCTTGAATGACGGGGCTTCGGAGATGCGACCGGAATCGCTCCCGAAAGCGAGTTGGAATGCGGCTTGTGCATCATCGCTATTGCGTTCCATAAGGCTACTGCGGGAACAGCCAAGACGGCGCAAAAGTTCGTCTTGCGTGATGTGCTCCCGTTTTTGAAGTTGCTTAATGGATTTTTTTAAGCTCATGCTTTTAAAATAAATAATTAACGTGTCAGGTGTCAAATTTATTTCAGCAATTCTTCGGGGACGCATTCGGCCATCGCTTCGTACGCCTTGGCGCTCGGGTGCAAGTGATCGCCCGAGTCGAATCCGGCTGCGAATGCTTTCGGATCGTCGTGACCGCGTACAGCCTTGTCGAAGTCTACGCAACCGTCGAAATCCGGTGCGGTGCGGAGCCATTCATTGAATGCCGTGCGGATTATATCGCGATTTTCGTTGTAGGTGCGCCAACCGTAAATCGGGAGGAGCGTGCCGCTATAAATCTTGAGACCGAGTTTGCGCGCGTGCGTGATGTAGAGCGAGCGTACACCGTTGATGAGATCGTCTGCAGTGGGCATATCGCTCCACGGACGGAACTTGTTGACTTCGACGCCGACAGGGTGGATGATATCGTTGATGCCGTGTTGCACGATGACCGTGCGGGCACCTGCGACATTCATTTCAATCGGGAAGCGCGTAGCGCCTTTGAGACCGTAAGCGGCGTAGGTGATGCAACTGTATTCGCGGAGAATGCGTGTGCCGCTCACAGCGCGACGAATGATGGCAACGTTGTTGAAACCTTCTCGTGCGCAACGGAGCGTGAGGTAGTCGGGCCAATCTTGTGCCGTGATGGAATCGCCAAAACAGACAAGTGCGAAGTTCTTTTCTTCAGTGAAAATGTCAATCGTGTTGAGAAAATAAATCCAGTTTGTTTTGCGCGTGAGGTCATCGGGGAGTGTGGCCGACTTTGCAAAATTGCCGTAGCTGTACTTGCCGCCAGAAAGCGGGCCCGTGATAGCTGTGCCGGCGTTCATTTGTGTGAAATCTGCAAAGTAAAGGCTCACATCGAATGATTCGCCTGCAGTCACGTCAAATGGGATCTCGTCACTCAGAATTTCTTCGCCTGCGGGGATGGTGGCAGAAGTTTGCCCGCCGAAAGTAATTGCGCGTGGAGAATATGCTTGAGTGTTTGCGGATGTAGCTGAAGACTGCGCAGCGTCTAGGGATTGCACGGACTTTGCGACGTATGCTTCGCTAATTTGTACGGAGTTTGTGCCCGTGAGGTTAGAAAAATGGAAACGCAACTTGCTCCCTGAAAAGCAGGCGCGAATCGGATAGCGGAGTGTCAAGTCTTTAGCGTAAGTAGCTTCTTTGCGATCGGTGATGGATGTGGCGTTGCCCCAGCATGCGACCCATTTTGAAAATTTTTCTGGCATATTCCAAATTATAGTAAATAGCAGTGCATCATAGTTTTATGAAAAAATTTTTTCGTTGCAGAACGTAAAAAACATTTATCCAGATTCGAAGCCGATTTGTTGGTCTCGCAAAATTGAATGTGCTAGTTTGAGAGAAAACAAGGAGGACATCATGAAAAACAAATTCCTTTTAATCGCAGTAGTAGCAAGTGCCCTGTTCTGCATGAACTGTGGCGAAGAAAACAAAACAGAAGAAACAGAAAAAACAAAAGTCGAAAAGTCAAAAGATGACAAAGGCGACGAACTTTCTCGCGCTGGTGAATCAGAAGTTGCCTTGACAACTACGATGGTTGTTGACGGGTCTAGATTGTCTGAATCTAGTCGCAGAGAAAAGTCAATGGTAAAGGCCGAGCGAAAAGCTCCTGCAGACGGTGCGCTGAAGTTGTTGGCTGCATCATCGAAGCCCTCGACATATTCGACGGATGCTAAGTACGCTAAGGATATAGATAAAGTTCTTAAAAAGGTAGAAGGTATACGCACGACCGGAAAAGCAACTCTCGGTGGCCGCCGCGGAAAAGTCGCCGCTGGGTTTAACGAAGGTGTTGCAGGCTCTGGCGGAATCGGTGATGCATTGGCCGGGCTGATGGGTGGAAGCGCCTCAATGCTTTCGGACTCACGAAGTTCTGTTCGAAGAACGTCGGTCAAGGCTAAGTCTATATCGATGGCTAGTTCTAAACTTGCCAAGGCTTCGAGTAGCGAAGTTTATCTGATGTCAGATAGCGAAGACCGTGGCGAGTTGCGCGATTACGAGCCCGCTTCTAGAAAATCTAGAAGACGCTATGGCGATTCCAATGAACGCAGGTCGGGACTCCTCACCGCTGGCGAGTGGAACGATTTGGAACATTGGTATTTCTGGGACGATATCATCAATGACGATAACTTCAGCGACAAAACCGATTACTGGCAGTTCTTCCCGAAGAAACTTGTGGCTGTCAAAGTGGTAGACCAAAATGGCAAAGGCGCTGCAAACGTTTCCGTCATTCTCCTCAATGGCAAAAAGGTTGAATTTGTTACAAAGACAGATAATACCGGGCGTGCCTATTGTTGGATTGGCCTGATGGATGGCGAGTTCGATGAAGTCAGGGCTAGGGATCTCACGTTGATTGTCGATGGCTCGCTCATCAAGGAACAAATTCAGGTTACGTCTAAAGGCGATGAACGACTCAACATGAACGTTGTTATGCACAAGAACGTGAAGCGCCCCAAAGCCAGTGCCGATGTTGCGTTTATCGTAGATGCCACAGGTTCAATGAGAGACGAGATTAAGTTCCTCAAATCGGACCTCAGCTATATCATTGACCATGCAAGCTCGGAAAGCAATATCCCGTTGCGCACGGCTGCCGTGTTCTACCGCGACAAGGGCGATGATTACCTCACTCGACATCATGACTTCTCCAAGAATGTGTCCGTGATTCAGGATTACGTCGCTGAACAGGATGCTGATGATGGCGGCGATTACCCCGAAGCTGTGCACTCTGCGCTTGAAACTGCGCTGAAGAAGCTTTCTTGGGATGAGTCGGCCCGTGCGCGCGTTGCATTCCTCATTCTCGATGCGCCTGCGCACCATGAAGATCAGGTTATTGAAAGTCTCCAAAAGTCCATCACGCTTTTTGCCTTAAATGGCATCAAATTGATCCCTGTGGCGGCAAGCGGTGTTGACAAGGATACTGAATTTATGCTGAGATTCTTTGACCTTGCAACGGGCGGCACGTATGTGTTCCTCACTGATGATAGCGGCATTGGAAATTCTCACATCAAGGCGACGGTGGGTGACCACAAGGTGGAACGACTCGCTAACTTGATGGTAAGACTGATTAAGAAATATGTAGAGTAAATGATAGGCGAGATTCCGCGAGAGGTTCGTATGCAAAAAGTGTAACAAGATTCGCGCCGGGTTTGCTCGCGAGATGCGCCGGCACTAGGTACAACATTTCATTCTCTGGCTTTGGAGGGAGCCGGAGAATTTTTTTGTTGATTTTTCACCAGAAACTATGGTTACGTTTTTTAAACGATGCTTGTTCTCTATGTTTTTTAATGTATTTTTTGAAAAAAGGAAGAAATTATGGTGGACTCAGATATTTGGAATGAAATAGTCGATTTGTTTCATGAAAACCAATCTAAAGATGAAAGAATTATCCAAAATGATTGGGAGAAAATGATTCTTCGTAAATATTTGGGTTTTGATAAATCTGATATTGATTCGCAACGTCGTCTTAGAATAGGTTCGACGGATAAAAAGATTGATGTCATGTTAAAAAAGAATGGTGAAGAATTTTGTGTTATAGAATTAAAACAGCATAGCCATTCAAGAAATAATGGTGGACAGGCGCAATTGTTCTCGTATTTAAATCAACTAAAAAAAATTAGGTTGGGAATTCTTGTTTGTGATAAGCTGTATGTTTATGCCTTTGATTATAAATTAGATGATTGCGAACAGGCTTTTGTAGAAATTCCTTTTGAAGAAGACAACGAAAATGGTCTAGCTTTCGTTCATTTCTTTCAAAAGCAAGAAATGGATTTGGACAAAATTGTTGATTGGGTGAATGAAAAACATAGGGAAAGATTAGATATTGAAAAACGAAGGGAAAAAGAAAGAGAAACTGTTGAAAAAATAAAATCCGAAATCACAGGGGATTTAATAAAAAATTTGCTCAGAGACTATTTTGTACGTAAATTTGGTTGTGCTAATTCTTTTTTTGAACAGGCTTATAGAGAATATTCTGGGACGGATAATCCTCCACCTCCGAATGACTTCGATTTCGATGATTCTCCCACACCTCGACAAACAACGGGTCTAAAAGTTGTTCTTTCCAAAGGACAAATTATACAAGAATCCAAAGCGAATGATACGTTATGCAAGGCTGTTAGGTATGCTGTAGATTTGTATGGCAGCAGTAATGTGCTTGAAGTTATGCGAGATAATAATATTATTTGCGATGGGGAATGCTTATTGAAAAAAGGCCGTCACAAAAAATATCCTGGTCAATCGCATCCTATTGGTAATGGATATTTTGTTAACTGTCATATGAATAATGATACGAAAAAAGATAAGTTGGTTAGATTGGGTAATGCTTTAGGGCTCCATTGGATGGTGAGTGTAGTGTGATTTTCCCTCGCCTTCATTTTTATATTTACAAAACAATCTAACCTCCTCTCTACCTAGCGTTTTTATATGGCTATCAAGAAGAATGAACTCTACTCTTCTCTCTGGGAATCTTGTGACAAACTGCGCGGCGGCATGGACGCAAGCCAGTACAAGGACTACATTCTGACGCTCCTTTTTGTGAAGTACGTGACCGACAAGTTCAAGGGTCAGAAGTACGCCGATATCAACGTCCCGGCAGGCGGTAGTTTTGACGACCTCGTCGCGCTCAAGAACAACAAGGACATTGGCGAAAAGATGGACAAGGCCATCGCGAAACTCGCCGAAGCTAACAACTTGACAGGCGTCATCGACAACGCAAAGTTCTTCGACAATTCTAAATTCGGCAACGGCAAGGACATGGTCGATACCTTGACCGGCCTCGTGTCTATCTTTGAACGCCCAGAATTCAATTTCAGCAACAACAAGGCCGGCGGCGACGACATCCTCGGCGACGCCTACGAATACCTGATGCGCAACTTCGCCACCGAAAGCGGCAAGAGCAAGGGGCAGTTCTACACCCCGGCAGAAGTGAGCCGCATCTTGGCGAAAGTCATCGGCCTTGGGGCCATCAAGAATCGCAACACAACCATTTACGACCCTGCATGCGGTTCGGGTTCGCTCCTCATTCGTGCTGCCGACGAGGCTCCTTTCGATATCGCCATTTACGGCCAGGAAAAAGAAACGACAACGGCAGGCCTTGCAAAAATGAACCTGGTTCTCCACAACAAGGCAAGTGGCGAAATCAAGTCGGGCAACACGTTCTCGAACCCGCAATATTTGGATAACGGTGCGTTGAAACGTTTCGACTTTGTGGTCGCGAATCCTCCGTTCTCTCTCAAGAACTGGACCGACGGCTTGCAGGAATTTGGCCGCTTCGACGGCTATGACGATCGCCCGCCCGAAAAGAACGGCGACTACGCTTGGCTTTTGCACATCCTCAAGTCGCTCAAGCCCACCGGCAAGGCGGCAGTGATTTTGCCCCACGGCGTGCTTTTCCGTGGCAACGCCGAAGAATCCCTCCGCAAGAACATCATCGATCGCGGCTACATCAAGGGCATTATCGGGCTCCCTGCGAACCTTTTCTATGGCACGGGCATTCCCGCCTGCATCATCGTGATGGATAAGGAAGACGCAGCCGAACGCCAAGGGAATAACGGCGGCATATTCATGATTGATGCTAGCCACGACTTTGTGAAAGACGGCCCCAAGAACCGCCTGCGCGAACGCGACATCCACAAGATTGTGCAGACTTTCGTGAACCGCATCGAAGACGACCCCAAGTACGCGCGCTTTGTCCCGATGGAAGAAATCAAGGTCAAGAACGGCTACAACCTGAACATCCCGCGTTACATCGACAGTGGTGACGCCGAAGACGAGCAGTCCATCGACGCCCATCTGAATGGCGGCATCCCCGCAGGCGACGTGGATTCCTTAAAACGCTACTGGGATATTTTCCCGGGCCTCAAGAGCAAACTCTTCAAGAAATTCCGTGCGGGCTATTACCAGCTCAAGGTAGAAAAAGACGAAATCCGTGGCGCAATCTTCAACGACGAAGAATTCAAGGCTTACGCCGAACAGATTGACAACGCCTTTGACGCATGGCTCAAGAAGTCTTCCAAGAAGTTGATGAACATCGACGGCTCGGTAGATGTGAAGAAGTTTATCATAGAACTCTCGGAATCGCTGATAGACGAATTCCGCCACATTGAACTCGTGGACTTTTACGACGTTTACCAGGTGCTGCTCGCCTACTGGCAAGAGACCATGAGCGACGACGTTTTCGTGCTCAAGTACGACGGCTACATGGCCGGTGCCGAAATCGTGAAACTCTTCAAGAAAGAATCCAAGAAGGACGACGGCAAGAAAAAGGCCGAGCCCAAGGAAATCGGCTGGGAAGGCAAACTCTTGCCCAAGACCGTCATCGAACGCGTTTACTTTGCCAAGGAACAGGCCGAAATCGAGCGTGCCGAGCAAGTTGTCGCCGAAAGCGAATCCAGGCTCGAAGAATTCGTGGAAGAAAACAGCGGCGAAGGCAGCGTGCTGGCCGACTATGCCAAGGAAGAAAGCGAAGACCTGGACGCAAAGAAAATTGCCGCCAAGCTGAAGGAACTGAAAAAGCAAAAGGCAAGCAACAAGAGCGAAGAATACGAAGTGCTCGCCAAATATACCGAACTTGCCACCACCACGAAAAATCAGACAGGCATTGTCAAGGAACTGAACAAGGCGCTGGACGAATCCGTCAAGAACAAGTATGCCGAACTCACCGAAAAAGAAATCAAGGACCTGCTCGTAAAACAGAAGTGGAGCTTTGACATCTTTGAAGGAATCAAGAGCCTCTACGACACCACCAGCCACAAAATTGCAACCCGCGTGACCGAACTCGCCGACCGCTACGAAAACACGCTCCCCGACCTAGAAACAACCGTCACCGACTACGAAACCAAGGTCAAGAACCACCTCAAAGAAATGGGATTTGAGGTATGATCAAGACAAGAGACGAAAGATTGTCATCCTGGAGCGAAGCGATAGGATCCACTCGTGTCATCCTGAGCGGAGCGTAACGGAGTCGAAGGATCTAGGGCTTAATTTATGAAAGAAACGAAATTCAAACAGACCGAAGTCGGGATGATACCGAGCGATTGGGAAGTGAAAACATTGGGGGAATTATTTGACTTTTCTGCAGGTGGAGATTTACAAAAGGAAAGCTTTTCAGAATACCCATCAGGAACAATAAAATGGCCGATATATTCAAATTCATTGGAAAATAAAGGCTTATATGGATATACGTCTAATCCGCGTTATAGAGCCAATTGTGTCACCATAACGGGACGCGGTTCACTTGGGCATGCGGAATATAGACGAGAAGCTTTTGACGCTATTGTGAGATTGCTGGTTCTTTCTCCAAAGCAACATGTTGATTGTTATTTCGTATCAGAGACAATTAATTTTAGGGTTCCATTTGTATTTGAAAGTACTGGTGTTCCGCAGTTAACAGCGCCACAAGCTGTAAAATCAAAAATTCCACTTCCACCCACAATTGAAGAACAACAACGCATTGCAAACGCCCTCTCCGACGTTGACACCCTAATCGCGAACTTAGAAAAACTCATCGCCAAAAAGAAAAACATCAAACAAGGCGCAATGCAACAACTCCTCACCGGCAAGAAACGCCTCCCCGGATTCGCCCCCGCCAAACCCACCTACAAACAAACCGAAATCGGTCAAATTCCTACCGATTGGGAAGTGAAAAAAATAGGTGATTTTACAAAGCTACAAGCAGGAGGAACTCCTTCAACCTTATGTGATGATTTTTGGGGTGGAAATATTAGGTGGATGAATTCAGGAGAACTAAATAACAAAAGAATTTATGACGTGTCAGGTAGAATAACTGAACTTGGTCTAAATAGTTCTAGCACACATTTAATTCCTCCAAATTGTGTATTGGTTGGTTTAGCTGGTCAAGGGAAAACAAGAGGCACAGCCGCTATTAACTATGTTGAATTGTGTACAAACCAATCCATTGCGGCAATGTTCCCTTCAAAAACGCATAATAGTGAATATCTTTATCATAATATTGATAGTAGGTATGAAGAATTACGAGAATTGTCTTCTGGCGATGGTGGCCGTGGAGGCTTGAATTTAAAGATTCTCGCAAATCTATTTATTGCATTGCCATCAAAAGAAGAACAAACCGCCATCGCAAACGTCCTCAGCGACATGGACGCCGAAATCTCGGCCCTCGAAACCAAACTCGCAAAATACCGCACCCTCAAAACCGGCATGATGCAACAATTATTAACAGGAAAAATTAGACTTTTATAAGGGAGATATCTTTATGCATAGACAAGAAAATGGATCTGAAATCTGGAATGTTGAGCCTTGTTGTTTTGAACAAGACCATATAAAGAATGTTCAAGATAAATTGGTAAAGCGAATAAACGAGTCTTTTGAAGAATATTGTAAAGGCAATTTGCAGGAAATGATAGAAAAGTTAGATTCTGTTAAATTTTCGCTTAGAGATATTGCGTCCCATACAGTAGAAAATGCTAAGAATGTCTATGAGGCTGAAGCCCCATTATACAATGACATTTTTACTAAAGAACGTATGGAAGAAGAATCTTTTGATCGAAACACCTTCAAAAAAACGACATTGAAAAACAAGTGCCCTATTATACGACAAACATTACAGTCAAAGCAAAAAGGGCTAAAAAAGTTCAAGATAAAGTTCAATGAAGCTGACTGTAAAGAACTTTGGGAGAAAGTAAATAATATCGTAAATTTTGCTTTTGATTACAAAGGCGAAGAAAATGAAAGTAAGTATTTGAACATTTCTTCTTATGAAGATGTTGGTCTTGGCAGGCTTGATTCCGATGATTGTTCATTGTCCGGAGTTATTGGAGGCGGAATAAAAAGTCTAATCGCTTATATGCGTAACCCGCAGTGGTTCCCGAGTAGGAGCCGTAATGCGATTTGGGCCCTTTATTTTCTGACCGATAAAGATTCTTTTGGATGCCGAATGGATTCAGAATTTATAATGGTTAACATTCAAGAGAACCAGATTTCTCAAAATTACTTTTACCCATATTCTCTTTTCTCGTATTACGCACTGGTAACATACAAAATACTAAAGGAAAATTTCAATGCGTTGGGAATAGAACTAGATCAAAAATACAGGTATGCCTATGTAGATTCTTTCTTTGAATATATTGCAAAAAGGAATGAATATGATATTACGACGTTGCAATCAAGATTGAGCGAGGATTATGTATGATTTCTTATGAACAAATTCAGGAAAACTTTTCAAGGAATTTTCCTAATCAAAAATATTCCCTCTCAGATATTCAAAAAAAGTGTATAAAAAAAGTAGTGGAGGGCACGAGCACACTTTGCATAATGCCCACAGGAGGCGGAAAATCCTCTGTTTATTGGGAATCTGCAATGGAATTGGGAGGCTGTGCAATAGTAATTTTCCCGTTGATTGCTCTAATTGAAGAACAAAAAAGTAAGTTGGAGAAAGAAGGTGTTGAAGTTTTGGCATTGCATAGCGGTGTGAAAAATCAAATGCAGTTAATGCTAGACTTCGCACACAAAAAAATTAATCCTAGATTCATATTCGCAAGTCCCGAAAAGTTGGCATGCGATGGTTTGCTTGAATATTGCATAAAGCAACGAAAGGACGATATTCATTTAGTTGTGATAGATGAAGTTCATTGCGTGAGCCAATGGGGAGATAACTTTAGACCATTCTACAAGCGAATCCCAAATTTCCTTAATGATGTTTTTGGAGAGAAATGGCCTAAAATATTAGCCATGACGGCTACTTTAAATGCATATGAAATAAAAGATATTTGTGATTCCTTTAAAGTTTCCAAAAACAATATTTGTAAGGATAGAATTCTCTTTAGGCCAAACATCCACTTAGTCAAGGAAAAAATCTCCGATGAAAATACAAAGACCGAAAAACTATGGAGATTATTGTCTAGGCATAAGGGAGAAAAAACACTTGTATATGTGTATCGAAAATACTTCAAGAGAGGCGTTGTGGAACTTTCAGAGGACGCCATTGCTCATGGATTTAAGGCTACTGCATTCCATGGTGATATGGATGCACAAACAAGAATGGATATTGTTGAAAAATTCAAAAATAATGATATTGATGTTGTGTTTGCGACAAATGCGTTTGGAATGGGAATAGATATCCCTGATATAAGGGTAGTTATCCACTTCATGATACCGGAATCTCTAGAGCAGTACTATCAGGAAGTTGGTCGTTCTGCGAGAGATGGCAAAGATGCAAATGCCTATTTGCTTTATTCGGCAAAAAATATTGATATCAGAAGAAATTTTTTCATCAAGAACTCGTACCCAACACCGGATGAGTTGACAAAATGCTACAAGACGATATCGGATACAAATGGAGATTACGTTCCTTTAAATTTCCAAGATGATGAACTTTTAACAAGTTGTTTCCCGTATTTTATTGAAGCTGGTTTAATTGAATATGTATGCAAAGGTTTTTCTTCGTTCAGCGGATTAAAACAAATAAGTAATCCTGAATTAATGGCTATATACAAGAGTACTAGTACGCAAAATTTTGTTTTTACACTTTTTAAAAATAAGGATCTAACCCCCAAAAAACTCACTGAATTAGTGTATTCAAGCATTGTAAATGGACAAGCAAGTATAGGCAATACCATTGATAAATGTATCATTGTCAAAAAAAATAAGGATACCATTGAACAATCGGATTTGGATATAATCGCAGAATCAATAGAGAAAAAAATCAATTATAGAAACGGCTTGTTAGACCTGCTATTATTGATCTTAGAAAAATGCTCAAAATCTAACCAAATACATCAGGAAATTGGCAAATATTTGGGAATGAATAAGTTTGATTTGCCTTTGGTATATACAACAAAAAATGGGATTCCGGTTCGCAGCATGTCGGAAGTCTTGATTGCAAATATGTTGTATGATGCAGGTATTCATTTTAATTACGAAGAGGAATTACACTATTCTGGCAAGCAAGCCATTATTCCTGACTTTACCATTAGGTGTGCACATGATAAAATTTTGTGCTGGGAACATGTTGGTATGTTGGGCGTTGAAGAATATGACGAAAATTGGGATAAGAAAACCAAAATTTATGATGAATTATCCCCGAACATCATTCTTGAAAAAACATATGATGGCGGATCGTTGTCAATCGTTGCCGCTGAATTAATTGAGAAAATTAAGAAAATGATATAGAGTGCAAAAAACTGGCAAACCGTAAAATTACCTTACTCCCCTTGCCAATTTTAGGGATATTAGGTACATAACACTTAAGCGCGTCATTCCCTAGAAAGGAATGATGCGCTTTTACTTTATTTGGCTTTGCCGCTTAATCGTGCTATTTCTTTTTACCTGCGTCGTAAGCGGCTGCTTAAGTTTGGGAATTCTATGATCATGTTTACTCCAGCATCTCTTTTGTCCAGTACATTCCTAGCCTATCACGAATCAAATTCATTACGTCTTCAAAATTCAATGGATTTGTGTATTTGATTTTGTGCAAGAAGTTTTTCCAGAGTGCAAGTCTTGATTCGTCATGGGCGAATTTGGCAGAAAAAAGGTTTGCATTGGGAGTGTAATTCGTTTTCCTTGCGCGGAAAGTCGCCTTGATGGCAGATTCAAGAACCTGATTGTCAATCTTGTGATTTGTCAAAATCTGATAGACATCAAAGAAATCCTTCATCCGGCTATTGCTTTCGTCGCGGGCAATCATGGCGTGAAATTTTTCCGCAACAATTGATTCAATTGAATAGACGAAAATATTCGCTTTAGGCAAATTGTCGAGAAGTGTGGGGTATGCCATTTCTTTTACGCCAACAACCGAATCTCCGAAACCAACGTCGATGGCAACCCACTGGCGAATTGAATCCAGATTTGCTTGTATTTTCACATGAAGTCCGAGATATTCCTTGTCGTTCATGATGTCTTCAACTTGAATGGAATCGATGTCGAAAGTAATGCCATCTTCAGGACACGTTTGCGAACATATATCTGCAAACATGGAGCGGAGCAGTTCTGGCTTTGAAGGGAAATTTATGCCAAGCAAGTCCACATCCAAAGTCGGGCGTGCAATTATAGGATTCAAAGCGAACAGTAATGAACCGCCCTTCAAATAAAACGAAGACCTGTGCTTGCTTTTAGCAAGCCGATACATCAAGCGTTCATGAAAGAAGCGTATGAGAACCTGCTGGTAGTTCCCGTGCGTTTTTCTTGTCTGCTCTAACAGGCGATTCCGCACTGATTTTGCAATATCCTGAACCATCTTAAATCCCAATTTCCAAATATGTTTTCAGGGTGGCGGCGACTCTAAGTTTTTTTGCATATTCTATGAGTTTCGCGATGTTCCTGTCGGTGCGATGCAGGTATGCTTTCAGGATTTCGGCGCATACATCCAAGCCGATTTTGTTGCGGTATTTGATGGCGTCGCAGACGGAGCGTTCCAGGTCGGTAACGCGCACCTTGTGACCATGAACCTCCGCTGTCGTAGTTCCAAACTCCAGCAGATGATCTGACCAGTAGTAAAGCGTCACGGGAGGGAATTCGGGCAAAACGAGTTTGCGTTTGCGCGGGATGGCGATGCAAAATGCGGAGGGAATTTGCGTTGTCAGCTCGTAATGCTCCCATGCGGAATACATGCACAGCACGCCGCCGGGCACAAGAACATCTATGTCGAGCATGGTATCTGCCAGCGTGGCGGGCTCCGCAAACACTCCGGGGCGAAGGCGGAGCAGTTCGCCGGACTGGACTTTTTGCAAGGCTTGGTGATACTGGTAGGCGCTCATGTTTTCGCGAACCATGAAGCCTTCGGTATTGCCAATTTCTTTTCCGTCGTATTTGGGCATATCCCTAATATAATAAATTTACGGCAATTTTGCAAATATGCCGTAGAAAATTTAATACTTTCGGACACTTTTAGGCCAAAATGAGCGTTTTTGGTGAAATTCGGGCAATTCTGTCGTCGCCTTTTGTTGAATGTGCATTGCCAAGTAGTCGAAAATATATATTTTGGTAAAATTGGAATTAGACAATGGCCGAACCGAATATCAACATTCCCGAACGCAAGACGCAGGCGAAGGTAATCAAGTTCTTCAAGGACGAATTGCATTACGATTACCTGGGCAATTTGTGCGAAGTTGCGAACAAGAATATTCGCGATGACGATCTGTTTGCATTCTTGGTGGGCCAGCAGCACTATTCGGAAACGGTCGCACGCAAGGCCATCGCCAATTTGCAACATGCGGCGGGCGACCTGCAGCAGGGTTTATATTCTGCGAACAAGACGGTTTACAGTTTGCTGAAGTATTCGCACCCTGTTTCTGATGCGGATGGTGAAAATATCAGCGTCTATTACATTGATTTTGAAAATCCGGCCAACAACCATTTTGCCATTGCCGAAGAGGTGACCGTTAGCAGTTCTTTCGGTTCCAAGCGCCCGGATCTTGTCGTTTATATAAACGGCATTGCGGTTGCGGTGATTGAACTCAAGAAGAGTTCCGTTTCTGTTGCCGATGGTATTCGCCAGAACCTGACGAACCAGAAGCAGGAATTCATCGAGTCGTTCTTTACCACGATTCAGTATTGCCTGGCGGCAAACGAAAGCGAGGGTGTCCGCTACGGGACAATCGCCACGCCAGAGAAGAAGTATTTGACCTGGAAGCAAGAGGCGTTCCGCGAACGCTTGCAAGAACTTGACGACAACGATTTGATTATCGATGATAAGAGTTCGTCGTTTGACGGCGTTCTCTTCGAGAGTCTTTATTCGCTGTTCAACAAGGTCCGCTTCCTAGACTTGATTCATAACTTTATCATTTTTGATAATGGTGTAAAGAAGGTCTGCCGCTACAATCAGTATTACGCAATTCACCGCACGTACAACAGGATTAC
This sequence comes from Fibrobacter sp. UWB2, assembly GCF_002210425.1. Lineage (NCBI taxonomy): Bacteria > Pseudomonadati > Fibrobacterota > Fibrobacteria > Fibrobacterales > Fibrobacteraceae > Fibrobacter > Fibrobacter sp. UWB2. The sequence goes on along the minus strand of NZ_MWQK01000003.1, from coordinate 305,597 downwards.
CACGCAAAAGAAGGGCGGTATTGTATGGCACACGCAGGGTTCGGGCAAATCGCTCACGATGGTCTGGCTTGCCAAGCGCCTGCTGCTGAACAATCCGAGTCGCAGAATTTTGATTGTCACTGACCGCGATGAACTTGACGACCAAATAGAGCAGTTGTTCAAGGGTGTGGAAGAAAAGATTATTCGCACCAAGAGCGGTCGTGATTTGCTGAACCGCTTGAATTCTACCGAAGGTTCTATCATTTGTTCGCTGGTTCACAAGTTTGGTCGCCGTGGCGGTGAAGTTACTGACGGCGATTACGAAAAGTTCTTGAAGGAAATCAAGGATTCGCTGCCACCGAACTTTAGCGTGAAAGGCGATTTCGTTGTATTCGTGGATGAGTGCCACCGCACACAATCGGGCAAGTTGCACAAGGCGATGACGGCTTTGATGCCTAAGGCGATTTTCGTGGGCTTTACCGGCACGCCGCTTTTGAAGAAAGACAAGAAGACGAGTCTGGAAGTTTTCGGAAGTTACATCCACACGTATAAATTCGACGAAGGTGTGCGCGACCACGTGATTCTCGACTTGCGTTACGAAGGTCGCGATGTTCCGCAAGATCTCCGCTCTCGTGAAAAGATTGATGAATGGTTTGATTTGAAAACGCGTGGCATGACGCCTGTCGCGAAGGCAAAACTGAAAGCCCGTTGGGCGAATATGCGCACGGTTTATTCGTCTTACGACCGCCTGAAAGCGATAGCAAACGACATCATCCTTGATTTTGCGAAGGATGCCCGTTTGGCCGAAGGACGCGGGAACGCCATCCTTGTTGCGGATTCCATTTTTACGGCTTGCCGCTTCTACGAAATTTTTCAGGCATTGGGTTTTAAGAAATGCGCTATCATTTCTTCTTACACGCCGAATCCGGGCGACTTGCGTACCGATACGGTTAGCCTCGATGAGGATACGGAAACTTTCAGGAAATACCAGATTTACCTGAAGATGGTCGGAGTCGAAGAAGGCGACGATACATCCCGCATCGACAAGAAGGTGGAAGCTTTTGAAAAAGAAGCCAAACGCAAGTTCGTTGAAGAACCGGCTAACATGAAACTGCTCATTGTAGTCGATAAGCTATTGACTGGTTTTGATGCTCCTCATTGCACATATCTGTATATCGACAAAAAGATGCAGGACCACGGCTTGTTCCAGGCGATTTGTCGCGTGAACCGTTTGGATGACGAAACGAAGCCCTTCGGTATCATTATCGACTACAAGGAACTTTTCGACGATGTGACCGACAGTATGAACAAATACACATCGGGTGCATTCGAAGGCTACGACGACAGCGACGTCGATGGTTTGATTAAGGACCGTGCGACTGAAGCCGAGAGATATTTCAACAAGATTCTTGAAGAAATTGAGACGCTTTGTGAAGACGTGAAGCTACCTAAGGATCAGTCGGACTACATTCACTTTTTCTGTGGCGAAAATATCAGTTGGTTGAACAATCCGGAAGAATTTGAGGCACTTGCCCGCCTGCGTGAACGATTCTATTCGTTGGCGAGTAGTTTGGCGCGCGCGTTTGCCGAGTTGAAATCGCAGATTTTGTCGTTGCCCTATACCGAAGCCGAATGGAACGAAAAAGAAAAGCGTACCAATGATTACGTGAATTTGCGTCAGGTGATTATGCAGGCGAGTGGCGACTTTGTTGATTTGAAAGCTTGTGAACCCGACATGCGCCACCTTATTGACAATTACATTGCCGCTGGCGATTCGACAAAGATTATTGAATTTGACGACACGACCTTGCTGGATATTATTGAACTTTGCAAGTTTGATTTGACTGCTGGCAAGAAGAAGGTTCGCGAAAGCGCTGCCGAAAAAATCGAAAATAACATCCGCCGTAAAATCGTTGACCAGATAAATGTCAACCCTGCGTACTACAACAAAATGTCAGAGATTCTTGACCAGTTGATAGAAGAGCGCAAGAACGGCTTGATTGAATACAAGAAGTTGCTGGAACGCTATATTGAGCTTGCCAAGAAGGTGAATTCCTCGGCTGCAAGCGAAGATTATCCGGTCTCCGTCAAGGGAAGTGCCGCAAAGCGTGCAATTTACGATAACTGTGGAAATGATGAGAAATTGACGAATGCAATTTACAACGCCGTCATGAGTAGCATGCAGGCCGATTTCCGCAACAGCCCGGTGAAAATCAACAAGATTAAGCGCGCTCTTTCCGAGGTCTTGGACGATGATGCAGAAGTTGACCGCGTCTATGAACTCATCAGCAAGCAGAGTGAGTTCTAATGCGGATGCAAGTGTCGGGCATTACAGTTGCCGTTACAAAAAAAGATATCAAGAACATTCACCTCTCGGTGATGCCGCCCGATGGCGCTGTGCGAATTTCTGCACCGCTGAACCTTTCTGACGAATCCATCAAGATTTTTGTGCGCACCAAGGTTGCCTGGATTAAGCGCCAACAAGAAAAATTTGCAAATCAGGCGCGCTTGAGCGAACGTGAATATGTTTCCGGTGAATCCATATTTATTTTTGGACGCCAGTATTATTTGCGTGTAGAACATGACCGCATAAATGGATTTGTAATAGACGGGCAAAATGTGGTTCTGACTGTTCGCGAAGCAAGTACCGCACAACAGCGCGAAAACTACGTGAACGAAAAACTCCGTGAAATGCTTGTCGCCGAAATTGAAAAACGCTTGCCCGCATGGGAAAAGAAAACGCACCTAAAGTGCAACGGCTGGCAGACAAAAATTATGCAAAACAAATGGGGCAGTTGCAACCCTGTAGGGAAACTCTGGTTTAATTTGCATTTGGCGCATACGCCCATCCGCTGTCTGGATTACGTGATACTGCACGAACTCCTGCACCTGAAAGTTCGCCACCACAACAAAGACTACATCGCGCTGCTCGACAAGTACATGCCCTTCTGGCAAGAAGTCCGCAAGGAACTCAATGATTTCGTGCTCATGCCAATGAAATAGATTACCTCTTCCTCATCTTCCCGCCAGCAATCACCACCAGCAACGCGCCAGCGGCTACTCCGCCGACTTTCTTGAGGTCGCTTCAGAATTGTCGCCGTTTTGCCTTGCACTGCACGCAAAGTTTCTCGGTGTCTTCGGGCTTGTCGCAGCCGCACTTCTTGCATTTGTTCCAGAGTTTTTGGGTCATAAGCCTTTCCTCTTTCCTCGTATTTTCTGCTTGTGCATCGCCTTGAGCCTTGCCCTGTCGCTGTTAAGGGCGGCAATGTTTCGGGCGGCGCTTTCGATTTCCTGGGTGTTCATTCGTGTCGACAGGTTTTTGTAGAACTTCTTGAAATCCCTGTCGCAGATGGTGCCTTCGGGGATTCTGTCGCCGAGTTTCGCGTTGTTCCCGAATATCACGAGGTCGATGAACTTGTCCTTGAGTGCCGGGAACTTTTCACGTAAGGCCATGATATGCCCGTAATTCTGGTGGTGCGGATTCTTCATCGAGTACTTCTTTTTGCCCCAGCCCGCGATTACCGTCCATTGCTTGTCGTAGGCGCTGCCGACAATCAGCCCGATGTATGTCTTTTTTTCTACGACGAGGATGCCTTTCTCGGTCACGGCGATAATGTCGATTTGCTGTACGCCATGGCTCCCTTCCACATAGACATCCCTGAAGACTGTGCCCTTGCTGATGGCGCGGATTCTGTTTGCCGTGTGTTTCTCGCCGATGTGCCCGACAATCTGGTTCTGGAAGAACCACATGCAAAAGACGATTGCACCGAGAATGACTATAAACGTTATCATGTAATAGTCCTACTCAAAATATAAATGGAAATTACTCCACCTTTCTAGAGAATGCGTCCCATTCTCAATGAAATTCCAAGTCTCTGCATAATCTCCAGGAACTGCGAAATTCTTGGACTTGATAAATTCAAGAAATGCTTCTGGAGCGTCGCCATACAGGTCATCGAATTGGTCGGCCAATGCGTTCTTTTCGCTGGTAGTTAATTCTTTGGCTTCGTTATGTAAAACGTGTTCCTGGTTTCGCGAGAAATAGAACATCTTGTACGGTTTCTTGTTGATTTCCGTTTTGCTTCTGAGAAGTTTTACAAGACTTTGCTTCTTTTGGTTGCGTTCTACAATTTTTTCAACATCATTGGTTTGAATGTTCTGTAGCGTGTATTGGACGTGCGCTGCATCGGGATTATTGATGACTGCGGCATCGGGAATAAATGCGCCATCGGTATCAATCAGGTGAACGACTTCCAACAAGTCGGAAGCCTTGAAATGGTATCTTTCTTGCGTGGACTTCACAATTTCGTTGATACGGCGAATCACGTTTGATGCGTTGACATCGTCTTTCGTCGTGATGTCCCCTTCGGTGATGGCGAAGTGAATCTTTTCATTGCTGAGAATAGTGTCAAGGACTGTACCCAACGCCGTCTTGTCGGTAATCCCCTCGACAATGAACAAGATGACTTTCTTAGTTTTTCCCATTGACGATTTTCCCCGCCTTTCTGAACGCTCTGGCAATCTTGAAGTGGTTAGTTTCCTGATAAATGGGGTCTTTTTGTCCGCCGAGGCTGATGCTTCTCAGATAAACGCTGCGCGGATTGTTGTTCGTTTGTAATCCGGAAAGTCGTGTGTAACGATTTTCGGGGTTCGTCGTCGTGAAAATTAGGGATTCCTTCTTGATCATTTCCAAGGGGCGCAGGTTGTGTGAGGTGAACAGCAGTTTGCCATTCGCCTTCTCCTCGATAATCTCGAGAATTTCACCCAACAGAAATTCGAAAACACCCGCATCCAGTTCATCAACGGCTAGGAATGTCGAGGGATTGTTATAAACTGAGATGAGCAGACTAAGGATAGAGATAATCTTTTTGATGCCCTCGGATTCAAACAAGAGCGGAATGGCGGGATTGTCATCCCTTTGGGAGAGCAACTCGAAGCGGACGCCTTCTTTTCCATCGGGAGTCTGTTGCGGACCTTCGTTTTGCACAACAACCTTCAATCCGGGAACAATTTCTTGAAGAACGATATTTAACTCGGTGAAGGTGTTATTGATAATGCTGAATGTCGGTTTGTCGGTAACAGTCGGGCTAGTTAGAGACAGCTGGATAGTTCCGTACGAAAGATTTTCTTTTTCCTTATGTTTGAAGTTGAACGGAAATGAGAAATCAAGATTGAAAGGACCGTTGCCATTGTTCCTGATGACAAAGAGATTTTCTTTAGCAAAATGTTTCAGTAGCTCAATTGTGTTAATTCGTTCAATATCGACAAGCTGCGACTCTCTGGCAATTTTGGAAAAGTCGTTTGAAAAAATAAACGACCGCCTTTCTTTGCCGGCGAGTTCTTTAAGAACGCCGAGCTTGATGGCGTAATCTTTATTGGTTGTAATTGCTTTCCAGTCTGCGGCCGGAGTCAACCATTGCGTTTCGTTGTTCTTTTCATACTTGATAAGAGTCGTTTGCTTTTTGTCAGGAACTTTTTCGACTAGCTGTTCTGCTACAACCTGCAAGCCACTCTCTTGGTTTAATTCTACAGAAAAGGTGTAGCTTAGTGTTTTGACTATTTCATCATTTTCAAAAACATTGAACAGGAACGTGCATTCGGAGGACTTTTGCCCACGA
>NZ_MWQK01000001.1:600000-787043 GCF_002210425.1 Fibrobacter sp. UWB2 | reverse complement strand
TGTGATGGCGACAACGCCTTCGGTTTCTTCGCTGATGCCGCCTGCAACATTGCGATCAACACAGGCGCAAATGCTTGCGATAATTGCAAGTGCATTAAAAAGTTTTAAGGAAAAAGACTTCATAATCAAACCTCGCTGCTCGACGGATCTTCTGTAGGTTGCTTCTTAATTGTCTTTGTTAAAGGGAACAGTTGCACGTTGAGTCTGCAAATTTTTTCGACTTCGTCTTCGGCAGAGACAATTGCGAAAATTTTTCGACGACACTCTTTCAGTTCTTCCATGACTTGGTTGTAACTTTTTTCGGTAACGCCCATGGTGAGGCCGCTAAAGAACCTTTCCGAGATGGGGAGGTCGTCGAATGCCTGCAATGCAAATTCTCCCATTTGCTTTATGCAGTTTTAGTATTGTCTCAATATTAATCCTTGACGCAACGGAGAACGAATTCTCCAGGGAGTAGATTGTACATAAAGTTGCTACTCTTGTTTGTTGTTCCTGTGCTGACGTCGGTATATCCAAATGGTGGAGTCACTACAGTTGAATGGTATACATGGAAATGGTCCATTGCAATGGTCCATTCTTGCTCGCGATACCAGCTGCCTGTAATGTTGAAACTGTAGTTGTAGCCCTTAGGAATTTCATAAGTATTTGTCTGTTTGTTGAAAATTTTTTGTGGGTGGGCTAGTAATTCTCTGTCTTCCTCTGTAGCTTCTTTTATTAGTTTATTCCATTCTTGATAGTTTGGAATATGCCAATCATCGGGGCAAATTCCTTGGACTTTTTCTCCATTTTCGGCGGCAAAAAGTATCGGGTACAATTCGGTTGTATCTGCATCGTCAGGCTTGTTTAAAATTTGCTTGTAATCATAGGTGCGTCCCAATCCCGGTATGTTTTGAACGTTAGTGTCTGAAGTTGCGGGTGCTTCGTATTCTAGGAGGGTTGCCATCCATGTGGCTGTCGTTCCGTCTGGGTATTTGACTTCAAGAGTCTTATAGACGTGTCCGTCTCTTTCGTCGGTTAATGACGCGTATCTTGTGGTGTCGATTGTAAGTTTGGGTTCGCTGTAGTCTTTGACGCAGCGGATTCTTGCTGGGTCATGGGTGATGCCTGCTCCGTATTGATCATCTGAACCGTCTCTGAAAAATGCCCTCAACAATTGCTCGTCGTAATCCAACCACATAAAATAGAGGTTAGAATGTGAATGTTCATCGTAATCGTAAAAGCCAATGCCGTTGGCGAATAACAATTCACCATATTGATAATCGTTTTCTATAGCATAGAGCATGTTGGACCATTCACTTTTTTGGGGAATGTGCCAATTTTCAGGACAAATGCCTTGTGGATAATTTTGTGGCGCAATGTCGTTCAGCATATACCAGCAGCCTTTTCCATGCTCGCAAATTTTTCCTTCAATGTCTGGTGCTTCATATTCAAGCGAGTTTGCCATCCAAGTCACGGAATCACCAATAGCCGAGAGTATAGAGACTGTCTTGTATTTCTTTCCGTCACGGGAATCTGTCATAGTTCCATATTTGTCGGTTGTGTCAACTACGGGATCTCCGACGTCTCTAAAACCATAGTAACGTATCCAAACAGAATCTTGACAGATATAGCGATTGTCGTTGTAATCTTTTTGTATTTCGTACTCTTTAGAACATGAACCCCATATGGTGTCAGGTGAAATAAATTTTTTGATGTACTTTTCAAAATCTGGAATGGACTTGGTCGTCATGGATTTCATATTCTTTCTGACTGCTGTAAAAGTTCCGTTAGTAGCGGATTTTAATGTGTTTTCTTTTAGCCAAGTCTTTAGTGTCATGTCATAAGTATATCCTTCTCCTGAATTATCCCATGTTCCATCTGATTCCAAATCGTATGTGATTTGAGCCATGAGGTCGATGGCTTGGGCAATATCGTTGTCTTGTTTTGTGTATTCTTCGTTGGCCCAATTTTCTAGAGTGTTTTGAGGGTTGAGAAGAATCAGCGAAATTGCGAGTAGCTTTGCGTCTCCTTCGCCGCCTGCGAATATGTTCATGTCTTCAAATGATGTTTCATCGGCATCCAAGTCAAATGCTTTCAGGACTTCGGCTTCGGCTTGCTTTTGTGCTTCTGCAATGCTTAAACCTTGCTGTACCAAGTAGTTGATACGGTTGAATGCTAAATGGCTCAAAACGTTGATGTTAATGTCTTTGCCTTTTTCAACTTTGACAAGTCCATTTAACGTGATTTCTTTTGAGGATTTTTTCCCGGTATATTCGTCTAGGAAATAGCCGTTGACGACCATCCAGGCGTAAGGCTTGGTAAGTACGACGCTATCAATGTGGTATAAACCTTCGTCATTGTCGATGGTTGTTGAGTAATGGACTCCGGTTTGATGGAGCTTCTCGTCAAGTTCGTAGAGCTTAACTGTAGAACCTTTGATGAATGGCCCTTTTTGTGAAACGCCCGAGATGGTTCCGGATAGGATAACTTCGTCATTGCAAGGTTCTGTGCTATCGCTTGGTTGGGGCGGTGTATCTAGATTGGATTCTGTTGAGTTGGGTGCGACTGGAGCAGGATTTTCGCTAGAGCATGCTGACATCAATAGACATACGACGAGTGATGAACATACCCAAAAGAATCTGTTGAACGGTTTGATGAACATATATCCTCCTTAATCTTTAACGCAACGGACATTGACTTTAAGATTCAATGCGTTTGACTTGAATATTTTATAGATCGTATTCCATGAGTATTCGTTTGTCCATTGTGGTTCTGGTACATGTTCGCTCATGGATTTGAGATAGTTGTATTCGTTATAAGTCTCGCCAGATACTATAAGATAGGGTGGCCGGATGTCAGATTTTTCGGTGAGACGCGGTGTAGAACCTAGAAGGACTGAATAAAAAACAGATGTTTTAAGAGGCTCGTTATCAATGATATAGTCGCCGCTGTAGTCTAGATTGTATAGGCCGCTTTGCACATTGGTTGATTGTGTGTAGACGCTTATGTCTAAGGAGTATGCGATAAAGTGGGCGTATGGTGTAAATGATGGGGTTTCTGGTACAATCCAATCAAAGAATGTGGGCTCTGCACCGAATTCTATGATGTCATTTAATGGTTTTCCCGTAAAGTAAAATTTATCCCAGTTTTTGCTGTACAGCATGCTTGGCGAACCAACGTGTTCTATAAGCGCTTTCCATTCTAGCGAGGTTGGAATGTGCCAGTTTTCGGGACAAATGCCTTGATAGATGGAATCCTTCCCAAATTGACTGTATATTTTACTGTTGCTTTGCGCGATGGCCTCTGTCCAAGTATATATGCCTTTCTGGTTGTCTTCAACGTTGCTTGCACTTGTGCCTGCGTATTTGAGGTTCTCGGCCATCCATTCGTATGTTTTTCCAGCGATGGTAACGCTTGTTGTTTTATAGGTCTTGCCGTCTCGGGAATCTGTCACGGAGCCTACTTGATGTTCGATTGCATTCGAGGTGTCTTCGTAATCTTCTTTTGTTCTTAGTTGCCAGTCGTTGCTTGTACAAATGGCATAGACGTAGTCGTATTTTTTTGAGGTGATGGTTGCTTTGTTGCTCGTGTCGGAATAGATGAAATGCTCTGTTTTCGCTATGGACAATGTTTTTTGCAATCTGTGACGTTCGCCTGCTTTGTCTTGTGTGCAAGTGATGCCTTCGTATTGGTTCAAATATCGGCTTAGAATGTTGCTTGTATCTTTGCTTTGGTAGGCTTGTTGATAGGCGTACGTGTATGCGGCTATTTTGGCTGTTAAGTCTTGGGTAAACGTGCCGTCATCGGCAAAGTTGCGTGCCATGCTATCGATGACATCCCGAACTTCTTCGCAAGGGGTTATGTTGTATTCTGTATGGAAGTTCTTGTCAACCATGGCACTGATGTTTTTTAGAATCCGGTCTTCTTCGCTTTCTCCTGTAATGTCAAGGTCTTCGGCGGTTCGATCTGGTTTTTCGTAGCCGAATGCTGCGAAAATTTCTTTTTCGGCTTGGGCTTTTGCGTTGGTGAACGAGGCTCCGGCTTTGACGAGATTCAAAATGCGCTGGTATTCAAAATGCGTGAGCAGGTTGATGTTCGTGGAATTGCGCTTGCTTAAGTCGGTGGCTGCGTTCAGCGAAATGGCGCAGCTTGAGAACATATTCGTAGATTCTCTGGTATAGTAGCCTTCGACGGTCAATAGCGCGTATTGGCTTTCGAGATTGATATTTTCAATCTTGAATTGGCCTTTGTTGTTTCGAATGGTGGCGTAGAATTCCTTGCCCGTGGGGGTCAGGCTTCCGTCATCCTTCGTTTCTTTGAGGTAGACATTGGAGCCTTTGGCGAACGGCCCTTTCTGCGAAACGCCAGCGATAGTCTTGTCTGTGATGGCGACAACGCCTTCGGTTTCTTCGCTGATGCCGCCTGCAACATTGCGATCAACGCAAGCACAAATACTTGCGATAAGAGTCAAACTGCTTAAAAATTTTAAGGAAAAATACTTCATGATCAAACCTCGTTGCCCTTAGTTGTTTCGGCGTTTTCGTCGGCTTGCTTGGGATTTTCGCTGACGCGTTTCTTGATGCTCTTTGTTAAAGGGAATAGCTGAATGTTCAGCCTGCAAACTTTTTCGGCTTCGTCTTCGGCAGAGACGGCGGTGAAAATTTTACGGCGGCATTCCTTCAGTTCTTCGATGACCTTGTTATAGCTCTTTTCGGTGACGCCCATCGTGAGGCCGCTAAAGAATCTTTCCGAGATGGGGAGGTCATCGAATGCTTGCAAGGCAAATTCGCCCATTTGCCGTATCAGCGAATGAACGGGGATAGAGACAAAGTCTAAGCGCCCCGTTGAAATTAGTTTGTCACTTTGATGGTAGTTGCCGTTTTCGTCAACGGTCAAAAATTTGTTCTTTAAAAGAAAGTTTAAGCTGTCGTTGATTTCGGCGGCAGTGACTGGGATGCGGATGGCTTTCGCGATTTCGAGCGGCTTTGCTCCAGGCATGTTAGGGGCGAGTTCGCGGACTACGGAATGGAGCCAAGATTCGTAATAAGCGTACGATTCGCTGCCGAGCAACTTGATTTTGTGCGCCGATGTGATTTCTTGCATGGTTTCGAAGCATTTCTTTTTCTGCTGGTCGTTTTTGGCGTTTTCATATTGCACGAGCAGCATAAAGTAGTCGTATTCATAGCCGAGTAATCCCATGGCGATTGCTGTTTTCCGTGCGCCTTCTTGGACAAGACGTGTTTTGTGGTCGCTCACGAGTTTGAGATAAGAACCCGATGCAAATCCGGCAATCTTTGCAAATTCTCTCCACGTGAAAGCGGAACAACGCTTCCGTTCGGTGTAGTAGTCCAGGATATACTGGTGATAGTCCTGGTATTCGATTACGGATTTGAGCATACCCCAAAGATAAAGTAAATGAATGAAAAAGACAATGGGTATAAAACAAAAATCTTTAAAATAAATAAAAATGTAAGTTTTTGGACTTTATCTTTTTAAAAATTTGAATTATATAAAACAAAAATTGCGACATATAAAACAAAGGGGGGGGGGGCGGCTGGCTCACCAACCTTAACCACCCATAAGTTTTTTTCCTTGTCTGTTACTTTGCGTTACTGCGGAGGCAGAATGCCATGATGGCAAATGCGCCGGCGACGTTCATGCTTGCTTTGCGGCCTGCCATCGGGATGGTGACTTTCATGGTTGCTTCGGCCATGATTTCCGGGGCGATGCCGAGTTCTTCATTGCCGAGAACGATGAGGCCTTTTTCGGGCCATTTTACGTTGTTGATGCTCGGGATGTCTTCGCCGGTTTCAAGGGCGATGATTTCGTAGCCGTTTTCCTTGTGCCACTTGATGCAATCGAAGGGGCTGTCCCAGCGCTTGATGGGAATCCATTCCTGGCAGCCGCGGGCGGCGCTTTTGACGGTCACGTGGTCGGGGCTACAGCTGTAGCCGCTGAGGTGTACGCCTTCGAGTCCAAAGCAGTCGGTGCTGCGGATGATGGAACCTACGTTGAATGCGCTTCGCAAATTGTGCACGAGTACTGCAAATTGAATCGGCTTTTCGTTCGCGACTTCGCGGTCGCCCGGTTCTTGTTCCAAGTACACGTCTCGTTCAAAGCCAAGCCCTGCACGGGTGCGGAAAGTCTTGTAGAGGTCAATCATTTGCGCTTGGTTCTTACCTGTCAATCGCTCGGATTCGGGCAGGTGGAGCCATTCGGTGTAGGCCTCGAACTCACGGCGGGCGCGTGGTACGTCATCGCCTAATTGCAAAATAATGACTCTTAAAAGTTCAGCGAGCCTCTTGAACTTGGAGGGCTCTTTCATTGCTAAAAATTTAGGTTCCGTGTACATGCATATAATGATAGAAAAATATATTTTGCGAGTATGAAGTTCTTTGTTGGTTTGGTGATGTTCTTGCTTTTGCTTGTTTCCGGTTGCTCGGATTCTGAGCCGGTTTCTTCTCAATCGACAAAATCGTATTCGTGGAATTATGATAGCCTAGGCGCTTATTATGCCAACGAAGGCCAGTATACGCATATCCTTGCTCAAAAAATTTCACTTTTGTGGGAGTATCGCGATTCTGCGGAAGTTGTCTGCATGGGCAATTCTCATACGATGTCTGGCATTAATCCAGAAATGTTACAACACTTTGCTATTAACTTGTCTACAGTCCCGTGTGATTTGCATTGCATGGAATACCTTTATGAAAACTATGTCTCGTTACATGCAAAGGAACTGAAATATCTAGTGATAGGAATGGATTTTGATCTTTGGAACGAATGCGACTCGATGGACGCCATTCAGGTGAATTTTGGAGATGCGGCTGGATTTCAGTACGATATGCATCATCAGTTTTGGCGTGATGGCGTAGATAGCTTGTTTGTAAACCGTGTCATGGAAATTGCAAAATCGAAGTTGGCCGATGAAGATCGTGAATATAAGCAGATGTGTGATAGTCGCGGATGGCTGTCTATAGCTTGCGTGGAAGATTGGGCGTCTGATGGCAAAGGGGTTGTTGAAATTTTGGAGGATAGCACGGCGTACGATGACGGGGCTCGCTATGAATCGAATTTTTCGGAACTTTCGCGAATATTGGAAATTGCTAAAAGGCAGAATGTCGTTGTCGTGGGGGTGGTTTTCCCGATTAGTCCGTATTACCGAAATACGGGGAGTTATGGGCGGCATGGCATGCGTCGCTCGACTGCAGAGATGCTCTTGAAACGGCTTGAAGAATTGGCTGAAACGGACAAGAATTTTGTGCTGATGGATGAAAACAAAATGGGCAGTCATGACTATGTGGGGAGGGTGGCAAATGATTACGACCACCTGTGCTGTCTGGGGGCTAAAAAGCTCACTTTGCGCCTTGATTCCCTGCTAAATGCTTTGGACGGGAAAATGTAGCCGAAAGTGGCTTTTTTCGCGTGTTTTTAAGGATTTTGAAACAATTTTGTCACCCATTTTTCTAAATTGCATATAAATGGAACAATTACGGAAAACTAGGGTATTGATCACTAACGACGATGGCGTTGGTAGTGTCAATCTGCATGCTCTCGCTCTTGCTTTGAGCGAGGTTTCCGATGTCTATGTTTTTGCGCCTGAAGACGAACAGAGTGGTGTCGGTCACGCCTTTACGATTCGTCGCGGGTTGCGCGTCCAGCATGTTGAATCTGTCCCGGGGAAGGCGAAGTTGCCGTACGAGGTTTATTCGGTCTCGGGCACTCCTGCGGACTGCGTGAAGTTTGCTGTGGGGCATTTTGCCAATTACGGCCTTAATGATAACACGATTGTTCCCGAAGGCTTTGATGTATGTTTTTCGGGAGTTAATGTGGGCGAAAATTCCGGTGTGTCGTCGCTATATTCGGGGACGGTTGCCGGAGCTCGCGAAGCGGCCCTTTGGGGCGTGCCTGCGGTGGCGCTTTCTCTCCGTGGATTGAAAGGCAACCTGTTGCAGGTGGCGATTGATTTTGCACGCAAGATTGTTTCTGAGAACCTGTTCAAGAAAATTTCCAAGGGTGTCTTCTGGAATGTGAATTTCCCGAAAATCAAGGAAGATGAATTCCTTGGATTTAAGGCTTGCACGATGGACCGTGGTATGTTTACCGACCACTACGATCACAAGGATGGCTTGTGGTTTTTGGATGGTGAAAAGCTGTGGTCGATGGCTCCTGAGGGCTCGGACGACAACTTGCTAGATAAGGGCTATGCGACAATCACACCGCACCGCATAGACCAGACCGATGAAGAAAGTTTGGAAGTGATAAGTGAAATGCTGGGAAGTGATGATTTTACTTCCCACTAATTTGAGGTTAACTAATGTCTGAAGAAATGGTACCTGGATCGCAGTTCAAGAGTCTTGTCGAACAAGACATGCAGGACTGCTATCTTCGCTACTCGATGAGCGTTATTGTCGCTCGTGCATTGCCGGATGCCCGCGATGGCTTTAAGCCGGTGCACCGCCGTGTGATGTACAGTATGCACAAGTTGGGCGTGGTTCCGAACAAGGGAACGGTCAAGTCCGCCCGTATCGTGGGTGATGTTATCGGTAAGTACCACCCGCATGGTGACGTTGCTGTTTACGATACTCTTGCCCGTATGGCGCAGGATTTCTCGTTGCGCTATCCGCTGGTGTTTGGTCAGGGAAACTTCGGTTCTATTGATGGTGACAGCCCGGCTGCCATGCGTTATACCGAAGCGAAGATGAACAACCTTGGCGCCCTTATGCTCGAAGATCTCGAAAAAGAGACGGTCGACATGGGCCCGAACTACGATGAATCGCTCGAAGAACCGCTGGTGCTCCCGTCTGCGCTCCCGAACATGATTGTGAACGGAACATCGGGTATTGCAGTAGGTATGGCGACGAATATGGCTCCGCACAACTTGCGCGAAGTCGGTGCCGCTATCCATGCTTTGGCTGAAAATCCAGACTTGACTGGCGAAGACCTCATGGAATATGTGAAGGGCCCGGACTTCCCGACAGGTGCTATTGTCTGTGGCCGTTCTGGCATTCGCGAAGCTTACCTCACGGGTCATGGCCGTGTGCGTGTGCGCGCCCGTACCGAAATTGAAACGGATGCAAAGGGCAAACCGCGCATCATCGTCACCGAAATCCCGTACATGGTGAACAAGGCCGAACTCTGCAAGAAGATTGCAGACCTCGTCCGCGACAAGCGTATCGATGGCATTACGGACATCCGCGATGAATCGAGCCGTGACATCCGCATTGTGATTGAACTCCGCCGTGATGCCGTTGGTGAAGTTGTCTTGAATAACTTGTTCAAGTACACGCAGCTCCAGACGACGTTCAGCATTTACAACTTGGCACTCGTCAATAACCTCCCGAAGCTCCTTACGCTCAAGGATCTTTTGCAGGTCTACATTGACCACCGCCTCGATGTGATTACGCGTGCAACGCAGTTCGACTTGAAGAAGGCTGCAGCTCGCCTCCATATCATTGAAGGCTTGCGTATTGCAACGCAGAACATCGATGAAGTCGTGAAGATTATTCGCCAGAGCAAGACGACCGAAATTGCAAAGCAGAGCTTGCAGGACCGCTTCTCGCTCGATGAAATCCAGTCTCAGGCCATCGTTGATATGCGCCTTGCTCAGTTGGTCGGCTTGAACATTGAAAAGTTGGAAGCCGAATACAACGAACTCATTGCAACAGTTGCTGACTTGAAGGACATCTTGGAAAAACGCGAACGCCGCATTGCCATCATGCTCGAAAAGCTCGATGCCGTTGTGGCCAAGTATGGCGATGAACGCCGTACGACGATTGGCGAAGCTATTGATGATAGCGATGATGAAGACCTCATTGCCGAAGAAGAACAGGTCATCACGCTCAGTAAGGAAGGCTACATCCGTCGCCTCCCGATTGATACGTTCAAGGCTCAGAACCGCGGTGGTAAAGGCATCATCGGTGCAGGCCTCAAGGACGAAGACAACGTGGAACAGATCTTCACGGCTAGCACGCACAGCTACTTGCTCGTGTTTACGAACAAGGGCCGTGTCTACTGGACGAAGGTTTACCGCTTGCCGGAAGGCGCCCGCAATGGCAAGGGCCGCCCGATTGTGAACTTTGTCGCTCTCACGGAAGGCGAAAAGGTGCAGGCGATTGTGCCGGTGCGCAAGTTCGGTGGATACTTCTGCCTCGTGTTTGCGACCAAGAAGGGTATCATCAACAAGATGGACCTCACGCTCTTTAGCCGTCCGCGTAAGGCTGGCGTCAATGCCATTAGCCTCGATGAAGACGATGAATTGGTCAAGGTCCAGCTCGTGGGCATGTCTGCCGAAGAATACGAAGCGAGCAAGAATGCTTCTGACGACGATTCCGCAGAAGCCGTTGAAAACGCCGCTGAAGCTCAGGCTGCCGAAGCCGCTATTGCCGAAGAATCTGAATCTGGCGATGCTGAAGAATTCGCCAACCGCCCGATCCCGAAGGATCTTTTGATGATTGCGACTAAGAACGGTCAGGCCGTCACGTTCCCGATTAGCTGCTTCCGCGCTATGGGTCGTGGCACGCACGGCGTGAAGGGCATTACGCTCGCCGAAGGCGACGAAGTCATTTCGCTCCTGTGGCTCAAGGCCGGCAACAAGATCTTGACCATCACCGAAAAGGGTTATGGCAAGCGTTCTGAACCGGGCTCTTACCGTGTGACCCGCCGTGGTAGCAAGGGTGTCCGCAACTTGAACGTTACAGACAAGATTGGTGCCGCCGTGTTCGTCGAAAGCGTTGCTGACGATTACGATTTGATCATCACAAGTAAGGACGGTCAGGTCATCCGCATCAAGGCTGCCGATATCCGCCTCACGGGCCGCAATGCCCAGGGCGTCAAGGCAATTACGCTGCGCGATGGCGACGTCGTGAAGGATGCAACTGCACTCCCGAGCGTCGAAGATATCGAACAAGATAGCGCCGATGCCAAGGAAACTTTCGACAAGGTTAAGGGCGTAGAAGTCGATGACGATTCCGTTGTCAAGGACGATGCTGAAAAGCAGGAAATCGGCCCGACGGAAACCGAAGAATAATCAATAAACCTTACAAAAGCGGAACTTTTGTTCCCAAAAGTCGTTTTAGCCTCTTTCTGGAGTTCCCGGGAAGGGGCTTTTTTTATGCTGAGCGGTCGTATCCGTGAGCCCGAAGCGACCCGTGTTGACGGGTCGTGAAGGCGAGAGCGAGGCGAGTACGGAGTCTTGTATTTCAAAAGAGCCGAGCGGTCTTATAATGTAAACTTATTGTCGTTGTTTTTCTAAACAACAAACATTTGTTTAATGTCGGTCTTTTTTCATCTGTCACTCATATATTATGTTCAGCATAACTAAAATGTGAGGAGTATCATATGAAAACATTTAGTGTGACCAAGTCTAGCGTTGTTTTCGCAATGGCTTTGGGAATGGCGACGACAGCTTTTGCTCAGGATTTCTGCAGCAATGCGCAACATTCCGGCCAAAAGGTAACGATTACTTCGAACCAAACTGGTAAAATCGGCGATATCGGTTACGAACTTTGGGATGAAAACGGCCATGGTGGTAGCGCTACATTCTATAGTGACGGTTCCATGGACTGCAATATCACTGGTGCTAAGGACTATCTTTGCCGTGCGGGCCTTTCCCTCGGCAGTAACAAGACCTACAAGGAACTTGGTGGTGATATGATTGCCGAGTTCAAGCTTGTGAAGAGCGGTGCCCAGAATGTGGGTTACTCTTATATCGGTATCTATGGCTGGATGGAAGGTGTTTCTGGAACGCCTAGCCAGTTGGTCGAATACTACGTGATTGATAACACCCTCGCCAATGACATGCCGGGTAGCTGGATTGGTAACGAAAGAAAGGGTACCATTACGGTTGACGGCGGTACTTATACGGTTTATCGCAATACCCGTACAGGTCCGGCTATTAAGAACAGCGGTAACGTGACGTTCTATCAGTATTTCAGCGTTCGTACCTCTCCGCGCGATTGCGGTACCATCAATATTTCCGAACACATGAGACAGTGGGAAAAGATGGGCATGTCCATGGGTAAGCTCTACGAAGCCAAGGTGCTTGGTGAAGCTGGTAACGTGAATGGCGAAGTCCGCGGTGGTCACATGGACTTCCCGCATGCCAAGGTCTATGTGAAAAACGGCTCTGATCCGGTTTCTTCCTCTTCTGTGAAGTCTAGCTCTTCTACGGATGCACCGAAATCCAGTTCCTCTAAGGGTAACGGCAACGTTTCTGGTAAAATTGACGCCTGCAAGGACGTTATGGGCCATGAAGGCAAAGAAACGAGAACTCAGGGTCAGAACAACTCTAGCGTGACGGGTAACGTCGGCAGCTCTCCGTACCACTATGAAATTTGGTATCAGGGTGGTAACAACTCCATGACGTTCTACGACAACGGTACTTATAAGGCAAGCTGGAATGGTACCAACGACTTCCTTGCTCGTGTCGGTTTCAAGTATGATGAAAAGCACACTTACGAAGAACTTGGCCCTATCGATGCCTACTACAAGTGGAGCAAGCAGGGTAGTGCTGGTGGCTACAACTACATCGGTATCTATGGCTGGACGGTGGATCCGCTCGTAGAATACTACATTGTTGATGACTGGTTCAATAAGCCGGGTGCAAACCTCCTCGGCCAGAGAAAGGGTGAATTTACGGTTGATGGTGACACCTACGAAATCTGGCAGAATACCCGTGTCCAGCAGCCCTCCATTAAGGGTACGCAGACCTTCCCGCAATACTTCAGCGTTCGTAAGAGTGCTCGTTCTTGCGGCCATATCGACATCACTGCCCACATGAAGAAGTGGGAAGAACTCGGCATGAAGATGGGGAAGATGTACGAAGCCAAGGTGCTCGTGGAAGCCGGTGGTGGCTCGGGATCCTTCGACGTGACCTACTTCAAGATGACCGATAAGGCTCATCCGCTTCCGCAGCCGGAACCGGAATCCAGCTCTTCCGAAGCAAAGGTTGAATCTTCTAGCAGCCAGACGATTGGTCTCATTGCTGCCCCGAAGATGGAACTCAAGAGCGGCAACTTCCAGGTGTTCGACATGCAGGGCCGTTTCCTCGGTACTGTGAAGCTCGACGCTGGCGCCTCTGTCGCCCAGGTTCTGAAGGCTAACTTCAAGAACGCTGGCATCTACATGGTGAAGCAGGGCAACTTTATGCAGCGCGTCGCCGTGAAGTAATAAGTCTCTCCTCCTAAAGACTGTAAAAACGCTCCCCGTCGGGGAGCGTTTTTGCATATTGAATTAATTTCGTTTGATGCCTGCAAGCGTCGGAAATGCCACGAGATTTTTTGGGGGGAAATGCCGCGCGTCTCACGCACAAAAAAACGCGAGTCCCGAAACGGAACTCGCGTCAATACTTTGTCTAAAGTCGAAGATTACTTAAGATTACTTCTTAGATTTTTTCGGGGGATGTGCCGAAATCTTCTTCACGCTCTTGTCTTCTTCCTTAGCAGCCTTTTCGGCTTCCTTGAACATGGCTTCGACCTGTTCGAGAGCGCCGTTCGGATCTTCTTCGATGATTTCCGAAGCTTCGTCCACGAGTTCTGCGAATTCGTCGTACCAGTCAGCGAAGATTTCGACTTCGAGGTGGTCCACACCCGGAACCGTCAAGCGCACGCCGCAGCATTCGCCCACACGGTCGAGGAACTTTGCAATTTCCGGACGGAGGAGGGAGAGGTCAAGACCGTCGAGGTCTTCCGGTTCAAGGAACACGCCGTCGACCTTGTCGTCGTCAGCCTTCTTGGACTTCTTCTTGTCGCCCTTCTTGCAGTCGCAGTTGTCACCGCAGCCGCAAGTGCAGCTACCGTCAGCGCCGTTCATGGCGAGGTATTCTTCGTCATCGATGCCGCTGTCGTAGTAGAATTCGTCGTCTTCCAGATAAAGTGTTTCAACGAAGATTCCCTTTGCGCCGAGAGTCTTGGCTGCTGCCAAGAATTCCTTGAGGTCGCCACCGAAGTAGCGAGTAGCTTCGGCTTCTTCGTTCAGAGTCTGCACCGGAATCGGGAGAAGCTTCTGCTTCTTGATGTGTTCGCAGACCAAGTCGGTAACGGATTTTTCATTCTTAGCCATTGTGATTCTCCTGTTAAAAAGTCTTCCTACTGCCTATTAGGCGTGATACTTCTTCAAGCTGGTTGCCTTCTCGTCGATGAGCTTCATGATGCGGGCAACAGCGTCAGCACCGTTAGCCGTGTCCTTCACGCTTACGAGCGGCTGGAACAACGGGCTGTTGAAGAGCGTTCCGAGAGGAATCGGGTTCTTGCGGCAGAACGTGGCGTCGATATAGTCACGAGCAGCCTTCTGCAAGTTGTGAGCCTTGTCCTTGTCGTCAGCCTGGAAAGCCTTGTAGAGGTCAACGAAAGTCTTGCAAGCTTCCGGGATGTTGCCCGTTGCGCTCACGATACCCGTGCCGCCCATTTCGAGGAGGTCAGCAAAGAGACCGTCTTCACCGCTCATCACGGCGAAGTCCTTGCCCTTTGTTTCCTTGATGACGCGCATCGTGTCTTCGTGGAACTTTTCGCCAAAACCAAATTCAACCGCCTGCTTGAGACCGATGATGTTCTTGTCTTCGGCAAGAGCAATCAAGGTGTCCGGATGGACATAGCTGGAGGTACGGCCCGGAACGTTGTAAATAACAATCTTTGCACCCGTTTCGCTACTGAGCGTCTGGTAGTGCTTGAGCAAGCCTTCCTGCGGCGGATTGTTGTAGTAGCCAGTGACGCAGAGGACCGCCACCGGAGCAATCTTCAAAACGTTTTCGATCATCTCGATAGATTCGCGCGTGCAGTTGGAGCCTGCGCCTGCAATCACAGGAACGCGACCGTCAACGTAGTCGAGCGTGAACTTAATGATATCCAAGTGCTGCTGCGGAGAGACCGTTGCACTCTGGCCCGTCGTCACGGCGGGGAGCACACCACTTGCACCAGCTGCAATAACATCGTCAATCATCTGCCCCATCTTCTTGTAGTCGATGGAGTTGCGAAGGTTCTTAGGATCGTCGTTCTTGAGCGGGGTGAACAACGCGGGGAAAACACCAGTAAGTTGAGAAGCGTTTGTAATTTGCATAGTAACCTAAATATAGTATAGACGAGAGACTAGAGACGAAAGACGAGTGAAAAATATGGCGAAATTAAAGGCTTGTAAATCAAGAGCTGTAGCTTGAAAAAACGTCATTGCGAGGAGCGTAGCGACGCGGCAATCTAGTTAAGATTGGTGGGGGAGGGATCCCCCTGGTTCGCACTTCGTTGCTCTCCACCCCCTCGAACGGGCCCTCAGTCGCCGGCCCGTAACGCCCCGGCTTAGTGCTGAAAAATTAACTTTATCCGAAATTGTTTTGTTGTCTGTGTTAAAATCATTTTACTCGAATTCAAAAAAGTTTTGGGCCAAACGGAGCAAAAAAGCGTGCAAAACGAGAGTCGCAGAAAAATGCTTGCATTTTTCTATGACCGAGTGCAGCCGCGGACGCCGTAGGCGTCAAAAGCGTGTTAATGTAACGGGTAGGGGATGTTCCTTACCGTTATAAGGACATGCTAATGGCAAATGAAAATAATACAACAAAACCGTACATCGTCAAAAACGCAGATTTATAAGGATACGTGGATGCTTTATAGTAAGCACGATGTAAAGGCGGGGAAGGCCTTGCCGCTGTTTCCGAAAAATAAATATATTATAGTCGATTTGGTTAAGTTCTTGAAGCTTCGCAAGGGCGTGAACTCCCGTGAAGATTTCTGGCTTAGGCTTATTTCAAGGGGCCCGCTTGAAGTCCCCGAATCGGAATACCCTCTTCTTAAGAATGCTTTGGATCGCCTGCGGGTAAGCAATGCGGATCCTGAACTTTTGAAAAAAATGGAGCAATTCATGTTCGACGAAATGCATGCATACGATGCCGTTATTGCTGAGAATTTTCTCAAGGGTAAGACTGAAGGAAAGGCTGAAGGCTAGTCGGAAGGCAAAACTGAAGGTCATGCCGATGCTATAAGCGTTATGCAGGCAATGGGCTTGCCCCCAGAGAAAATTGCTGAGGCGAAGGCTCGGCTTGAAGCTTTGAAATCGAAGTAGTCGTTGCAATTTAAGAAACAGGTAAAAGTCAAGGCTCACATAAAAGTGAGTCTTTTTTTTACAAGAATTGTAACCCCTTGTTTTAGGCGTTTCTTCCTACAGTCTACTTCCTACTTCCTACTGGATTTTTTCTAAATTTTGCGCGTTAAAACTACAAAGGAACCGCTATGGAAAATATTACCCAGATTTGGAAAAAGATTCAGTCCCCCGAATTCAACCCGGCTACCGATATGAACCTGGTTGAAACCGTGAAGCAGGTCGCTTTGACCTCCCAGGAACCGGCTAAGGTCAGCTTTGGTACCTCCGGCTGGCGCGGTGAAATCGGTTCTGAATTCACGCTCCGCAACTTGCAGGTTGTCGGTGCTGCTATTGTGCGTTTGTACAAGGAAGCAACTCCGGAACTCTTCGCTGCTCTGGGTGTCAAGGATTTTGCTGAACTCCAGAAGCGTGGCGTGGTCGTTGGCCATGACAACCGCTTGCTCGGTCACGAATTCTGCGAAGCTGTCGCAGACCAGTTTGCAAAGGCTGGCGTGAAGGTTTACTACGGTGGCGAAATGCCGACTCCGGAATTCTCCGCTGCAATCGAAATGCTCGGCGCTGCTTGCTCCATCAACATGACTCCGAGTCACAACCCGAGCCACTACAACGGCATCAAGTTCAACCCGGCAGACGGCGGTCCTGCAGGTCCGGAAATCACGAACGTCATCACCAAGCTTTCTAACGAAATGATGGCTACCTGGAAGTTCGAACCGGTCTCCAAGGTTGACTGGGAAATTATCGACTCCCTCAAGATTTACAAGGAATTCCTCGTCAAGCAGGGCACGATCAAGTTCGACCGCATTAAGGAATTCATCAAGAAGGGCCGCCTCACGCTCGTGTGCGACCACGTTCATGGTTCTACCCGCCGCCGTCCGGCAGCTCTCCTCGACAATCCGGAATGCCTCATCACGCTCCGCAACGAAGACGATTCTTTGTTCGGCGGTATCGCTCCGGAACCGTCCAGCAAGAACCTCGAAAAGGTCCGCAAGGTTCTCGACGAAAGCAAGTCCTGGTTCCGTCTCGGTGCAATCTTTGACCCGGATGGCGACCGTATCCGTTTCTACGACGGCACTCGTGAAATCGACATGAACCAGTTCGGTGCAATCGCATTCCACTACATGGCAACCTGGCGCAAGGAACAGGGCTGCGTGGCTAAGTCCGTTGCAACTTCCAACTTCGTGAACATCATTGCTGAAAAGCTCGGCGTTCCTGTCATGGAAACTCCGGTGGGCTTCAAGAACTTCCGCCCGTGGCTCTCTCGCAATGCCAAGCAGAAGGCTCTCGTCGCATTCGAAGAATCTGACGGTATCTCCGGCCTCAACAACACGCTCGAAAAGGACGCTCAGTTCGGCCTCCTCATCGCTCTCGAAATTCTCGCTACGACTGGCAAGAACCTCGGCGAATACCTCGACGCTTTGTACGAAGAATACGGCCGTTTCTATCCGACCCGTTCTGGTTTCGAAGTCGACAAGTCCCTCGTTGGCGAACCGCTCAAGGCTAAGGTCAACGCTATCGCCGATATCGCTAAGCCGGGTGCAAAGGTCATGGTCGGTAACAACGAAAAGACCGTGAAGCAGCTCCTCACGCTCGATGGCGTAAAGGTCATCTTCGACGACGATTCCTGGATGCTCGTGCGTCCGTCCGGTACGGAACCGAAGGTCCGTATTTATACGGAATGCCGTAACCCGGATGAAAAGGATCCGATGTTCGAAGCTGCCAAGGCTTTGTTCTTCAAGAACTAAGGATAAATTAAGCGAATTGGATTAGGGAAATGAAAAAACTTCTAACGGTCATCTTCCTTGCGTGTGCCATGGTGTTCGCGCAGGAAGGCTCCATTAAGCCGGAATTCCAGGCTTTCTCTGGCGCCTTGATCAAGCTCAAAAAGGCTGAGAAGGGTTTCCACAAGTTCAGGCTCCGAGTCGATGTGGCTCCGTGGGCATTCCTTGCGGAAGGTGAAGTCCAGGCTCCCGGTGGAGATTCTGATGTCCTTATAACGGCTCTTTTCGATAGAGCGCTTTACGCTGTGCTTGCCTACATCCCGGACAAGATTGCTGCCGGTTCTGATGGCGAAGAATACAACGTGGGCTTCTTCGACATGATGCTTTATTACGACGAAGAACCGACTAGAATTCGCAACTTGTCGTTCAAGCTTTTGCCGCCTGCAAATGACAGCTGGGCCCAGAGCATTTTGGATGATGCTCTCCAGTCTGGCTCACTTCTCGGTAGAATCTGGAGCGGTAAGTACGAACGTGAAATTACAAAGGCATCTGCTGTTCCTATAGACAAGACTAAGCTTGTCGATATGCAGCAGAAGCGCCAAGCGGCTAAGGCTGCCGAAGCCGAGCGCAAGGCTCAGGAAGAGGCAGACCGCAGGGCTCGTGAAAAAGCGGAAAAGACCAAGCTCAAGTCCAAGAAGGTTGATCTTGATTGCACGGGTCGCAAGCTCACAGCCAAGCAGAAACGCCGCTGCAAGATGAATGGAAAATAGTTATTAAATTTTATTACAAAACTCAAGTAGAGGTAAATTATGTCCGGTCACTCCAAATGGGCCACCACCAAACGCAAGAAAGCCAAAACCGACGTCGCTCGTGCCAAGGCTTGGAACAAGCTGATCAAGGAAATCTCCATCGCTGCTAAGCTCGGCGGCGGCAACCCTGACGCTAACCCGCGTCTCCGTGCTGCAATCCTCAAGTCCAAGAGCCAGAGCTTGCCGACCAAGAACATCGAAAGTGCTATTGCCAAGGGTACGGGTGCTAACTCCGGTACCGAAATGACGGAACCGCTGTACGAAGGACGCGGCCCGGCAGGCATCGCTATCATGGTGCAGTGCATGACCGACAACAAGGTCCGTACGGTTGCTGAAATCCGTAACATCTTCAACAAGAACAACGGTTCCATGGGCGAATCCGGTTCCGTTTCTTGGGCATTCACCTACAAGGGCGTGATTGTCGTCGATGCTGAAAAGTATCCGGAAGACCAGATCATGGACCTCGTTCTCGAAGCTGGCGCAGAAGACATGAGCACCGAAGATGGCGTTCATGAAATCTCCACTTCTCCGGAAGCTTTCGACGCCGTTTCCAAGGCTCTCGAAAATGCTGGTATCGAAATGATGAGTGCAGAACTCAGCTACGTTCCGAATGACCCGGTCAAGCTCGGTCACGACGATGCTGTCAAGCTCCTCAAGCTCATCGACAAGTTCGAAGACCACGACGACGTTCAGGAAGTCTACCACAACGCCGAAATCGACGAAGCTGACATGGACGCAGAATAATTAGACGAGAGAACGCTCGCGTCGCTCGCTACAGAGGAGAGACGAAAGAGCGGCTTGTCTTGCACGTCATTCCCGCCACCGAGCGGGAATCTCCATTTCAAAAAGAGAACTGTTGCTTTGGCAACGGTTCTCTTTTTTTATTGTAAAATAATTATATTTTATTTAACATTTTAACAACAAAGACAATTATGTTCAAAAAAATTCTCTTTTCTCTTGCCGCACTTTCCATTTACGCGAATGCCATCAACTGTCTTGAGGCTTATTTCAAAACCAAGCCGGTGGATTATTATGTCCCGGAAGACTACGTTCTTGACAGCCTTTACAGGGCGCCTGCAGAGGGTGCGGATTCAAAGCCTTGGTCCAAGAAATACTATTACACGCCTGGAAATTCTCTTCCGGATAGTCTTGTTTTGATGGATTCGAAAGATACTGTTAAAACTGTTTTCCATTATACTCAGGAAGCGGATACCTTGAATGGCATGATTACGCTTGTAATCAATAACGATGGCGAACTTTTCGGAACGGTCAAATATATGAAGGTCGCTGATGATATGCATCCTTATGCTTTTTATAGATCTAATTCGGGGAAGGTTGACACGCTTAATGGATATGTAAATCTTAAAGACGAAGAGACTCTTGTTGAGTACAAAAATGGAGAATTTATAAAAGTACTTTTGGATAAAAAAGATCCAAATGTCTGTCATATCGGCAACCCTGATGATGAAAAATATGTGAAGATTACTTACGAGGCTCTGGGCCAAACAATTCATCTTACTGAGGAAAATTCGTCTACCTTGACAGAAATGTTCTTTATCCCGCTGTATCCTCAAGAAGAAACGATTGGAATCCGAAAAATCCGACCGGCGGCGGTGAACATTAAAAAGTTCCAATACTTTGACTTGCTCGGTCGCCCTGCAGTAAACAAGCACTCCGTGCAAATCCGTAAGTAGCCTTACGTCATCCTGAGCGAAGGCGAAGGATCTAGTTATTTTTTTAGAGTGAACTGTTGCGAAAGTGACAGTTCTTTTTTTTGTATGCAGTGATGCTTGTGTTTGTTGTACTTATTGACGGAATGTCAACGTTTTTATTTGAGCAGAATGTTTTTTGAAACCTCTTTTTATGATAAATTATATATTAGAGAGTAAAAGGAGAAATTTTATGAATATTCGCAAGTTTTGGCGCCTGAGCTGTTTGACTGTCGCATCGTTTTTTTGGGCAAGCTGTGGCAGTGATTCGAACCCGCAATTTCCTGTAATGCAATCTACTAATCCGGATTCGTCAGCGGATGCATTTGGGGATAGTTCTAGTAGTGAAGCTGCTTTACCTGAAGAGTCTTCAAGTTCTTTGGCTGAAGAAAATACGAGTTCTTCAGATGTTGGCACGACTAGTTCGTCTGATGCTGTGATGAGTTCTTCGAATGTCGAAAGCTCTTCAAGTGCTGACGTGACGGAATCTTCAAGTTCTTCTGAACCGGTGAAGTATCTCTTGGCTCGAGATCCTTCCGTGACTTGTGTAGAAAGTACATATAAACAAAGCAATTGCCCAGAACGTTCGTATAGTCCTACTTGCGATGATTATAAGAGGTATTTAGGGAAAGATTCCTCATTGTCTCAAAAAATTTTGACGGAATGGGAAGAAAAGCTTCAGTCGTGCAGTGGTAATATTGAAGAAATGGCGCCTGTTTATGGTATCGTCAGCCCTAGTTGTTATCCCACGATGTATTATGATGCTCCGATGGTTAAATGTTCTGATACCCGCACTTATAAGAGTGGCTACAAAATCGATGGAAATCTTTTCTATACTAGCGAGCAAGAATATAACGAAGCCCATGGGATTTTCCCTGAAGATTTAGTCAAGTCTTGCAAGCAAGAAGACTTTGCTTTGTTTACCGATATTCTTGCCGATGTGCAGAAAGCTTTGTATGAAAGAGTTGTAAAGAATATAGATGAGAACACGGCATTGGCTGAAGCCCAAAAAGATTATTTAAAAACTCTTATAGATACCGAAAATAAAACCTTGAAAGGAAAATTTACGCCTTATTTTTCTGATGAAAATGGCTATTCCTATAGTAGAGAATTGGCTATAGTTAGTAGAAACTGGTTTACTGGTTTTATTGCAAAGACCAAAACTTGCGAAGAGGGCTCACCAGAAACTACAGAACGTTATCAGCAAATGTACAATGATATTTATGCGGAATGTTGGGAAAAAATCAGTGCCAATACCGCTAAAATTGAACAATAAAAATGAAGGTGCTATCTACCTAGCGTTTCGCGGTAGGTGTGGACAGCGTCCTTGTACTTGCTGACGGCTTGTGCGATGCGGTCGGCAAGGTCTTGCTGGCCAGCCTTGGTCATCATGTAAGCTTCGTCTTCTTCGTTGCTGATAAAGCCTAGTTCAATGAGCACGGCTGGCATCATTGCGCCTACGAGAACCATGAATCCCGCACCGCCGACGCCAGTGTTCATCTTCTTGATTTTTCCGCCATCAAAACTGTCTAGCAATTTCTCCGTGAAGAGGTAGCTAGTTTGTTTGTACTGTTCGAGGCGAGCCTCAAGCTTGAACCATTCCAGCGGTGAAAGTTCGTCCTTGGCGTTCTTTTCGCCGTAGAGCGTGGCAACCGCGTTTTCACGACGGGCTATCGCTTTGTCTTCTTCGCTTTCCGGGGCGCGCAGCACGTAGAACTGGTAACCCTGGATAATCTTCTTGCGTTCTTCGCTTGCGTCGATGGCGTTGCAGTGCAGGCTGATGAAGAGGTCGCCATCCCACTGGTTTGCCAAGTTTGCGCGTTGGCGCAGTTCAATGAAAACGTCCTTGCTGCGGGTGAGCTTCACGTTGAAGCCTTCGTCCGCGAGGTTCTTGCGCAAGAGCTTTGCAACGGCGAGAACGATATCTTTTTCTTGGGACTTCTTGCCCGAAGCGCCTGGGTCCTTGCCTCCGTGTCCGGGGTCAATCACGATGGTGCGGACTTCGCGCGTGCCTGCGATTTCTTGTTTGGGAGCCTTTGGTTTGACAACGACTGGCTGTGCAGGTTTCTGTTCGGCGGGCTTTGCAACTGGCTTGGCTGCCTCAATTTTATTAGAAATCTTCTTGGCATCGTTTTCCGCAATCCATAGGTGTCCGTTATCGAGCTCCGGCGCTGCCGACAAATCAATCGTGCGACCGTTACGCGTCATGTACGGAATGCCAACGGCGAACTTGAGCGTGTCCTTCGCAGAAACAATCGAGAACGTCTTTTGTACTGGATACCAGTGGAACGAACCCTTGATTTCGCGGGCGACAGACTCCACATCGACCCTTGCCGTAGCAGCGAGGGCCAAGCTACATGCGACTAGCAGTAAAGCTAAAATTAGCGATGAGCCTTGGCGGCGCGAGCCATTTCCATCTTGGCATCGCGGACTAGAATGTCCTGTCGCTTGTCGTGTTGATCCTTGCCTCGGCATATTCCTACTTCGAGTTTTGCAATACGGTTCTTAAAGTACATTTTCAGCGGGATGATCGTGCAACCCTTCAATTCCTTCGCCTTGCGCATCTTCTGGATTTCGTGCGTGTGGGCGAGGAGCTTTCTCCTGCGTGCAGGGAAATGGTTGAAACGGTTTGCGAAAAGGTATTCGTCGATATGCGCACCGACGAGCCAGAGTTCATCTTTGTTTTCGTCGATATCAATCCACGCTTCGCCCAGAGTGCACTTGCCGTTACGGATAGACTTGACTTCCGAACCGATGAGCATGATTCCCACTTCAAAAGTTTCATCTACAAAATAGAGGTGGTTCGCCTTGCGGTTCTGGATAACGGGCGTACTAGATTCTTTCTTGATCATCTTTAGGGACAAAAGCCTCTTCTAAGTCGAAAGGAACGTTGTTGATTTTTTCGATCAGGTCCTTGCTGGGCTCAAACACCGGGCGCACCTTGGCGGGGATGTTCACGAGTTCGCCAGTCTTGGGGTTCCGGGTGCGGCGTTCCTTGCGCTGTTTATTCTTGAAGCGACCGAATCCACGCAACTCGATATTGTTGCCCTCGATAACGCAATTGGAAATAGCGTCGATGAGTTCTTCCACGATGACTTTGGTTTTTACTTGCGTAAATCCAGTCTGGGAAGCGATTTCATCAACGATTTCCTTCTTAGTTATGTTGGACTGAGTCGCCTTCATATTAAAGAATTTACAATAATTTTAAGCAACCGTTACGCTTTTTTGCTCCAACCGATGCTTTTTTTGTGCATATGGGGCACTGCAGCGTCCAAAGCCTGCTGCAATTCAGCGCAACCTTCGCCAGTGACAGCCGATGTGATGACCACTTTCTGGCGGTGCTTCTTGAATTCCTTGATGGCGTTTTCGATGCCGAGGTCGCTCTTGTTGAGCGCTACGACAAAGTTCTTTTCGGCAAGCTTCGGGTGGAATGCCTTGAGCTCTTCCTTGAGAACCTTGAACTGCTCGTAGGCGTTTTCGGCAAAACCGTCAATCACAAAGAGTAACGTGTGCGTACGTTCGATGTGCTTTAGGAACTGGTGGCCAAGGCCCTTGCCTTCGCTTGCGCCTTCCAAGAGACCTGGAATATCGGCAACCACAAAGCTGTGACCGTTCACCTGGACGATGCCGAGCACCGGTTCAAGCGTTGTAAACGGATAGTCGCCAACCTTCGGGCGTCCGCTAGAAATCTTGTTCACGAGGCTCGACTTGCCTGCGTTCGGGAAGCCCACGAGACCTACGTCTGCCATGAGCTTGAGTTCGAGGAACAGCTGGCGGACTTCGCCCTTTTCACCCGGAGTGCACTTGCGCGGAGCCTGCACCTTCGGAGTTGCGAAATGCTGGTTGCCCATGCCGCCCTTGCCGCCGCGAGCCGCGATCCACTTCTGGCCCGGTTCGGTCAAGTCCGTGAGGATGTGACCCTGTTCGTCCTTGACGATTGTGCCGCGCGGAACGCTAATAATCAAATCTTCGGCAGATGCGCCGGAGCAGCGCTTTGCGCCACCGGGCTGACCGCTCTTTGCCTTGTAAATGTGCGTGTTGCCCATGTCGAGGAGCGTGGTGTACTGCTCGTTCACCTGCAAAATCACGTGACCGCCACGACCGCCATCACCGCCATCGGGACCGCCGAGGGGTACAAACTTTTCACGATGGAAACTGCAGATGCCGTCACCGCCTCTGCCGGAGCGAACTTCAATATTTTTTTCGTCTAAGAACATAGCCCAAATTTAGAAATTTTTGATGAAATTCATAGAGTACAAATTTCACCTCCAAAAACAAAAAACGCCAAAACTCATGGAGCTTTGGCGTTTTTTTGAAATTTAATGGGTGACGAATGCGGATTAAACCAATCCGATTGTTTCGTCGAGGCCGAGCGCGATATTCATGTTCTGAATAGCGGCGCCGCTAGCACCCTTACCGAGGTTGTCGATGATCGTCGTGACCTGCATGATGTTTTCGTTGCCGAAAACCTGGATGCGGGCGTTGTTCGTGTCGTTGCAGACCGTCGGGTCCAAGCGGCCGTTGAAGAGCACCGGAGCGGCTTCGTACGGCAAGACCTTCACGAACTTTGAACCTTCGTAATGCTTGGCGAGGATTTCGGTCAAGTCCTGCGGACCGACCTTCTTCGAAAGCATGTTCGGGAAGATGGCGACCGTCACGGCCATACCCTTGTAGTAGGGGCCCAGCACCGGATTGAAGAACGGGACGTTTTCGAGTCCGCAGTACTTCTTCATTTCGGGGAGGTGCTTGTGGGCGAGCGCGAGCGCGTACGGGGCGGGTGCCATGATGGCCTTCGATTCACCAGCCTTGTGGCTGAGGGCTTCTTCGGCTTCGTATTCGGCGATGAGCTTCTTGCCGCCGCCGGAGTAACCGGTGATGCTGTAAGCGGCAAGGTTTGCGCTCTTCGGGAGGATTCCCGATGCAACGAGCGGATGGACGCCGAGGATAAATCCCGAGGCGTGGCAACCGGGGTTTGCAATGCGCTTGCTCTTGGAAATCGCTTCGCGTTGTTCGGCCGAAAGTTCCGGCATACCGTATGTCCAAGCCGGGTTCACGCGATGAGCCGTGGAGGCGTCGATGATGCGCGTGTTCGGATTCGTGCAGAGGGCGGCGCTTTCCATGGACGCTGCGTCCGGGAGGCAAAGGAACGTCACGTCAGATTCATTGATCATCTTCTGGCGTTCGTTCACGTCCTTGCGGAGTTCTGGATTGATCTTGAGAATTTCCAGGTCGTTACGCTTGGCAAGTCTCTCGAAAATTTGCAGGCCAGTGGTACCTGCTTCGCCATCTACGAAAACTTTGAACATATTTAATAGGTAATGGTTGATTGTAGAACTTAGAGCTTAGAACTTAGAACTTAGAATATGCTAATAACTAAGTTCTGCTAACTAAGCTCTGCCAACTGCGACGAAGTCGCGAATTACTTATTCGCGCCGCAGCACTTCTTGTACTTCTTGCCAGAACCGCACGGGCACGGGTCGTTACGGCCGACAACCGGACCTTCGTGGCGGACAGTTTCCTGCTTCACGGCACGACCATCGTAGAAGTACCATGCACCGCCGACCTTGTGGAATTCACCAAGTTCGTGGTGGTTGCGGGTGATGTTGCCCTGCTTGAAACGAGCGACAAATTCGACCCAGCCGATGTTCTTGTCTTCTTCGGTCTTGGTCTGCTTGATTTCGATGCCGAGCCATTCGGAATCGCGGCTCCAAGCTTCTACGCTCGGTTCGTCAAAGTCGTCACGCTGGGTGGCTTCGAGGGAATCCTTGAGCCATGCAATTTCGTGCTTGGCGTAAGCGGTGTAGCGGGAGCGCATGAGGGCTTCCGGGGACGGGGCGAGAGTGGTCTTCTTAATAATCGGTTCGCAGCAGTCGCAGTAGGCCTTGCCAGAACCGCACGGGCATAAATCGTTAGCCATAATGAAATCCTTATAAAAAACTGGGCTAAAAATACAAAAAAATGGGTCGCCTGTGGAGTCTATCGCGCTTTTTTTACAAGCACTAAGTCTAGAAAAAAGAGACCCCGGCACGGAGGCCGGGGTGACATCTAAAATGTTGACGGGCATGACAGCAAAAATAGCTGCGGGCGTTCTCTCGTCAAAATTACAGGCACTTCTTCATGAGCCAGAATTCTTCCTTGCCTTCGCGGCCCGGAATGCTATTCGTGGGCTTGATGCGTTCGACGATGTCGAACACGCCGTCCAGGCGAGCCATGAGTTCGCCTTCGCTCATGCAGTGCGGAGGGCCCTGCATGGTCTTGCCGTTCATGAGCGGGTACATGAGGCAGATGAACACGCCGTCGTCCTTCATCATCTTGTAGCAGACTTCGAAGAATTCGTCGCGGCGGCCCGGGTGGATTGCCGAGAATGCACCGTAATCATAGATGATGTCGAACTGCTGGCCACCGCGCTTGGCATCCTTCGGAGAAAGGGTGAACAAGTCGAGGTCGAGGGAGCGCAGGTTCTTGTGCTTGCGGCTCAAGTGGTCCAGTTCATCGACTGCGGTCGGAGCAAAGTCGACAGCCAAAACTTCGTGTCCACGCAAAGCCCATGCCTCGGCATCGTAGCCGAACCCGGCGCCGGGAATCAGCACAGAGCCGGTTGCGGGGCAGGAGGGGTGCTTGAAAAATTCAAGCAGGGCCGGAGTCGCCTTCTTGAAATTCCAGTAGTCCTTGCCTTCGGCATAGAGATTGTCCCAGAATTCCGGGAGGTTTTGCGTTAACATTCTTTACCTTCCTTTTTGTACGCTAATTGTCCACACGCTGCAAGGATGTCCCTGCCGCGCGGATTACGGATCGTTATTTGAATTTCAGCAGCTCGCACGGTGGCGAGGAAATCTTCCACCTCTTCGGGGGTGGGGGCATGGAGCGTCGGGTCGTCGCCGTCGTTAAGCACGATGGCGTTCACCTTCACGCGGCGCGGGGCGCAGATGCGGATGAGTTCCTTTGCCGCCTTGGGCGTGCAGGTGATGTTCTGGATGAGCACGAACTCGAACGTCACATAATTATCGGTGCGGCGGATGTATTCGTCAACCGCATCCAAAAGTTTTTCGATGGGCCAGGTCTTGTTCACCGGCATCACGGACGAACGGTATTCGTTGTTCGTGCTGTTGAGGCTCACGGCGAGGCAGCAGGGCGTGTTCCTGTCCACGAGCTCCTTGATCTTCGGGACAACACCCGAAGTGCTCACGGTCATGCGCTTTGCGCCCATGTTGAAAAGTTTCTGGTTATGCAGCGTGCAGCAGACGCGGTGGACGTTCTCGAGGTTGTTGAGCGGTTCGCCCATGCCCATGAAGATAATGTTCGTCACCTGGGCGACTCCGCCTTCTTCGTTCATGAAGCCGTTGTCCTTCAGGTACCAGTTGACGTTGATGATTTCTTCGAGAATTTCGCCTGCTTCGAGGTTACGCGTGAATCCCATCTTGGCGGTACGGCAGAATGCGCAGTTCATGGCGCAGCCGACCTGGGTCGAGACGCAAACGGAATAGCGACCGTTTGCGGGGATCATCACGGTTTCGATATGGTGACCGTCTTCGGTTTCAAAAAGCCACTTGACCGTTCCATCGACAGAAACAGAACGCTGAGCCTCCTTGAGGCCGCAAAGCGTGAACTGTTTTGCCATTTTTTCGCGGAGAGCAGGGGAGATGTTCACCATCTCGTCGTAAGAACGCACCTGCTGGCAGAATAGCCATTTTTGAATCTGGTCGGCGCGGTAGGGCTTTTCGTCAACATCCCGAAGCCAAGCTTTGAGCTCGTCGGTTGTCAAAGTTTTTATATTGCGCTGCCATTCCATAGCTATAAAAGATAGAAAATTTTAAGCTTTTTGTTAAGGGCTATGGCTTGTCTAACCCCCTTGCCCTGCGGATGTATTCAAGGCTTGGGGTGCGTGTATCGGCGGCGTTCCGTGCGGAATAATCCTCTGTATTGTCGTCCTGTCTTGCCTGTCTTTGCCGGAACAGGTGCTGGTAAATGCGGTCTAGCTCTACTACGAGTGTACTCATGTTGGTTTTGAGAGCTAGCGATAGTTGTGAAAGGGTGACGATAGAGGGAAGCTTCATTCCGCATTCCATTTGCGAAATGAATTGCCGGGAAATCCCTGATTCGAGAGATAGCGAATGCTGTGTGTGGCGGCGTTTTTGCCGGATGGAGATTAGGAGAAGTCTTACGGCTTCGTGGAGAAGAAGGGGCTCGTAATACATGGGACCAAATTTTATGAAAAATTCGAAAAAGTTAGTGCATCCTATAGTTTGCAAAATGGTGTAAAAACTTTGATATCCTTTTTATTTTCTTAAAAAAAGATGACAAATGGTGTCAGGTCTTTACGTCTGTATACAGAAACTTTTCGTTCTTTTGTCTTTATTCTAAAAAAGATTGATTATTTTTCGGACAGGAGTTGAAATTAATCGCGCGTTGCGCAAAGGGGTCAGGAATGATTGACGTAAAAGGAAAATGGTGCTTGGTGACTGGCGGATGCCGTGGTGTCGGACGCCTCATCGCTATCGAAATGGCGAAACTCGGTGCAAACCTTATCTTGCAGGGGCGTGACAAGAGCCATGCCGAAAAGGTGATTAACGAACTTGCTCCGTATGGCGTGCAGGTGAAAGCTGTGGGCTGTAACCTCGAGAACGAGGCCGAAATTGAGGCCGCTCTCGCTGAAATTGATTCCTTTGGCGTCCAGGTGGACCTCGTGTTTAACAACGCGGGCCTCATGAGCCATTATTTTTCTGATTTTACGACCAATACGATGGATGACTTCCGCCAGGCGATGGCGGTAAACTTCTTTGCCCCGATAAAGATTGCCTACCACTTTTTGCCGGGCATGATCCAGCGCGGTTTTGGCCGCATGCAGCTTACGACGAGCGGTATCGCTAACGAACCGGAACTTGCCGCTTACGCTTGCGCCAAGGCTGCCCTTACCAAGTTTGTGAAGGACTTCGCCTGTAAGTTGAATGGCTCTGATGTGATGATGAACGTGATGGATCCGGGTTGGCTCCGTACGGACCTTGGCGGTCCGAATGCCCCGAATGCTCCGGAAACGGTTGTCCCGGGTGCTCTCGTGAGCGTGCTCCTCGACGACAAGAAGAGTGGACGCTGGTTCAGTGCCCAGGACTATGTGGGCCTGAGTATCGCCGACGCTGTCGAAGCGGGGAGCAAGGTTTTCGCCTAGAAACACGCTTTAAGTGAAAAAAATCACACTTTCTACCAAAATATATTACGAAAATACGTCAAAATTCTTACGATTTTGAAAATATTAAATTATTTTATTGAGTAGAAAATATCTTTATTTCTAGAGGAAGGTGTGATGGGTTCGTTATGGAATCGGATTTTTTCCGGTTCCTTTTAACGGAGGCGTGTGGCTATGTCGGTACGAGATGTTTATAAATTTCCTGAGGGGATGCGGAAGGAATTGGAAAGTTCCGAGGTTCCGCTTGCGGTCTATCAATTAATTGGTGGGCGTATTCAGACTATTCTTGTTTCTGAAGGACTTGTCCGCTGGCTTTCGCCTAGTGCGACTCGTGAAGACTTGTTGAAGTTCCTGGATACGGATATGTATCGGGACGTCCATCGTGAAGATATTGTTTTTGTGGCGACTAAGGCCAAGGAATTTGCAAAAAACAAGGACGGACGTTACGAAGTTATCTATCGTCAAAAGTTGTATGGCAAGAGTGAATATCGTACAATTCATGCTTTAGGCTACCATCATTTTTTGGAAGACGGAACCGAATATACGGTTGTCGTTTATGACGATGTCACCAAGGCCTTTAAAGAATGTAAGGATTGCCGCCAGGAATTTGATACAAGCCTTATCGAATTTTTGAACAATGACACCGTAGAGCCTTTTGTCATTGTCGATGCCAAGACTCACGAAATCTACATGCTCAGTGCGTCTGTAGATAAGGTCTGGACGCCTGTAAAAGCTTTTGATTCCGGCATTACATTTGAAGAATATTTCTTTGACCCTAATGAAGTCCAGCTCATTACTCTTGACGAGGTCCTTGAAAAAGGTGAAGTCCTTGTTCCGAATTCCCGTACGGGCGGAGATTTGATTTTAAAGGCTTCCCTGATCAAGTGGCATGGCAAGGATGCTATTTTCCACCGAGTAAGCGAAAGGACGGACCGCTATTTTGACCCGTTGACCGCGCTTCCGAATATGGAATATTGCCGCATGCGTGGTGAAAGCTATGCCGACGATATCAGGATTGCGGGTGGGACGCCTGCGGTTATCTTCTTTGACATTGTCGGGATGAAGCTTTACAACAATGCAAACGGCTATGATAGGGGCAATGAATTTTTGCTCCACTTTGCCGCAAAACTCAAAAAGCTTTTCCCGAATAACTTGATTTGCCGCCAGTCCAATGACCATTTCACCGTCGTTACCGATGTCAGAAATATTGAAGACAGGCTGAACGAAGTCCGTAAGTATGTCAAGGGCGTGGTTTCGAAAATCTCGATGGACGTCAATGTTGGCATTTGCAAGATTGAAGAATTTGAAACGATGCTCGATGCCTGCGAAAAGGCAAAGATTGCATGCAAGGTCCAAAAACTTTCTGGCGATAATTTTGTCCGCTATTACGATGAAGATTTGCGTAAGGCGCTTGTCTTGCAGAACTACGTTGTAAACCACATTGACGAGGCCATTAAAAATGGCTACATCAAGGTTTACTACCAGCCTGTTGTCCGCACGATTACGGAAACGTTCTGCGGTATGGAAGCGCTTGCCCGCTGGGTGGATCCGCAATACGGATTTTTAAATCCGGCCGTTTTTATTGGTGCGCTTGAAGAGTCCCGCCAAATCCACAAGCTCGATAGCCATGTCATCAACATAGTCTGTAAAGAAATGCGTGAGGAGATGGATGACGGAAACCCCGTGGTCCCGGTCTCTTTCAACTTGTCGCGTCTGGACTTTATCGGCTGTGATATTTTTGAAGTTGTCGAACGGGCGCTAGACAAGTACAAGATTGATCGCGATTACATTCGCGTTGAAATTACGGAAAGCATTATGGCTTCGGATTCGTATGTCCGAAACGAAATTCAAAGATTCCGTTTGGCCGGTTACGAAGTCTGGATGGACGATTTTGGTAGCGGCTATTCTTCGCTCAATACGCTTAAGGACTATAAGTTCGATGAACTCAAGATTGATATGGTGTTCCTCTCGAATTTCAACGAGGCCTCGCGCACCATTATCCGTTCGACGGTCCGTATGGCGAAAAACCTTGGGCTTAAGACTCTTGCCGAAGGTGTCGAGACCAAGGAGCAAATGGAGTTCTTGAAGGGCATTGGTTGCGAAAAGGTCCAGGGCTATTATTACGGAAAACCCATGCCTTTAAAAGAGACGCTTAGACACATGGCGACTATGGGGATGCATATTGAAGACCCGAAATCGCGTCTCGTCTATTCTAGGCTCGGTAGCCTAGATTATTTGGTGGATACGCCTAAAGCGGTCATGTCGTTTGAAAATGGTATGTTCAAGTTCCTGTTTGTAAATAAGCAGTACGAAGAACAGCTCCAAAGCCTTGGCTTTAGCGGTTTCAAGGACGCCGAGGATGCTTGCAACGACCCGAAAAACCCGGTTTACAACAAACTCCGTGAAATACAGCAGGCGGCATACAGGGCGCCTCAGCAGGTGACTTACGCCACTCACGGAACCTACGTTTTTTTGACGGGTCGGTTGATTGCCGATATCAATGGCGTCCGTATTTACGACATGTCGTTACGCAATACTCATGTGAGCGCTGAAGACAGTTCGTCTGGTTCTCAAAATGTCGTAAAGTTCCCAGTAGAAGCAAAGACTATTTTGCTTGCGACGGTCAATTTGCCGAACAGGTCCATTCTTGAAGGTATTTTAAGGTCTGATTACAATCTGTTGTTTGCCGAAGATGGTGAACAGGTCTTGAATATTTTGCTGGAATATGGTAGTAAGATTTCGATAGCGTTAATCGATGCGGCCCTCCCTAAAATTGATGGCTTTAAGATCATCCAGAAGTTCAGAGGGGAAAAGCGTGAATTCCAGATTCCTTTTGTCGTGATGTCGGATAACATGGAACTTGCGAAGGAAGGCGTCCGTTTAGGGGCTTATCAGTTTATCTTGACGCCTATCAGCAACGAGGAACAAGTCAAGTCCAAAATTGACGGAGCCATCAAGAATACGGAGTTGCTCCACCAGCTTGCTCTAAACTATATGGAATACGTTCCTGGTGGCGTGATTCTTCTGGAGGCTATGACCGGTGACATTCTTTACGTGAATGGCCGTGCGCTTGAAATTTTTGACTGCGACAGTGTTGATGATTTCCGCTGTCTGGCGGGTAATAAGCTTGAAGGTGCCGTGCTTCCTGAAGATTATGCTACGGTAGACGAAAAACTTGAAACGTTGTTCCGCAGTGGTAGCGCTTTGCCGACGCAGACGACCTATCGCATCAAGACTAAGAAAGGTACAGTCAAGCGAATTTACCACGTAGGACGTTTCTTTAGGGATACGCCGTATGGACGAATTTTGTCTGTATTCGTCTCTGAAGACGATATGGCATTAAAGAATTACTTTGGCCGAAAGAACGCTTTCAAGTTGTTCATGGCGTCTGGTGAGGCGACCCATACCAAGTCGTATGAGCCGGGATACAAGGCGTTCTTGTTCTGGAACCTTACGAAAAATTCTCCGGTTATCAGAATGGAAGGCATTAGCTATATTCCAGAAGAAATGAATGGCAAGTACACTTACGATGCTCATTACAACTACCTGTCGAGTCTGATGTCGAAAGATAGCGTGAATGTCCAGAAAACGGCTAATTACACTCGTGAAAAGCTGATTCTGGCTTATGTAAATAAGCGTCCGGTTCCTCCGCTGAACTTAAATTACAACTTCAAGAACGGCTGGTTCTCTATCAAGTCAACATTTGATATGATGGCCGATCCTGATTCTGGTGATATCATTCTAAAATTACAGAACGAAAATGATACGGATGTTGAAGCCTACAAGGAATTGACGGACGCCGTTGTCTTGAACCTGTATGATCAGATTATCTACATTGATGGAAATACAGATAAAATGCTCACGCTTTCAAGCGTAGATGGCAAGCCCATGTATGTCCAACGGTTGATTTCGGATTCTATGGATGTGCTTTGCAGGCTGTTCCAGATTCCGCTTTGTTCACCTGAGGAATTCTTGGATATGGCAAATCGTCAGAGTGCCTTTGGCGAGACGTATGGAAAACGGCTTAAGCTTGAGAATGGACAGATTAAGTTTGTTCGAGCGAGGGCAATGTACGTCGGTTCGAATAAGTACATTATCACTGTTTCAGACGTGACTAACGCAGAATAGAAAATGAAAAAACGCAGGCTCTGAGGAGTCTGCGTTTTGCGTTAAAGGCGATTCCGGCACTGAGGCCGGAATGACAATGTCGTGCGGTTACTTGTTGTTCGCGCGGATCAAGTTGAGGGCGGAGCCGGCCTTGAACCATGCCCACTGCTGTTCGTTGTAGGTGTGGCTTAAGGCGATGTTATCGACCGAGCCATCCTTGTGATGGGCGACGAGCGTGAACTCGGAACCTGGAGCGAACTTGGTGAGGCCGA
Source organism: Fibrobacter sp. UWB2 (assembly GCF_002210425.1). Taxonomy (NCBI): domain Bacteria; kingdom Pseudomonadati; phylum Fibrobacterota; class Fibrobacteria; order Fibrobacterales; family Fibrobacteraceae; genus Fibrobacter; species Fibrobacter sp. UWB2. The sequence goes on along the minus strand of NZ_MWQK01000001.1, from coordinate 753,185 downwards.
CGATGTCGAACACGTCCTGTTCCTGGATCTTGTCGTAGTCGGCGGCATTCTTGAAGGTGAGGGCGAGCATGCCCTGCTTCTTGAGGTTCGTTTCGTGGATGCGGGCGAAGCTCTTCACAATCACGGCCTTCACGCCGAGGAAACGCGGTTCCATGGCGGCGTGTTCGCGGCTACTTCCTTCACCATAGTTTTCGTCACCAATCACGATGGAGCCCGTGCCCTTGGCCTTGTAAATCTTGGCAAGTTCGGGGACTTCCTTGTATTCACCGCACTGGCAGAGAACCTTGTTCGTTTCGCCGTTGAAGGCGTTCACGGCGCCAATGAGCATGTTGTTCGAAATGTTTTCGAGGTGACCGCGGTAGTTGAGCCACGGACCTGCCATAGAAATGTGGTCGGTGGTGCACTTGCCCTTGGCCTTGATGAGGAGCGGGGCGCCCACGATGTCCTTGCCGTCCCAGGCGGCGAACGGGGCGAGAGCCTGGAGGCGCTTGCTGGTCGGGTTGATGGAAACGGTGATGTTGGAACCATCGGCAGCCGGAGCCTGGTAGCCCGCGTCCTTCACGTCGAAGCCCTTCGGCGGGAGTTCGCACTGTTCCGGCGGATCGAGCTTCACGGCCTTGCCTTCGTTATTGACGAGGGTGTCGGTCATCGGGTTGAAGCGGATGTCGCCAGAGAGGGCGGCGATTACAGCCATGAGCGGGGAGGCAACGAAGGCGTGCGTATTCGGGTTGCCGTCAGCGCGCTTTGCGAAGTTGCGGTTAAAGCTGTGGACGATGGTGTTGAGTTCCTTCTTGTCGGCACCGGCGCGGTCCCAGCGGCCAATGCAAGGACCGCAGGCGTTTGTCATAATCGTTGCACCGAACTGCTTGAACAAATCGATGAGGCCGTCGCGTTCAGCAGTGTAGCGAACTTGTTCGGAACCCGGGTTGATGAGGAGCGGGCACTTCGGGGTGAGACCCTTGGCGAGAGCCTGCTTGATCATGTTGGCGGCCATGTAAAGGTCTTCGTAGCTGGAGTTCGTGCAAGAACCGATGAGGGCGGCACTCACGACCGGCGTAGATTCCGGCTTCGTTTCGGTAGCCTTGAGGGATTCTGCCATGTCGGTCACTGCGAAAGCACGGTCCGGGCTGAACGGGCCGTTGTAATGCGGGATGAGCGTGTTGAGGTCGATTTCCACAACGCGGTCGAAGTACTTTTCCGGTTCGGCTTCAACTTCCGGGTCGGCCTTGAGGTCGGCGGCAATCTTGTCGGCGGCGTCAGCGACGTCGGCACGGCCAGTAGCGCGGAGGTAGCGGCTCATGGAATCGTCGTAGCTGAAGGTGGAGCAGGTAGCGCCCACTTCGGCACCCATGTTGGCAATGGTTGCCTTGCCTGTTGCGGAGAGGCTGCGTGCGCCTTCGCCAAAGTATTCGATAATAGCGTTCGTGCCACCCTTAACAGTGAGGATGCCTGCGAGCTTGAGGATGATGTCCTTTGCGGTTGCAAAGCCCTGGAGTTTGCCGGTGAGCTTCACACCGATCATCTTCGGGTACTTGAGTTCCCAGGGGAGGCCGACCATGGCGTCCACAGCGTCTGCACCGCCCACACCAATCGCGAGCATGCCGAGACCGCCTGCGTTCACGGTGTGGGAGTCGGTACCGATCATCATTCCGCCTGGGAAGGCGTAGTTTTCGAGCACCACCTGGTGGATGATGCCTGCACCCGGGAGCCAGCAGTCAATGCCGTACTTGGCAGAGACGGACTGCAAGAAATCGTACACTTCCTTGCTTTCTTCCTTGGCGCGCGGAAGGTCCTTTTCGACACCTTCACGAGCGATAATCAAGTGGTCGCAGTGCACAGAGCTCGGCACAGCCACGCGGGACTTGCCAGCAGTCGTGAACTGGAGGAGGGCCATCTGGGCGGTTGCGTCTTGCATGGCAACGCGGTCCGGGTGGAATTCGGCAAAATCAGCGCCGCGCTTGTAGGTTCTGTTTTCTGCGCCATCGATCAGGTGGCTGTAGAGAATCTTCTCGGCGAGAGTGAGCGGGCGGCCAAGCTGCTTGCGGGCAACAGCGACGCGTGCAGGAATGCGGGCGTATGTGGCCTGGATCATGTCGAAATTAAAAAGCATAGTTACCTCATGAATTTTTCGAGCGAAAAGATAGAAATTTTAGGATAAAAAGGGGGGAGGGATCCCCTTCGTTTCAGCCTTGGCTTACACTACCCCCACTGCGGGGGACACCCCCGCAACGCCCCCTTACAAATAGTGAAATAAGTTGCGAATTGTGAAAAAAGTTTGTACGAAAAAAGAGGCCGTAAAGACCTCTTTTGTGAAATGCTAAAAAAGCGCATTCCAGGATGCTCGCGGAATGTACACGAAAATGCGCGCAGGTTACTTCCCGGCGATTTCCTTCGCTTTGGCTTCGATGGCGGCGATGGCCTTTGCGCGGCCTTCGGTGGTGTCTGCGTTGGCGAGCACGATGTTCACGAACACGGAACCTGCGACCACAGCGTACACATGCTTCGAAAGCACCTTGGACTGTTCTCCGTTGCGGATACCGAAACCGCCGAGAACCTTGGCGCCATGCTTACCGACTGTGTCGATAAAGTCAAGCGTTGCCTGGTCAATCGTTGTTTCGCTTCCGGTGGTACCTGCGCGGAGTGCGGCGTAGATGTACTTGAAACTGGCTGAAGCCATTGTTTCAAGGCGTTCCTTAGTCATGGAGGGAGCCGCCACTGGGATGTTTTCGAGACCGTGCTTCTTGCAAGCTTCGGTGAGGCCTTCGTCGTGGTCGAACGGAAGGTCCGGAATGATGCAAGCAGAAACACCTGCGTCCTTGCACATCTTGACGAAGTTTTCGACGCCCGGAGTAAAGGCGAGGGAGCCGTAAGTCATGATGTAGATCGGCGTTTCGGGGTGGCGTTCGTGAATCTGCTTCACGATGGCGAGACCCTGCTTAGTGGAATAGCCTTTTTCAAGAGCGATGGTGGATGCCGTCTGGATGGCGGGACCGTCTGCGCTCGGGTCGCTGAAGGCAAGCTGGATTTCAAGAATGTTGGCGCCACCCTTCACAAGTGCGTCGGCGATGGCGATAGAAGTTTCAGCGTCAGGAAAACCCGCAATAAGATGAGACATTAAATTCATGGTGATTACTTCCTTGTCATAATTTCGGCGTCGTGGATGTCTTCGTTGTTTTCGAGGCGAACAAGTTCGGCCTTGAGGAATTCCTTCCACTTTTCGGGGCGGAACACCGGGCTTGTGATGAAGATGTCCTTGTCACCGCGGCCACTCATGTTGATGACGAGCGCCTTGTCTTTCGGGAGTTCCTTCGCAATCTTCATGGCTGCTGCACCGGCGTGTGCGCTTTCGAGTGCGAACAAAATGCCTTCGTTACGGGCAAAGAACTTGACGGCTTCAAGAGCTTCCTTGTCGAGAATAGCCGTGAATTCCACGCGGCCAGATTCACCTAGGGCAGCGAGCTGCGGGCCAATGCCCATGTAGTCGAGACCTGCCGAAATGGAGCGCGTTGGCATGGATTGACCGTCTTCGTCAATGAGGAAGCGGCTCTTGTAACCCTGCACAATGCCTTCGCGGCTGGCGTTACCCGTCATGCGGGCTGCGTTTTCGCCGACGTTCGGGCCAACGCCACCAGCTTCTGCACCGATCAATCGTACATTCTTGTCTTCGATAAACGGCGTGAACACGCCGATGGAGTTGCTACCGCCACCCACGCAAGCGACAACGGCTGCGATGTCGATGTTGCGTTCGGCGGCTTGGCGCTTGACTTCTTCACCGATGATGGACTGGAACGTGCGAACGATATCCGGGAACGGGGCTGGGCCGAGTGCGGATCCGAGCACATAGTGCGTGTTCTGGAAGTTTGTTGCCCAGTCGCGCATGGCTTCGTTTACGGCATCCTTGAGCGTGCGGCTACCGCTCGTGACCGGCACAACCTTTGCGCCGTACATTTCCATCGTTGCTACGTTCGGCTGCTGACGACGGACGTCGACTTCACCCATGTACACGACGCATTCGAGGCCGAGCTTTGCGCAAGCGGCTGCAGTGGCGAGGCCGTGCTGACCGGCACCCGTTTCGGCGATGATGCGGGTCTTGCCCATCTTCTTGGCCAAAAGGCACTGACCGATAGCGTTGTTGATCTTGTGGGCGCCTGTGTTGGCGAGACCTTCGAGCTTGATGTAAATCTGCGCACCGCCCAAGAGCTTGGTTGCCGTCGGGGCAAAGTACAGCGGAGTTTCGCGGCCAATATAGTCGCGCTGGATGATGCGGAGCTCTTCGAGAAATTCCGGATCGTGGATGTACTTGTTGAATGCCGCTTCGAGGTCGTCGAGCGGGCGGCGGATGATTTCGGCAACGTACTTGCCGCCGAACTTGTCAAAGAAACCGTTATTAGAAGTAATCATAGTAGGTTCTGGGTTTAGGTTTAAAATTCAAGGCAAAAAATAAAGGCCTTCGGTGAGTCCGAAAGCCTTTTACAAACACTTGATGAAATCAGCAAAACGGACTCTATTTCGTAGAGCCCCACCACCAACGGTTGAAACGGATTGCAGAATTCATCTTCATGCCATAAAATTTAGGAAGCCTCGATAAATTTTGCAAGGGAACCGCGGAAAAATAGACATAAAAAATAGGCTTCCGGCACATTCCGGAAGCCATTTAATCAAACACTTGATGAAACCAGTGAATCCGTTCCGTTTTACGGGAACCCCTCCCGCAAGCGGTCTGAGTGGATTACCGATTTCACCTTTACGTATATCAATATATAATGTAAGTCGTTGATTGTCAATAGGTTACGATAACTTTTTTGTAAATTTTTGGTACGATTTTGGCGCGGTATAGAAAAAGCCTATCTCGGAGGATAGGCTTTACTTGTAATCGCAATTTCTTGAATGCTATTTTGCAGCGAATTCCGCAAACAGCGCTTTCATCTTGTCGTGATTCTTGATGCCGGGGGCGTCTTCGATGCCGCTAGATACGTCGATGAGTTCGGGGTGGAACTTTTCGCAGAGGGTGGCGACGTTTTCTGGATTGATGCCGCCGGCGAGCCAGAGCGGGGCTCCGTTTGCTTTTTCGCGGAGGAGCGATTCGGGGATGGTCTTGCCGGTGCCGCCGGGGATGCCTTCGACCTTGGCGTCCAGCAAAATGCGGGGTTCGCCGTTTTTGCGGAGACTTGCGACGTAATCAAAATCTTCGGGGGCGCCTATGCGTGCTGCGCAGTAGTAGGGGAGGGCATTACTGGATGCGTCATCGATGGAATTGTGCGGATTAACGCCGTGGAACTGCACCGCGTCGAGTACGCCTTCTTGGGCGAGCTTGATGGCGGTTTTGCCTTCGGCGGAATTCGGGTCGGTAATCACGCCAACGAGAAGCGGAGATCCGTCATTGCGAGCTGCGCGGAGCTTGGTCGAGAATGACGTTACGAATTCTTCGGTGGTGAGCCTCTTGGTGGTGCTGAACACGAAACCGAGCATGTCGGCGCCGAGTTCGGCGGCGAGGAGACCGTCTTCTTCACGGGTGATGCCGCAGATTTTCACGAGCGGGCGGCGCGCATCTTGTGATGAGGCGGCGCGAGTCTCGTTATTGGCAAACTTGCGTTCGGCAAATTTCTTCCAGAACTGCCCGCGGGCGTTTTCGCATCCGCTTTCGAATGCGCTGACCACGTCTTTGGCGAGCGGCGGATTCTTGGCGACAGCTTCACCGACGAGAATTCCCGTGAATCCGAGATTGCGGGCGTATGTCGCATCGGCGGCGCTCAGAATGCCCGATTCAAAAACGGCTTTGGCGGGGAGCTTGCTGCGAACGCTTGCGGGAATCAGCGGGTCCGTGTGGAATGTGGCGAGGTCGCGGGAATTGACGCCTGCGACGATCGTCTTGGCGGCTGCATCACCGAGAGCGGCTGTCACAACGGAGAGCTTGCGGAAATCATCAGCTTCGCGGACTTCAACGAATGCCTGAATGCCGAACTTCTGCGCGCGCTGTGCCATTTTCACGAGCTGTTCGTCGTCGAGGATGCGGGCGATGAGTAGTACGGCATCGGCGCCACAGCGATAAGCGATGTCAATTTCGTCTTCAAATAAAAGGAAATCTTTGCGGAGGACAGCGCAAGTGTGCAAGCCCTGCTGACGGCGGCGTTCCATCAAGTCTGCAACGGCAATCAGGTCTCGGAGCGAGCCCTTGAAAAAGTTCATTTCGGTCAGCACGGAAACGGCTTGAGCGTGTGCTTCGGCGTAAGTCGTGGCGAGTTCCACCGGATTCAAGTCCGGTGCGATGTCTCCCTTGGATGGCGAAGCCCTCTTGACCTCAAGGATGGCTCCTGCGTTACCCAAAAATTCAGTATGACCAACGCGACGCGCCTCGGGAATATCAATGTTGAAATTCAGTCCAAGTCTATCGATGTCTTTGCGGCGCATCCGCACGATTTTTTGCAAAATATCTTCGCTCATAATTCCTCTACGCCAATTGTAGAAAAATTTAAGGCACGTTCAAAAGAAAGTTGGTCTTAGTTGGAGTAATTGTTGTTGGGGTGTTTTGTTCCGTATGGAACTTTTCGTCCCAAAAGAAAATTGCGCGTATTTCAAAAATATGTTTGTATCACTTTTTTTACGATTGTGCCGGAGCTACTTTTATAGAAAAAATGGGGTGATATATGAAAACATTGAAATTATCAAACATCGTTTGGTGCGCTGCTCTAACGCTTTGCGCTTGTGGTGATAGCAGCGTAGATTCTACGGGTGTTGTTGCCCCGAATGCTGCTGAATCAGATTCTGCCGGTGAAACTACGGTGGTCTCTAATCCGGAATCATCTTCGGCTAGTCAAAGCTCTACGACCGAAGAAGTCGTTGTTGAACAAGTGGCTTCGGATCCTGTAATGGTTTCCGAAATTTCTGGTGATCCGGTTATTACTTTTACCAACGCATCCGTTTCGGTCTCGAATGACAATGGTTGCATTGCTCAAAATGAAAAGACCATTACCATCAGCTGCCAAGGAAATTACCAGCTTACCGGCAGTTCGAACGACAACCAAATAATCGTTAACGCTGGGAGTACAGACAATGTTTATCTGTACTTGAATGGTTTGCAACTTGCAAGCGCCTCTGACGCTCCAATTTATGTTCAAAATGCGAACAAGGTATTTTTATTGTTGGTGGATGGGACAAAGAATACTCTTGAAGATGCTTCTACCCGCACGAAATCTTATACAAAGTCTAACGGTTCCAGCGACACGACAAATGCGACTATCTATGCCAAGGATGACTTGACGATTAAGGGTAGCGGCGCGTTGACCGTAACCGGAAACTACAACAACGGAATTCATTGCAGCAACGATTTGCGCATTCGTGACTTGCCCGAAATTACAGTCAAAGCCAAAAATCACGCCATCAAGGGCAAGGGCTCTGTAAATATTGAGGGCGGTTATTTTGAACTGACTGCAACAAATGGCGACGGAATCAAGAGCGACGAGGGCGACGACGAAGGTGTAGTCACGGAAGAAAAGGGAATTGTGATTATTACTGGTGGTGAGTTCAACATCAATGCAGGCGATGATGGCATCCTGGCTTACAACTACATCTTGATTGCGGATTCTACCTCGACACCGCTTATTACCGTAAACAGCAAGGGAAAAGGTATTGCTACGGATAATCGTCTTTACATCAATGGTGGCGTAACAAGCGTGACATCCGGCGATGATGGGCTCCATTCCAACATGAACATTTATTTTAACGGTGGACGCACAACGATTTCTGCGGGCGATGACGGCATCCATGCCGATTCAACATTGCGCATCTCTGATGGTTCCATCAACATCACCAAGGCTGTCGAAGGTATTGAAGCGTTCTACATCAGGGCAGAAGGCGGAAAGACGGCGACGGTTGCAAGCGATGATGCTTGGAATGCGGCGGGAGGCTCGGCTGATGCCAACTCATCGAGTGGTTCTCAGTGGGGTGGCCGCGGCGGCCCGACTGGCATGATGAGCGGCTCCAAGGGTTATATCATTATCAGTGGCGGTTACCATTACCTCTATGCGGCGGGTAACGATATTGATGTGCTTGATGCCAATGGAACGGCAACAATGAGCGGAGGCGTTTTGCTCCTTGAAATCGGTTCTAGTGGAAGGTCTAGCGCAATGTTTGCTCCAGGAAATCAGGGCGGTAATCAGGGCGGAAGCTGGGGCGGCTCTAGCTCTTGCTCCACGAATACGGCTGGCGGACTTATTGACACGGATAATGGATTTAGCATCAATGGTGGCGTGTTGCTTGGTTTCGGAAGTCAAACCGAAGAGTATCCTTATTGCACTGCTACAAGCTACACGGCTGGTACGGCGTATGGTTCTAGCAAAGCCGCTTTCAAGCCTAGCTCTTCTGGTAGCATGATTATTTACGGTGGCGAAGTCAGCTCTGTGTCCCAGGTAGATGTGAGCGGCATGACCGAAGTTACCCTCCCGAATGGCATGACCTACTACGAAAAATAGCCTTTCCCTTGAATTTCCTCCTAAACACTAAAGGCTTGCTCCTTAGGGGGGCAAGCCTTTTCGTGCAAGGAGTGGATCGTAATTGATTTTTCGGTTAAAACGGAGTTGTCTATAGAGGACACTTTGAGTTGGGAGGTCCTCTTTTTTGATGTTTTCCCTTGTCTTTCGGCATAAATTTAAGGAAAAAAAGGGATGTTTTATGAATTATTTGTTCTCTAAATCGATTGGTGTTGCCGCTACTTTTGCGGCTTTGGCTGTCACAACGGCTGCTGTTCCTGCGTTTGCGGTGACATCGCCTGATTTTCCGATGGCGGGTTTTGCCACGCAGAATGGTGGCACTACGGGCGGCAAGGGCTACTCCGAGGTTACGGTCGACAACGTGAACGACCTCAAGAGCTACGCCAAGGCGGGCAACAAGATTATCTACGTGAAGCCGGGTACGTACATGGGTCCGGTGGAAGTCGGTAGCAACGTGACGATTTACGGCTACCAGGGCGCCATCATTGCGCAGCCCGCTTCGGGTAGCGCCATGAAACTGAGCGGCTCGAAGAACGTCATCATCCGCAACCTGAAATTCAAGGGTGTGGGTGCGCACGATGACGATGATGAAGATTGTCTCCAAGTGAATCACGAATCCAAGAATGTGTGGATTGACCATGTCGACGTGTATGACGGTCACGACGGTAACCTGGACATTACCAATGCTTCGGACTACGTGACGATTTCTTGGACCAAGTTCAGCTATACCTCTGCATCGACAGGTCACCAGTTCAGCAACTTGATTGGCAACAGCAAGACAAAGACGAGCGACCGTGGGCACCTAAATGTCACGATTCACCATACGTGGTGGGCTGACGGCGTGGTGGAACGCATGCCGCGTGTGCGTTTTGGCAAGGTACATGTGGCGAACAACCTCTTCGATAGCAAGAATGCGAGCTATTGCGTGCGTGCAGCAGTCGAGGCTGATATCCGCATTGAAAGGAACGTGTTTATCGGTGTGCAGAAGGCGCTTGACCTTTACACGAGCGATGGTACCATTACGGCGGCGCAAATGATTGAAAATTACGAAGAGAACGTGAAGAAGAAGCAGGACGGTACGGGTACGGCGTTCAAGCCGAGCTATTCCATGAGCCTGACCGATGTGAGTACGCAGGCAAAGGCTTATGCCCTTCGTGATTCTATTAAGCTGTATGCAGGTGCAACGCTCCCTGATCCGGGAAAATCTCAAACGGTAACGCCCGCATCTTCTTCAAGCGAAGCAGCGTCTAGTTCCAGCGTGGCTGTGTCTAGTTCAAGTGTCGCGGTGTCTAGCTCCAGCGTCGCAAAGTCCAGCAGCAGTGTCGCGCAGTCCAGCTCCTCGCAGGCTGTATCTAGTTCCTCGCAGGGGGAGGTTGTTTCTGGAACGGCGACGCTTACTAAGCACGGCTCGGGTAGCGCCAAGCAAGAAGTCAAGCAAGGTGAATCTATCGAAGAATTCTACTTTACTGTCGCTGGCGCCACGGGTGCGACTGTTACGGGACTGCCTGATGGTGTTGTTGGAACAATGAAGGGAACTGATTTTTACATCTCAGGTACGGTCGCTCAAAATGCTGCTGTGGGGGCGTACAACTTTACCGTAACGACAACTGGGGCTACGACAAATGCGACCAAGAACGGAACTATTATGGTTGTTGGTGCAAATGGAGCGGTTGCAGAGTCTAGCTCTAGTTCTGTTGAATCAAGTTCTAGCAAAGTTGATTCGAGCTCTAGCTCGGAGCAGGGCACGACTTCGCTGAATGTCGCTACGGTTGCTCCGCATTTCAATGTCACTGTCGACGGTCGTGTGCTTACCGTGCAAGGAGCTACGCAGGCGGCGTATCTCCTGGATGCCCAGGGCAGGCTGATTACAAAAGTTCAGTCCTTGGGTCGCGAAAGCTTGATAACCGTTCCTCGTGCGGGCATGTACCTCTTGCGAGTCGGTCATGAAACGCGACGCATAACTGTTCGATAATCTTATCTTAAAATAAATTGAAAACCCGTGCTCGTCCGAGTGCGGGTTTTGTCCTTTTTACTTCCTACAAACCACTTCCTACTTCCTACCGCCTACTTCCTACTAAATAATGTAATACCACTCGTCGCTTTGCTGGAGTTCTTCTGTCTTGTGCTTGCTATTGGTGGTTGAAACGTAATCCATTTCAAGATTCTTGAGGCTGACGCGAGTGTTGGCCTCGATGGATCGCGTGATGAAGGCGTTGCCGCCGATAATTGCGTTTTCGCCAACAACGGTATCTCCGCCGAGAATGGAGGCTCCCGCGTAAATAGTGACGTTGTCTTGAATGGTGGGGTGACGCTTTTTGCCGGAGAGCTTTTGTCCGCCGCGAGTTGAAAGTGCGCCGAGCGTGACGCCTTGGTAAATCTTGACGTTCTTGCCGATGACTGCGGTTTCGCCAATCACGATGCCTGTGCCGTGATCGATAAAGAAGTATTTGCCGATGGTTGCACCCGGATGGATGTCGATGCCCGTTTTGGAATGGGCATATTCGGTCATGAGTCGCGGGAGAACCGGAACGTGCAAAAGATAAAGTTCGTGGGCGATACGGTAAATGGTTGTCGCCATGAGGCCGGGGTAGGCGAGGATAATCTCGTCAAGGCAACCGGCAGCGGGATCGCCGTCATAAGCGGCGTGTAAATCGGTTTCCAGGAATTCGCGGATTTGCGGAATCTTGGCGAAAAATTCCTTACAGATTCTATAGCTTTCGATTTTGCGCTCGTCCGAGGTCATGGAACCGCGCAATTTGCAGTAATCTAGCGCAATTGCCACCTGTTTGTGGAGGTGGTAAAACGTATCTTCGATAAGAACTGCAAAGCTATTTTTAGGGTTGTAAATCTTATGCGAACGATCTCTGAAGTGTCCGGGGTAAACGACTCGAATCAGATTTTGCAAAATCGTCTGGATCTCGGCTTGGTCGGGTCGATTGTAAATATCGATATTGTCGATATGCTTGCCGCGATTGTAATCGTCAAAAATAATTTGTACGGCTTTTTCAACTTCAGATTCTTGGATTAATTCGTGCATAAGGGTGTTTGATTATTAAAGAAATAAGTGGCTGGCGGCGAGCACACGATGCCGCCAACCACTTTATGTTTTACGCGAATGTCTTCAACGCTCTTACGAGGGCGTCGATGTCATCCGGTGAGTTGTACAATGCGAGAGTGGGTCGCACGGTACTTTCGTAGCCGAAATGGCGGAGAATTGGCTGAGCGCAGTGATGCCCGGTGCGAACGGCAACGCCGTATGCGTCGAGTCTCTTGCCCACTTCTTCGTCGGAATAACCGTCGAGCTTGAAGGCAAGCGCAGAAGCCTTGTTGAGTGCGGTTCCTACAAGGTGAATTCCCTTGACAGTCTTCAATTCCTTGAGGCCGTACTGCAACAGTTCATGTTCCCAGCGGAATACGCACGGCATCCCGATTTCGGAGAGGTACTGGAGAGCTGCACCCAAGCCAACAGCGTCGGCGATGCTTCCGGTACCAGCTTCGAACTTGTTCGGAATTCCGTTGTAAATTGTGCGTTCAAACGTTACGTCCGCAATCATGTTGCCGCCGCCATGGTAAGGTCTTGCCGCTTCGAGCAATTCCTTCTTGCCATAGACAACGCCGATGCCGGTCGGAGCGAACACCTTGTGTCCAGAGAACACGAAGAAGTCTGCGTCGAGGGCTGCAACGTTTACCGGGATGTGAGCGATGGACTGAGCACCGTCAATGAGGATTCTCACGCCGTGTCTATGAGCAATGGCAATGAGTTCTTCAATCGGGGTCACAGTGCCGAGCACGTTTGAAACATGCGTCACGGAAACGAACTTGGTGCGCTTCGTGAACAAAGCTTCGTAATCATGGAGCTTGAGCTGACCGGTAGAATCGCACGGAATCACCTTGATAATCGCGCCAGTTTCTTCGGCAATGAGCTGCCACGGCACGATGTTGGCGTGGTGTTCCAAAATGGAGACGATGATTTCGTCACCCGGCTGGAGCGTCGGCTTCACGTAGGCGTTTGCAACCAAGTTAATGGCTTCGGTCGTACCGCGAACGAAAACAACTTCCTGAGAAGACGGAGCGCCGATAAAGTCACGAACAATGTTGCGTGCGTTTTCGTAGGCGTCAGTCGATGCGGCCGCGAGTGTGTGTGCGCCACGGTGCACGTTGGAGTTTTCGTTTTCGTAGTAGTACTTGAGGCGGTCAATGACGACCTGCGGGCGCTGCGTCGTTGCACCGTTATCGAGCCAAACGAGCGGATGGCCGTTGATCTGCTTCGAAAGAATCGGGAAGTCAGAACGGATCTGGGCAAGCGTCTTGGAACCGATGCGGATGGAATCGTTGCGAGAATTTGCGCCGCTGTTTGCAGAACCCGTCTTCACGGAATCGCCACCGAGAGAAGTCGGTGCATCGATCTGGCGGCTAGCTTCGGCAGCCTGCGTCTTGGACACGACCTTCGGGGAGTAACCCTGAGCCGGTGCGGGGGCTGTCGGAATATCGCTCAGCTGCGATGCAAACTGCGATTCGGGAACCGCAGGAGCTTCAACCGTGTTGAGCCAGGTGTCTGTAGAACTTCCGCCATAGGCAAACGGAGCCGAGGATGTCGGCTGGTCGCCATAGGTCGCAAAGGGGTGTTCCCAGTCGAAGGCTGGAGTCTGGCTGATGGCTGCGGCACCCTGAGCTGCACTGACGCCCTGAGCGGCAGATGCATTCTGCGCTTCGGGAGCGGCGGGGGTTGCTGCATATGCGCTATCCGTCAAATCCGGAAAATACGCATTTGCCAATTGCTCCAGTTCAGCCGCATTGGGAACTCCGGCGAGTTCTTCCAGCGATCTGGTTTCTGGATTATTCGTAGTCATAGTATTCGCCAACCTCGACATCTTCTAACACGGCGATAGCGTCGTCTGCGAGAATTGCGGCAGAGCAGTACAGAGACAAGAGGTAAGATGCAACGCCCTTGTTGTCGATACCGCGGAAACGCACAGAGAGGCCACGGGAGTGTTCGTTCTTGAGACCGGCCTGGAAGAGACCGATAACGCCGCGCTTGGCTTCGCCAGTACGGACGAGGAGAATGTTGGTCTTGCCACCCTGAGACTTCGGGTTCTTCACGCCATCGACAAGGAGCTTGTCGGTCGGAACGAGAGGAATGCCGCGCCAGGTGAGGAATCTGCTACCGGCGAGGTCTACAACGACAGGCGGCACGCCACGGCGGGTGCATTCACGGGCGAAAGCGGCAATAGCACGCGGGTGGGCGAGGAAGAAGGACGGTTCCTTCCAAACCTTCGAAATGAGTTCATCGAGATCGTCCGGAGTCGGGCGGCCATCGGCACGGAGCGGCTGGATGCGCTGAGAGTCAGCGATGTTTTTCAAGAGGCCGTAGTCATCGTTGTTGATGAGCTGGCTTTCCTGACGTTCGCGGAGAGATTCGATAGCGAGACCGAGCTGTTCCTGAACCTGATCATACGGGGAGCTGTAAACGTCTTCGATAGCGGTGTTGACGTTGATGATCGTGGAGATGGAATTGAGCTTGTATTCGCGCGGTTCGGTTTCGTATTCGACGTAGCCTTCCGGGATGATATCGGACTTCTTGGTAGCGCTGCAAAGAACGTCGAGCGGTGTCTGGCCTTCGACGACCTTGTTCACACGGAAAAGACCTGTTTCGAGACCCTTGAATTCAAGGAACTTGGTGAGCCACTTGGGCGTGAGCGCGCCAAATTGCGGCTTGGTCTTGGTGACGTTCGCCAGGTTGTAAGCGGCCTTGGCGCCGAGGGCGTTAAGGCCCGTGTTCTTTTCTGCTTCATTTGCCATAATGGTTTACCTCTTATTGTTAGTTGTGTTTAAAACTATTTTCCTAGTATTTATGTGTGAATGTTAGAAAATAATAAGCTTATTTTGTTGTTACGAGAATCTGCCCTTGACGAAAAATTTTTTTGACATAGCTTTCCCCTATTTAATGCCCTACGTTATAACCAAGCGCCTTCGTGTGAGAACATAATGTCCTTCATCGCATCAATACCGCCCTTTAAGTTGTACAAAGGACCGGTGTAACCCGCTTCGCGCAAGGTGTTGATGGCAAGTTCGCTACGCTTGCCTTGTTTACAAATGAAAATCGTATCCTTATTTGGATCGAGTTCCTTTTGTCTGCGAACGAGCTGTCCGATAGGAATCACGATGGCGTTCGGGAATCGCAAAATGGCGCGTTCGTGCGGTTCGCGGACGTCAACAATTGTGATGTCGTCGCCGTTGTCGATGCGCTTGGCTAGTTCTTCGGGCGTGAATCCTTCCACAGGCGTTTCGTTTGTGGTCTTCAATCCGCAAAGGTCTTCGTAGTCGATATCTTCGACGTTTGTGATTGTCGGATTGATTCCGCAAATCGGGCAATGGCAATCGCGTTCGACCTTGAAAATTCTCGAAGATAAGTACAAACTATCCACGTGGAGAATTTTGCCGTTCAGGTGTTCACCGATTCCCAAGATGAGCTTGAGCGCTTCGTTTGCTTGGATGCTGCCGATGATTCCCGGGAGCGGGCTGATGGCACCGCCTTCGGCACAGGAGGGGATGAGCCCTGCCGGCGGAGGGGATGGGTATTGGCAACGCAAGCATGGACCGCCATCCAAGTTGAAAATGCCGACTTGGCCTTCGAACTGGTAAATCGCGCCGAACACAAGCGGAATGCCGTGCAGAGCGCAAGCGTCGTTGATCAGGTAGCGAGCCTTGTAGTTGTCCGTGCAGTCAATAACGAGATCGTAGCCTTCAATTTCGGCTTCGATGTTCGATGCGTCGAGCTGTTCCTTGACGGCTTCAAAGACGATATTCTTGTTGATGTTTTTGACTTTGTCCTTTGCTGAGGCGACCTTCGGACGCTTGATGTCGCGTGTGCCGTGCAATACCTGGCTTTGCAAGTTTTCGAGCGAGACTTCGTCGAAGTCGATGGCCTTGATGGTGCCAACGCCTGCGGCGGCGAGATACTGGATCACCGGAGAGCCGAGTGCGCCAACGCCAATGACGACGACTTTTGCGGCCTTGATGCGCTTTTGGCCCTTGACGCCGATGTCTTTGAGCATCAGGTGCTTGCCGAAGCGTTCAATTTCGCTATCGTCAAAAGCGACTTCCTTGCGTCTTTCGTCAGAAATCAAGCTTTCGACGTGTTTGCTTTGCGATTCTTCAATCGGTGCGCCACCTGCGATGGCGGGCAAAAGCAGAATCTCGGAATCGTCTTCAAGTGTGGCGTCCCAGAGTGTTTCGACGTTTAAATTCTTGCCGTTGAGGTAGATCTTGATGAAACTTCTGAGCTTGTTGTTTTCATCAAAAAGGACTTTTTCTCCTTCTGGATAAGTACTTATTAAATTGGCGAGAGCCTTTCTAACCGTGTTTTCGGGGACGCTGACTTGCGCGTTTTTCCCGAAGAAATTCCTAAGGGTTGCTGATATATAAATTCTCACTTTTTTCTCCGTACATTAAAAAGTGGTTGTTCCGTACAAATTTTCCCACAATAGTTGTAGGATTTTTTCGTGCTGAAATATAGAACGTAAAAACGCGTTTGTCCAATACTTAATTTTTATGCGGACTTATTGATTTTTTCTATAACAGATAGCTGTTGGTCTGTGGTCAATAGTTTATGGTTATTAGTCATTGGTCAATAGTCATTAGTTATTCCTATTGAGTGGCGGCATCGCCTTCTTGTAGCTTTTCACATCCACGACTTCGCCGTTTTGTACGGACATGATGACGTATTCGAGGCCGGGGACCATGTATTTTTCGTCTTCTTTGGAGAGAATGGCGGGGCAGTCGGGGTGCGAATGGTAAATGCCGACAATTTCAAGACCGCGCGGATCAAGTTCTTGTTCCAAGTGGTAAAGATATAGCGGGTCTATTTTGAAGTGGACTGCTTTTTGCCCTTGAAACTGGTTCTCGGCTTCGCGAATTTCGGTCACTTCGGTTTCGCTCTGTTCGGACTTTTTACCCACCAAAATGCCACAGCATTCGTTCGGATATGCTTTTTTGGCTGCTAAAACCATTTGTTCATAAATGTTTTTACTATATTTGGCCATCATTAAAATTTCCCCTATAAAAAAGCGCCCCCGGAATCGGAATTTCAGAAGGATCCCAGGGGCGCCGTTTGTACGGAGACCTTTACCCGATTACCAAGCCTTCGTTCGAGGCATTGTCGCCTTCGATATGGAACGAATTGAGCACCGGATTTTCACGATCCATCAGCGAAAGAATCAAGTAGCTAGCCTTGCTGTCGAAAGCGAGGCGCTTGTCTTCTTGCGACGGGCGCGACGGGGACTCGGGGTGGGAATGCCAGTTGCCAAGCGGGGATAGGCCGTTTTGGCGCATGTCCTTGATGGCGGCTAAGTGTTCTTTGGGGTCAAGCGAAAAGTGCTCATTGGAATGGTCTATGTTCGTGAGCAGGTAAACCTTTTCAATATGCTTGTCGTTCCCCTCAATTTTCCCGGCTATCAGCCCGCAAGCCTCTTCGGGGAGGTTCTTCTGGGCATGCTCCAGGATTTTTTGATAATCATCTTTTGAAATTGTAATCATTGAAATTCCTTTTTTTGTTGCTTGTCATTCCACTTCGTGGCTTGATTTTGCGGCTCAGCTATGCCAAAACTCAAGCGTTTTGTCGCAACATTCGCCTTGTTTGTCATTCCCGGCTCCGACCGGGAATCTCCTTCTTGTGTTGAAAGGGAGATGCCCGATTAAATCGGGCATGACACTTCCTACCGTCTACTTCCTACTTCCGACTCGCTTAGTGCTTCATCTCGCAGACGGCTTGTTCGTAGTCGATCAGATGGTCGATCGTCGGGTGGTCACCGCAGACTGCGCAATCCTTCGTATGCGTCGGGAGCTTGATCTTGCGGAATTCCATCGTGAGCGCATTGTAGGTGAGCAAGTAGCCCGTGAGCAAATTGCCGACACCGAGAATGTACTTGACGGCTTCCATTGCCTGGAGGCTACCAATCACACCGCCCATAGCGCCGATCACGCCTGCTTGCTTGCAAGTCGGCACGGCATCTTTCGGAGGGGGGTCCTTGAAGACGCAGCGGTAGCACGGACCTTGACCTGGAACGTACGTCATGAGCTGCCCCTGGAAGCGGATAATGCCCGCGTGAGAGAACGGCTTTTTTGCCATGACGCAAGCGTCGTTGATGAGGAACTTTGCCGGGAAGTTGTCGGTTCCATCAATGATAAAATCGTAATCCTTGATGAGGTCCATGATGTTTTCGCTAGTGACGAACGTGTGGTACGTAATCACCTTGACATCCGGGTTCATCGCTTCCATCGTTTCCTTGGCAGACTGCACCTTGGGCTTGCCCACGTCCTTTGTCGCGTGGATAATTTGGCGCTGCAAATTGGAAAGGTCAACGACGTCTGCATCGGCAATGCCGATGGTGCCAACGCCTGCGGCGGCGAGGTACATAGCGACAGGAGCACCGAGGCCACCTGCGCCAATGACAAGCACCTTGGCGTTCAAAAGCTTCTTCTGGCCCTTTGCGCCCACTTCCTTGAGGATGATGTGGCGGGAATAGCGTTCGAGTTGTTCGTTAGTAAAAGCCATTACTGACCACCTCCCATGAAGTAGAGGAATTCGACGTTGTCGCCGTCCTTGAGAGCAGTCGTTGCGAAATTGTCGTTTTCGACAAATTCATCGTTCAGGGAAACGGTCACATACTGCGGCGTTTCGACCTTTTCTTGTTCAATGAGTTCTGCGACGGTGAGGCCGTCTTTAACTTCTTTCTTGTTTCCAGCTACGGTAATAATCATGTTTGAAATTCCTTATGGGTTGAAATTTTTTTGATTTTGTCATTCCCGCCTCCGAGCGGGAATCTCCTTAATCCCCGACTTTTTTCACAAAGAGCGTAAAGGTTCCGTCCTGATTGTCGTTGAGCTTGAGAATTTCGTGACCTTCTTCCTTGAGGCTGCGCGGCACATTCTGCACCGGTTCGCCGTCGTTCAGGCGGATCGCGAGAATCTGACCTTCGTCAAGTTCTTCGATAGCGACTTTAGCCTTGACAAATGTAGTGGGGCATTTGACGTCGGTGACGTCGACGGTATCGTCTACTTTAATTTCTTCTGACATTTTTTATCTCCGTACTTTAATTTTGATGCTAAATATAGAACGCGTTTTTTAACTTGTCCAATACTTAATTTTTATGCTGAGTTATTAAAATTTTTTATAGGTTACTCGCGGATTCTTCGACTACGCTGCGCTTCGCTCAGAATGACACCTTTTGGGGGCTGTCCTTCTACGAAATTTGCTTTATAGCTTGTTCAAAATCTTCCTTGAGATCGGCAATATCTTCAATACCTACGCTGATGCGGATGGAACCTTCGAAAACGCCTGCGTTTTTTTTTTGCAGTTTGGTACTGTGCGTGAAAATCGTGCTATCCGGGTGGATGACGAGTGTGCGCAAGTCGCCAATGTTGGTGGCAATTGTAGCGTATTTCAAGTTGTTGATGAGCTTGAAAGCCTTTTCCTTGGAGCCTGCGTCAATCGAGATGATGGCGCCGCCCTTGCCGTTAAACTGCTTTTGAACGAGATCGTAATAGGGATTGCCCTTCAATGCGGGGTAGTTGACCTTGATGCCTTCGAAACCCTGCAAAAATTCAGCGAGCTGCAGTGCGTTATCGCAAAGGCGTTCCATGCGGAGTCCGAGAGTTTCAAGCCCGAGCGAGTTCAGGAATGCGGTCGCGGGTGCGAGACAACAACCAATATTGCGCCAGACGCCGTTGCGGAGCTTTGCGAGGTACGCAAACTTGCTAAAGCGCTTGTATTCTTCCAAGCCCTTGTATTTGGTGTAATCCCACTTGAATTTTCCGCTATCGACGATGATGCCGCTGATGGCACTGCCGTTTCCGTTGATGTACTTGGAAGAGGAGTGGACAACGATATCTGCGCCAAAGTCAAAAGGATGAACAAGGTAAGGAGTTGCCGTCGTGCTGTCGACAATCAGCGGGACGCCTGCTTCGTGTGCGACATCTGCAACGCTTTGAATATCAACGACATTGAGTTTCGGGTTGCCGATAAGTTCTGTAAAAACTGCCTTGGTCTTATCGCTCAATTGCGAACGAACGCTCTCAGCGGTAACTTCTGTGACGTAACGGGTTTTAATGCCGAATGCTTCCAAATCGTGGAACAAGTCGATCGTGCCGCCAAACAATGCCGTACTTGCAATAACTTCGTCGCCGGACTGCAAAATGTTCAAGAGCGACATCGTCACGGCAGCCATGCCCGACGAGCAGGCTATGGCGCCAATGCCCTTTTCAAGAGATGCAATGCGCCTTTCGAAAGAATCTGTCGTGGGGTTTCCAATGCGCGTATATGCAAAACCCGGAGCCCTATTGTTAAAAACAGCTTCGAGTTTCTCTGCGGATTCTTGCGAAAATGCACTGACTTGATAAATAGGGGTAAGCGTAGAGCCGGTACTTCGTTCACTTTCAAAATTATGATGCAATAAAGTCGTATTAAAATCCATTCAACATTCTCCGTACATAATCCTATAAATTTTGTGGGTAAATATAGAACGCAAATGTGTAATTGTCCAATACTAATTTTATATGGCTTTTAATAGGTATTTTCTATAGGAAAGAGGTTTTTGGTTGCTATAAAAAAACTCACTCAGCTATTGAACGAGGTCCTTCTATAACTAGGATTTCGTTACTTTATTTGCACTTTGAAATGCTTAATTTTTCTCGTAAATCTGGTCAAAAATGGCGCCGTCGGCAAAGTGCTTGGCTTGTGCTTTATCCCAACCGCCAAAATGCTCAATCGTAATCAGATTGACATTCTGATCGAATTCTTTGTACTCGTCAAGAATCGCCTTGTTTGTCGGACGGTAATGATGCTTTGCCGCAACATGCTGCGCTTCATCGGAGTATAGATAATTCAGGTATTCCGTCGCAAGTTTACGCGTGTTGCGCTTGTCTACAATCTTATCTACAATCGCGACAGAAGGCTCTGCCAAAACGCTCACACTCGGCATCACGATTTCGTAATCCTTGGGGTAGTCCTTGAGCGAAAGGAACGCCTCGTTTTCCCAAGAAAGCAGCACATCGCCCTTGCGTTCTTCAATGAACGTATTCGTGGAACCGCGAGCACCCGAAGCGAGGTCAAGAACATTTTGGTAAAGCTTTTTCATGAAATCTTTGACTTGCTCCTCATCTCCGTTGAACTGCTTTTCTGCATAAGCCCAAGCCGCGAGATAATTCCAGCGCGCGCCGCCTGAAGTTTTGGGATCTGGCGTGATGATGCCGATGCCGTCCTTGACGAGATCGTTCCAGTCCCTGATTTTCTTGGGATTCCCCTTGCGCACGAGGAACACGATAGTCGAAGTGTAAGGAGCGCTGTTGTGCGGAAATTCCTTGACCCAGCCGTTTTCAATAAGCCCTGCGTCACGGACAATGTTCACGTCGTATTCCAGCGCGAGCGTGACCACATCCGCTTCAAGCCCGTTCACCACCTCAAGCGCCTGCTTGCCCGAACCGCCATGGAACTGCGTAATTTTCACATCCTTGCCGGTCGCCTCTTTCCAATGCTTCATAAAAATATGATTGTAATTGGAATAGAATTCACGCGTCGGGTCGTAAGACACGTTGACAAGCGTGTTGTTCTCAATCTCGGGAGCCTTTTCCGAACTGCAACCGAAAAAACAACCCGCGCCCGCCACCAGCGCCACCGCAAAAACCGTCTTGAAAAAATGCAGATTCATAGTGAAATTCCTTCTTATTGAGAATGATAGTAATATTTTATTCCCAATATGTTTGTTTTTCTTGCGCATGGTAACAAAATGTGTATTATTTTCTTATTTTTATTGTAATCCAATTATGTCTGAAACAGAGCAAAAACAATACTGGACAATGAAAATTAAGCCACATGAAAAACTGTGGCATATTGATTTCAAGGAAATCTGGCATTACCGCGACCTGATAGAACTGTTCGTCAGGCGCAATATCGTGGTGCAGTATAAGCAGACCATACTGGGGCCGCTTTGGTATCTGATACAACCCATTTTGACCGTTATCATGAATATGGTGGTGTTTGGAAATATTGCTAAGATGAGTACCGACGGGATGCCCCAGGCCTTGTTTTATATGGCTGGCAACATCTGCTGGTTCTATTTCTCTAACTGTCTGAACCAGTCGTCAAACACTTTCGTAGCCAACCAGAATATGTTCGGCAAGGTCTATTTTCCCCGTTTGGTGGTGCCCATCGCTGTGGTGATATCCAATCTGTTGCGATTTGTCATTCAGGTAGGACTCTTTGTGGTGCTCTATCTCTATTTCTTTGTGAAGGGTGCTCCGATTGCCCCTAATTGGACTATTCTGCTTACTCCCCTCTTGGTCATGATGCTGGCTGGCCTTGGTCTTGGCTTTGGAATTCTGATCTCCTCGCTTACCACGAAGTATCGCGACTTCACGATTCTCTTCACCTTTATCGTCCAACTCTGGATGTATGCTACGCCTATTGTCTATCCACTCAGCATGGTGGAAGAAGGGCCCCTACGCACACTGATTATGGCCAACCCGATGACCTCCATTATCGAGGCTTTCAAGTATGCCACGTTGGGACAGGGCTATTTCTCATGGTTCGCCTTAGGCTATAGTTTCTTGTTTATGAGTGTACTGCTGCTATTCAGCGTCGTTATATTTAATAAGGTACAACGTAATTTTATGGATACTGTATGAAGGCTATTGAGTTTAATCATGTAGGCAAGCAATATCGCTTGGGGCTGGTATCCACAGGTACCTTCAAAAATGACTTGAGTCGTTGGTGGGCCATGAATGTCTTGGGCAAGGAAGATCCCTTCCTGAAGATTGGCGATACCAACATACGTTCCACGAAGGGCGACAGCGATTTTGTATGGGCGCTGAAGGATATCAATTTCAGTGTGGAGCAAGGCGATGTAGTAGGCATCATTGGCAAGAATGGCGCAGGTAAGAGTACCTTGCTGAAATTACTCTCTCGTGTGACTGCTCCAACCGTTGGCGAGATTAACGTCTGCGGTCGTATTGCCTCACTGCTTGAAGTAGGTACAGGCTTCCACCCAGAGATGACAGGTCGTGAGAACATCTATATGAATGGTGCCATCATGGGCATGACCAAGGCAGAGATTACCCGCAAACTCGACGAAATCGTTGATTTCTCTGGTTGCGAGCGTTATATCGACACCCCCGTCAAGCGCTATTCGTCGGGTATGAAGGTGCGCTTAGGGTTTGCTGTTGCCGCTCATTTGGAGCCAGAGATTCTGGTAGTTGATGAGGTACTGGCCGTAGGCGATGCCGAATTTCAGAAGAAAGCTATCGGCAAGATGCAGGATGTGTCGAAAGGGCAAGGAAGGACTGTTCTTTTTGTAAGTCATAATATGGCTGCAGTCCGTAGTCTCTGTCAGAAGGGTGTCGTCCTTCGCGATGGCATGACGGCTTTCATCGGCACAGTCGATGAAGCCGTCAATCATTATAAGGAATCATCTACCTCTCAAGCGGAGGAACAGAAACTGATGACCGATTGCATCCAAGAATGCAAGAGTTTCTTGAAAATTAGCGAAATCCAGATAAACAACACGCCATATAACTTCACATCCCTCAACCATGGTCAGGAAGTATTTGATGTGCTTGTCAAGGGTAATACCAGTGAACCCATGAGGTGTGACATCAAGTTGGTCATAAAAAAGTTGGATGGAACTCCAATGGCATGTTATATGGAAGGTCGTTATAAAGGGCATCTTAACGATATTCCACCTAGTGAATTTGCCATTGAGCGCCACATTCGTCTTCCCAAATACATGGCTGATGGCGCTTATACCATAGACATGGCTTTATACGAACCCAATTGTCAGGTGTTTTTTAAAGCGCCCAATTGCCAGACCATCCGTGTTGAAGGTTTTTATGACCAATTTGCGCACCCAATCAACCTTTCAAGGGATGGTTTTTGGGGCCTGGAATCAGTATAATTAATAATTTGATAGACATTAGTGATGGAATATAGAATTTACTATCCTCAAATACCAAACATGGGTGATTTGCTTAATAAAGACATGCTTGAGTCTTTATTTCAAATTAAAGTTCAAAGAGTAAGTAAAAAAGAAAGTAATATATTTGCCATTGGCAGTTCTTTATCATCTGCACTTCGACTTCGTGCGCTGTATTCAGTCAATTTTAAAAGACAAATAAAACAAGTAATAATAAAATTATTCAATATTGATCCTTTTTATATTTGGGGAACTGGTTTCATGGATTATAATACTAAAGAAGAGAATATAGTTCAATTTAGAAATCTTAAGTTTTTATCATTGAGAGGAAATCTTTCTAAAAATAGAGTTGAGAGAGTTTTAGGAGAAGATCTTAATATACCTACAGGTGATGGAGGATTGCTTGTTGACAGATGGATTGGTGAAAAACCGCCAAAGAAATATCGTTTAGGAATTATTCCTCATTACAAAGAAAAGGATTCGCCATTTGTTGGTGAAATGAAGAAAAAATATTCTGATTCAGTAATCATTGATTTGGGAAAGAAGCCAATAGATGTGGTCAAGGAAATAGCATCATGTGAAACCATATTGTCAAGTAGTTTGCATGGATTGATAGTAGCAGATAGTTTTCATATCCCCAATAAGCATATACTCTTGTATCCTTATGGAGAGAGAATGTTGGGTGACGGATTTAAGTTTGCCGACTATTATTCATCATATGGATTGAAAGACAACCCTATAGATGTGACGACAACCACTTGGCCAACTATTCAGTCTATTATAGATGATTATTGCATAGAGCCTTCTGTTGTTGAAAAGAAGAAAGATGAAATCTTTTCGGTCTTCCCTAGATAAACTATATAAATAAGTCTACCTATAAATGAGTAAGATGTTATTTAGCATCATAATACCTCATTACGATATTCCAGACTTGCTGATGCGCTGTCTGAAGTCGATACCTGTATCTGAGGATATTCAGGTGATTGTGGTGGATGATAACAGTCCAGATGCCGATACATATTTAGAGAGGTATCCTGAACTGTCGCGTCCTTATTTGGAGTTTATCAGAACGACAAAAGGTGGAGGCGCTGGCTATGCTCGCAATATAGGATTGGATCATGCAAAGGGTGAATGGCTACTGTTTGCTGATGCCGATGATTTTTATGTGGAAGATATGTATGATATCATTTCTTCAAATGCAGACTCGGAAGCTGATGTCATTTATTACAAGAAAGAATCTGTTCTTTCTGAAAATATAAAAATAAAGATTGATAGGGATGTTTATATTGATAGAATGATTAATAATTATTATGCGAATGGCGACGAATGGCCTTTAAGATTTATGTATTGTCCTATATGGGGTAAGATGATCAAAAGAGATTTGATTAATAAATTTAACATCCGCTTTGAAGAAATAAGATACTCAAATGATGCGTTTTTCTCTTTGTTTGTAGGATATCATGCTGAAACTATTGAGGTAGTTAATAAAGTCCTTTATGTCTTGACTTCCCGCCCCGATTCGTTAGTGGCTAATTATTGTTCTAAACCAAATGAGTTAAGAATAAGGGCAGAAGTGCATTATCGTTCTGATCTGTTTTTGCATCAGCATCAAATGTGTAAGGAAAGGTCCATGAAAAAATATTTGTTACTCATGTTCAATAATGACCGGAAACTGTTCAAATACTACTTCTTTAAACTTGATGAGATTTATCCGTCAAAGTTATCGGCACTGCGGGATTTTTGCAAGAACAAACCCCTAAGATTCAAGATTAAATTCTATTTATATTCATTTTTAGTATGGACAAGGATTCTGTAAGTATTGTCGCAAATATTAAAACGATGACTCCAACGTATAGTATCATCATACCCCATAAAGGCATTCCGGATTTGCTGATGCGATGCTTGAGGTCAATACCTGTATCTGAGGATATCCAGGTGATTGTGGTGGATGACAACAGTGTGGGTGCTGACACCTATTTGGAAAGATACTCAGAGCTGTCACGCCCTTATCTGGAGTTTGTCAGAACGACTAAGGGCGGAGGAACTGGCTATGCCAGGAATGTAGGACTGGAGCATGCTAAAGGCAAATGGCTGCTGTTTGCCGATGCGGATGACTTCTTTGTTGAAGATATGCATGACATCATCAGCTCATACGTTGATTCGGAAGCAGATGTCATATACTTCAAAAACAAGGCGGTTCTTTCGGAGAATATAAACATAGAATCAAATCGATGTTCTTGGATGAATAGAAAGATTGATCAGTGTTTGAAAGATGGTGATGAATGGCCTGTAAGATTTAAGTTGTTTGTTCCATGGGCCAAGATGGTAAAAAGGGATTTAGTTGTTAAATACAATATCCGATTTGACGAAGTAGTGTATTCGGCTGATGTATATTTTTCCATGCTTGTTGGTTATCATGCAGGAATCATCAAGGTTGCAAATATAACCCTATATGTCGTGACTTTTCGTCCCAAATCATTAAGTGCAGAATTTTGCACCAAGCCAGGTGAATTGAAAACAAGGGCAGAAGTGTTTTTCCGAGAAGAAAAATTCTTGATTAGGCATAATATCTGTAGAGTTAGGTCTATGAGAAAATATTTATTGATAATGTTGAAGAAAGACCATTCTTTATTCAAATATTACTTTTATAAATTAGACGAATTATATCCATCAAAACTATTGGCATTGCTTGATATTAGCAAAGGTACATCTCTGTTTATTAAAATCAAGTTGTATATATATTCATTGCTGATATGGGCAAGGATTCTGTGAATATTCAACAAACATGAAAACAATGCATCCTACATTTAGTATTATCATTCCTCATAAAGAGATACCGGATCTTCTAATGCGGTGCTTACAGTCAATCCCTGTATCTGAGGACATTCAAGTGATTGTGGTAGACGACAATAGTGCAGATGCTGACACCTACTTGGAGAGGTATCCGGAACTGTCACGCCCCTATCTGGAGTTTATCAGAACGACAAAAGGTGGAGGTGCAGGCTATGCCAGGAATGTAGGATTAGACCATGCTAAAGGGAAATGGATATTGTTTGCTGATTCGGATGACTTCTTTGTTGAAGACATGTATGATATCATCTGCTCATACGTTGATTCAGAAACAGATGTTATATACTTTAAATCTAATTCGGTTCTTTCAGCAGATATAAATAGAGAAGCAAAACGGAATGCTCATGTAAACAAAATAATTAATCAATACCTGATAGACGGTGACGAGTGGCCTATTAGAGCACAAATGTATGTACCATGGGGTAAAATGGTTAAAAGAGATGTGATGGTCAAACACGACATCCGTTTTGACGAAGTAATGTATGCTGATGATGCTTACTGTTCTTTACAGATAGGCTATTACGCAAGGACAATTCAGGTTGTTAATAGGGTCCTTTACGTTGTCACTTCTCGTCCTGATTCCCAGATGTCAGATTTTTGTTTAAAGCCCAATGAGTTGAAACTTAGAGCAGAGGCAGCCTTTCGGATGGACAAATTTATGCTGCAAAATGATTTTTGTAGAGAGCATCGATTGAAATTTTTTTTAGTTAAGATGTTAACGCATGACAGGAGGTTGTTCAAGTACTACTTCTTCAAGTTGGAAGAAATCTATCCGTCAAAGTTATCGGCATTACGGGATATTTGCAAGAATAGTCCCCGAAGATTCAAGATTAAATTCTATTTATATTCATTATTGGTATGGACAAGACTCCTGTAAGTATTATGGCAAATATAAAATCTATGTGTCCTACGTTTAGTATCATCATACCTCACTACGATATTCCGGACTTGCTGATGCGCTGTCTGAAGTCAATACCTGTATCTGAAGATATTCAGGTGATTGTAGTGGATGATAACAGCCCTGATGCAGATACCTATTTGGAAAGATATCCAGAGCTGTCTCGTCCATACTTAGAGTTTATTCGTGCTTCTAAGAATGGAGGGGCTGGATATGCCCGAAATATCGGATTAGATCATGCAAAAGGGAAATGGCTGTTGTTTGCAGATGCAGATGACTTCTTTGTGGGCAATATGTATGATATTATTAATACGCATGTAGAATCTGACGCCGATGTTATCTATTTCCAGAAACGGGCAGTTTATTCTGATAATCTGAACTGCAAATCATCCAGAAGTGGCTATATTGATAAAATAATGGATATTTATCTCAAAACGGGTGATGAGGTGCCAGTAAGAACCAGATATAATGTACCATGGGGTAAAATGATTAAGAAAAGTCTGGTAGAGAATCATCACATTTGTTTTGAAAAAATCAAGTATTCTAATGACATTCTTTTTTCCGTACATGTAGGTTGTTTAGCAAAGAAGATCGAAGCCATTGATACTGTTCTATATGTCGTGACATATCATGAAGGTTCAGCGACTTATGAATTTTGTAAAAAACCTGATGAATTAAGAATTAGAGCAGGAGCTGCATTCAGATATGATTCTTTTTTATTTCAACACAATATGAGCCAAGGAAGAGAAATTGTATCTTACATAAAAAGGATGTTAAGCCAGGACAGGAATTTATTTAAGTACTACTTCATAAGATTGGACGAAATCTATACATCAAAGATAGCCGCGCTCAAAGACATCACTAAAGGTTGTTCTTGTAGATTCAAAATCAAATTGTATTTTTATTCGTTTAAAATATGGATAAGCCGCTGTTTAGTATCATAATTCCTCATTACGATATTCCAGACTTGCTGATGCGCTGTCTGAAATCCATCCCTGTGTCTGAAGACATTCAGGTGATCGTAGTGGATGATGATAGCCTAGATGCAGACACATATTTGGAAAGATATCCAGAACTTTCCCGTCCTTTCCTCGAATTTATTCGTGCACCTAAAAATGGAGGGGCTGGTTATGCCAGGAATATCGGTTTAGATCATGCAAAAGGAAAATGGCTCCTGTTTGCAGATGCAGATGACTTTTTTGTTGAAGATATGTATGATTTGATATTATCCGATATTGATTCAGAAGCAGATATCATTTTCTTCAAAAAGAAGTCGGTTCTTTCTGATAATGTTAATATAGAAACAGTTAGGGATCCTCATATAAATAGGAGAATTGATCAATATCTTTCGGATGGTGATGAATGGTATATAAGAGTTAGGCTGGATGTTCCATGGGGCAAAATGATGAAAAGGGATTTGATAAACAAATACAATATTCGATTTGACGAAGTAATGTATGGTAATGATATAATATTTTCTATGCAATCTGGTTATTATGCTAAAAGCATTAAAGTTATCAATGAAATCCTTTATGTTAGTACTTCCCGCCCTAATTCATTAGCAGATGATTTTTGTTCTAAGCCTAGAGAGTTAGAGATAAGGGCGGAGGTGGCTTTTATGGCTGACAGATTTTTGATACGAAATAAATATGATAGAGAACGTAGGTTAAAGCCTTATCTATGGAGGATGTTAAAACAGGATCGAAGGTTGTTCAAATATTATTTTTATAAGCTTGACGAAATATATCCTTCAAAATTGAAAGCACTAAATGACCTGCGTAAAGGGCATTCTATCATATATCAAGTGCTATTATACATATACTTTTTCTGGTTATGGATAATTCGTTAGTCAGTATAATAGTCCCTGTATATAACACGGCAGAATACGTTGAAGAATGTGTTCAGTCTGTTCTGTCGCAATCATACAAGAATATTGAGCTGATTCTTGTGAATGATGGAAGTACAGATGGCTCTGGTGATATTTGCAAGAAGTATGAGAATCGTCCCAATGTGATATACATTGAGCAAGATAACCTTGGAACTACAGCAGCAAGAAGACGGGGTGTAGAAGAATCTCATGGTGAGTGGATTATGTTCGTGGATTCTGATGATATACTTTTGGATAACGGATTAGAGTATATGGTTGAACTATCTGAAAAAACGAACATTGTTCTTAGTGGACATACACATAACATCAATTTAATCCAAAAGCTTCCAGATATAATAAGTAAAGATGAGTATTTAAAAATGATTTATACAAGGGACATTTATGTGGCACCATTTGGTCGCCTGTTTCACAAATCATTATTTAATGAAAGAACTTTAGCGTTTCCCCGTTACTATGTCCTTGGAGAGGATTATTTAATGAATTTACAAATCGCAATAGATAATAAGGAAGATATAAGAGTATATAAACAGTCAATGTATTATAGAAGATACAACCCCCTATCAACTATGCACATAAATTCTCTAACCTTTGACTATTGTCAAAAGATATGTGGTTTAGCTGATAATATGGTAATGGGAGTTTGGGGAAATAGGTTTCCATTGTTGCAAATGAAACAACGAATGGTGTTCTTTAATCTGACTCTGAAAGATGTTCGATATCACAGCGACTCCCACCATCCGTTTGTCAAAGATATAAAGCGCTATATGGATGAGTCAGGTGTATGGAGGCCCATGGACAGATGGTTGTTAAGTGTGTCATCTCCTTGGGCTGTTAAAACTGTGTGGAATCTACGGAAGGTTTGGATGAGGCTGGAACATCCATCTATGTTTTTGCGTGACTTAAAAAAATGGCTGGGATGGTGCATATACCTTATATTATGGACTCGACAAGGAACAGCGGGTAAAGATTTTTTCAAAAAATAACATTATTTCCATTTTTGGAGCATTGCATTTTAGTTATTTGTTATAATTGTATTACAAATACATAACGTAAACATTTCAAATGAATTCAAAGTTGTGGAAAATAGCAAAGCCTGTGGTCAGGCCTGTGTTGGCGAAGGGCGTGCAGATCCTCTTCTATTTGCTACGCATGTTCCCTATAAAGAATAACAAGGTGTTGGTAAGTGTTTATGAGGGTAAACGCTATGACGACAACCAAAAATTCATTATGGAGGAGTTGCATAAGCTTCGGCCTGATATGGATGTTGTTTGGGTGAGAAGGCCTCGTTATAATTACGAGTTGCCTTCGTGGATGAGGTCCGTAAATTGGCGCAGTTGGAAATGGCTGTATGAATATGTGACCGCAAAGATTTGGATTGATAATTGTACATTGCCTGACTATTTTGTTAAGCGTAAGGGACAGATGTATATAGAAACCTGGCATGGTGGGCTAGGAATCAAGAAAGTGGCGATGGATGGTGTTGGTGCGTTGGCTAAGATCAGGAACGACCGCAGATACCTAAAAGGGACATCTTTGGCTGACGTGTATATCTCGAATTCTGACCATATCTCGATTATCTATCGCAGGGCATTCAAGTTTCATGGGCCTATCTGGAAATGCGGCTATCCGAAGAACGATATTCTTGTGCAGAATAATCCGGAGGATGGTGCGCGGGCTCGTAGGGAGCTTGGTATTCCGATGAACCACAAGGTGCTGCTCTATGCGCCGACATGGCGACTTCGATTCAAAGAGGGGCAGTATATCGATATGAAAGTCTATGACTTGGATATGCCGCGGTTGAAACGAGTGCTGACAGAAAAGTTCGGGGGAGAATGGACGATGCTTGTCCGGTTCCATGCCGATTTGAGACTGTGTGCCAAGGGCTGTATGGAAAAGTATCCTGATGTGATCGATGTAACGGACTATCAAGATATGCAACGTCTGCTGATGGCAACGGACGTGATGGTAAGTGACTATTCGAGCTGTATTTTTGATGCTGCCTTGAGGCGGATTCCCTGCTTTGCATACGCAACAGACTTCGAACAGTATAAGAATGAAGAACGCGGCGTGTATTACGAAATGGATGAACTTCCGTTTCCATACGCCAAGAATAATGACGAGATGGTACAAAATGTGAAGGCTTTCGACATGGATGGCTATCTGAAAAAGTGGGACGCCTTTGCTGTGAGAATGGGACTTAACGAGACTGGCCATTCGGCTAAGGACATCGCAGAGAAAATGGCAGATTTTCTGGATGGCAAGACCGTAGAATGGCAAAATGATTATTCAATACAAATAACGTAATCGATATGAACATAGCAGTAATATTTGCAGGTGGGCAAGGACACAGACTTTATAATCATAGTCGCCCCAAGCAGTTTTTTGAGTATCGTGGAAAATCTATCGTGGTTTATACCATCGAGGTGTTTCAGCATATTCAGGAAGTTGATGCCATTGTGGTGGTCTGTCTGGAAGACTGGATCCCTTATCTGCGTAGTCAGGTGGAAAAATATGGATTGACTAAAGTTATAGATGTCGTACCTGGAGGCCAGAAAGGACAGGATTCCATTTATAATGGACTGCAGTGCGTCAAACAGCATTTCCCTGAGGATTCATTGGTGCTGATACATGACGGTGTGCGTCCTTTAGCGATGGAGAAAACGATTATTGAATGTATAGAAGTTGCCAAGGAGAAAGGTAACAGCATTGTTTGTGTGCCATCGACAGAGACTATCGTAATTAAGAAGAATGATGGCTCGCTGGAGGAACCTGAGCGAGACTCTGTTCTGATGGTTCGGGCTCCACAATGTTTTGTACTGAAAAATGTGCTGAAGGCTCACCAAAAGGCTTTGGCTGATGGCTTGCATGATTTCGTAGATACTTTTTCGATGATGAAACATTATGGTTATGAGTTGAATACGATTCTTGGAACGGCCGAGAATATCAAGATTACGACGCCTGCTGACTTTTTTATGTTTAAATCTATTATAGAGGCGAGGGAAGAGGGAGCTGTATTTGGTCTTTAAAAAGGTGTATGGTGAAAGACGAAATTGTCATAAATGATTTGCAGGGGATGTGTGAGGCTGGGTTGCCTTGGCGTGAACTTGACGGAAAAACGGTTCTCGTTACTGGTGCAACAGGTATGTTGGCCTCGTATGTGACTTGGCTGCTGCTTTATTTGCATGAGCATGTGGGCATCAATGTTTCTGTAGTAGCTCTTTGCCGGAATCGCCAAAGCGCAGAGCTGTATTTTGGCTCGTATTTTGATAAGCCTTATTTCAATTTGTTGATTCAGGATGTTTGTGAGCCTATCGTTTATAAGGAAAGGGTAGACTACGTATTCCATTTGGCGGGGAATGCAAGCCCGCATTTCATCAATTCTGATCCTGTTGGAATCATGAAGTGTAATTTGCTAGGGACGATGAATGTGCTTGATTGGGCTCGTGAATCGAAAGTCGCAAAGGTCATCTTTGCCTCCACACGTGAGGTCTATGGAAAGAACGAAGACACCGAGCTGTTGGATGAGCATGCTTATGGAACGCTTGATCCTCTAGATGACAGGTCGTGCTATCCTGAATGCAAGCGTGCTGCAGAAACTTTGCTGAGAAGCTATTTTCTGCAATATGGTGTCCCTTATAACGTCGTTCGTATTGCGCACTCGTATGGCCCGACGATGAAGTTGGAAAATGATGGAAGAGTGATGGCGGACCTGTTGGGCGATGTCGTGGCGGGCAGGGATATTGTTTTGAAAAGCAGTGGTGATGCTGTTCGCGCATTCCTTTATGTGACTGATGCAGTCTTGGGTATGTTTACGGTACTTTTTAAGGGGAATGCTTGTGCGGCCTATAATTTGGCGAATGAATCCGAGCCAATCAGTGTTAAGGATTTAGCTCAAATGTTGGCCAGTTCAAGAAGTGATAAGTCTATTCAGGTGGTGATAAATAAAGGCGAACAGAAAGGCTACTGCGCCTATCGCCGCACGGCTTTAGATACGACTGCCATAGAGCATCTTGGATGGAAACCTCAGGTTTCTCTTAGTGAAGGAATCAGTCGCGTGTTAGCGTCTGTTTTATTTTTTGTTAAAAGACAAATTATTTTGACTTTATCCAAGGATTCTACGGTAAAAAAGGAAAATAAGGGACGCCCAATTCTAGGACTTGCGAAGGGAAAGTGGAAATACCCTGATGATATCAATTTGCATGATGATGAAATTGCAGATGCTTTTGGGGTATAAATGAGAATATTGGTTGATACTCATATTCTTGTTTGGATGCATACATTCGATTTATTATAGTGCTGTTAGCATTTGTTGTGTCGGTATAGAATTTCCCTCACTTCACAATCCCAACCGCACAATACAGTAGCGAGAGTCCCATAAGTGTATAGAATATTCTGTGGTGCTTTTTGAAAAGCCCTTGCAGTAAAACGCCTGTGAAAAGCCACGCCAAATTGCAGATGGGGCCTGTAAGCGGCAATAGTATGCCGAACAGCAGCAGGTGCGGAAAATCTTGGTGGTAGGGGAGGATGTAGGTTGTGATTGCCGTGAGGCAGAACACCATGATTTTAACGTTCGTGAGTTGCACGAAAAGACCTGTGCTGAAGCTACCGGTTGTGCGGCTGTTGCGGATTTCTTCGAGTGGCTTGAACGCTTGAATTAAAAGGCTGATTGCCAAATATGCAATGTAAATTGCTCCGACGAAAGCAAATACCCGGATGAAATTTTCAAAAGCACTACTGATAAAATAAACTATAAAAACAGATACTAGCGAGACGATTGTGTATCCGGTGAAAAGTCCGTACCACTGCTTTATGGCGACGCTTTTCCCGCTCCCCATCGCTACTGAGAGTGAACAGAGGTTCGCGGGTCCCGGTGTAATTCCTGAGACGAATGCGTATAGTAAAAGAGAAAGTGCTACTTCTAATGACACTAAGCGACCTGTTCAGTGGTTATTCGTCTTTGCTTTCTATAGCCCACGTGAAGCCTGCGTTTTCGATTTGGCGGAATGTGGCTTCCAAGCTTTGACCGCCTTCGGTGAGGTAACCCGAAGCGAAAATGGAATCGGCGACTTTGAAGAGTTCCTTTTCGTGTCCTTTGAAATAGATTTCGCGACCGGCGGCGCAGCGGATGTCCGATTTCGGGAGCAACAAGCGGGCTAGGCAAAGAATTTTGATGCCGTATTCGAATGTGAGCCCGGAAATGTCGCGGTTGGCGAGGCGTGTGCCTTTGACCGGCAACAAAAAGTTTATGGGGACGGATTCTGGATGGATGGCGACCAAGTCAAAAAGCATATCGACCACGTCTTCTTTTGATTCGCCCATGCCAATGATTCCGCCACAGCATATTTCAAAGCCGATGCTCTGCAACATGCGAATGTTTTGGATGCGTCGCTCGTATGTGTGGGTGCTGCAAATTTCGGGGTAAAAACGGCGGCTCGTATTCAGGTTGTGGTTGATGCGGTCAAGGCCTGCCGCCTTTAAAATGCGGGCTTGGTGCTCGGTCAAGAATCCGATGGAACAACAAATGTGCGTCCCCGATTTCTTCATGTGCGCAATGCGTTCGGCGAGTTCTTCAATTTCTTTGTCTGTGAAACCCATGCCCGAAAGCCCGATGCAATGCCGAGACAGGTGAAATTCATCAACAAGATTATTATCGCCGTAGAGCTTGTCGTCCGAAACGCTTTTGTATTTTTCAATGGGCGCTTGGGAATCGCGAGATTGGGCGCAATAGGCGCAATTTTGAGTGCAGTTGCCGCTACGGACATTCGTCAAAAGCTGGATGTTGACACGGTTGCCTTTGTATTTCGTGCGTAATTTGAATGCTGCTTCAATTAGCAAGTCAAGTTGATTATCCGGAAAATTTAAAATTTGCAAACATTCTTCGCGGGTAAGGGTTTTGCTTTCGTCCCAATCTTTCGTCAAATAATCTGTAATTGTCATTCTTAAACTACCGTCATTGAACTTGTTGAATTTTGGTGACAAATATAAAAGCCAAGTTAATGCTTGGCTAATACAAAAAAGCTATGGCTTGTAGGGGCGTTATTCAAGAAATTGAATGCTCAATGGTGATAGTGGTGACCTTCGTGCATTGAATCCATGTGGTGTGCAGGGGGTTGAACCTCGGAAACTGCCTTCGCCTTGGGCTTGTAGCCTGCAATTCCCGGGTCAACCATCCCGAAGATCATGGCAATGTGAGAAAGCACGAGAAATGCGGCGAGTAGAAGAATAGCGTATGTCGTTTTTTTCTGCTCAACAACTTTGCGGAATAAAAGTTTCAAGTTCAAAAGTGCAAGCAATATCATCGGAATGCCCGCAAGGATATAAGAGAATATGGCTACGACGTCAATCCATGTTCTGAATTCACCAGCAGATGCTAGCGGTATAATGACGTTCGGAATGAAATAGATTATGATTCCAAAGAATGCGAACCCTGCAAGAATCCCCGCGGTGCGATTCACTTTGGAGAGTGTCGGGTGCGCATTTGGCGATTTGAGCAGGAACAATTCCGTGATGGCGATGGTCTCTGCGAGAATGACGGGGATTGCCATGAAGAGAATCAGGTTCCAGGGAGAATTCTGCATCAGCAGATCCATATAGTGAGTAGAGTACATGTTGTATCCTTTTTGTTATGGGTTTGACTTATTCTCCATCTCGTAAAGCAATGTACAAAAAGAAATTATCAAAAGTGTTATTGAAAATTTTGATATCTAGCGCTAAGAAAAAGTGTAATTTTTTTACACATATTTTGAAAGCGTTTTGACGTCTTTACCGCTCCACGTGTAGAGCGCGAGCATGGGTTCGTGTTCGGTTTGCATGGAATGAATGTGATTGGACGGGTGCAGTACAAACTCTCCAGGACCGCGTACTTTTGAGATTCCGTCTAATGTCCAGATGGCGTGTCCGGACAAAATGACGTACAGTTCTGTGGCGGGGTGCAAGTGGGAGGGGTAAAAGGTGTTTTTGCCTAGGAGCGTAAAACCGAAACAAAAATGCTCGTCGTGATAGGGCGCTTCTGGACCGAGAATTTCTCCCCATCCCATTTGATCGGCCAAATCAGGCATGTCGGGGCGCGGCTCGTAATTGTATTTCCACGGCAAATAGGGGAGAGCGGGCTCCAAAGCTTTTAACAAATCCGCTGTTTCAGGGTTCCCGTGCTTGATGGCTTCTCCAATGTAGCGGATTAGCGGCGAGTCGCTTTTTTCAAATTTTCCAATGGGCTTTGGAATGTCTCGGACTGCAAAATTGGCGGCTTCAAGCCCGATTTTGTCGTCGATTTTGGCTCTCTTGAAAAGGAACTTTTGGGATTCTTCAATTAAATTTTGAATAACTTTTTTCATAGCATCCCTATTCCACGCTAGATTTTAACACGGCGACGGTATGACCGATGACTTCGCCTTTTTTGAACGCTTCGTATGCGGCGGTTGCGGTAAGCTTTACGGAATCGAGAGTTTTTTCAATTTCAAAAGCCCGTTTGCCGGAATCCTTGACAGAAATGTTTGCGAATGCTTTTTGCAAGTCTTCAGCGCGGTAGAATCTGAACGGGCCGAGGCCAGCTTTTTCTTGCGCGGCGTATCCCGAAATCACATCTTCCGGCTCGGCTTGGACTTTCCAGGAATACGTGAAAATTTCAGAACGGAGTCCGGCGAGTTCGCCAAGCTTGATGAACGCATTGAGCGGAACGCGCCCACCAAGCGTTGAATAGACGGCTCCGTTTTCGGCCAAGTAATCGCGTGCTTGCTTGAGTGCCAAGTAATGCAAGTCAAGCATTTGTTCATGCACAAATTCGGGAATAGCCTCTTCGCGTTTTTCCAAGTAATGCCCGCTATTGCGCTTGTCTTCAATTTTTGTATTGCTTGCAAGTGGCACGTTGGGGAGGTTCTCGTAAATCACGTCGTAATTTCGCTTGCCGTTTTGGAGCGGTTGCAAAAGGTCGCCGTTGCCGAATTCAAATTCGATTTTGGAGGTCTCTTTGATATTGCTTCGAACGTTCTGTGCAGCGGCGGCGACAACGCTTCTTTGCAAATCCGTGAAGCCTACGCGCTTTGCTCCCAAAAGTTCAATGCCGGTCAACACGTCAATGCCGGAACCTGTGCCGATGGAAACGAATGAATCAATGTCGTGACCCAATTTTTCGCGAATCAGCTTGAATGCGGGGGCTGCAATGTAGGCGACCCAGTCGCTTTTAATGTCTTCAGTTTTCGGCAGGTAGGCGTGATCGGCAACTTTAATAGAGAGGTAATCTTTGATGCGCTTTGTCGCACCATTTAATGCAAGGTATTTATTGACATCTACAACGATACTCATTACTTACCGCCTTTGGTGCTTGCTGCAATAGCTTGTTCAAAGTCAGCGATGATGTCGCGCGGGTCTTCGATGCCAACGGATACGCGAATCATATCTTCGGGGATGCCTGCGGCGAGTCTGTCTTTAGGCGAAAGCTGCGAATGTGTGCTTGTTGCCGGGTGCAAAACGCTTGTGCGGGCGTCGCCAACGTGAACTACGAGGGCGGCAACTTTCAATGCTTTGACGAAGGAGCGGATGGCAGCTCTGCCACCCTTGAGACCGAAGGTGAGCACACCGCTGCCGCCTTGGTAATCAAAGTATTTGCGGATGCGCTTAAAATATGGGCTAGATTTGAGTCCCGGATAGCTGACCCAATTCACGGCCGGATGCTTGGACAAAAATTCTGCCAATGCGAGTGCGTTGTTACTGTGCTGTGGCATTCGCAAATGGAGCGTTTCAAGGCCCAAATTCAAAAGGAATGCGTTGAACGGACTTAATGCGGCACCGTAATCGCGCAAGAATTGAGCACGAGCCTTTGCGATAAATGCTGCACGTCCAAATTTTTGAGTATAGGAGGTGTTTGCGTATTGCGCATCCGGTTCCACGAGGTCTGGGAACTTACCGTTTTCCCAGTTGTAATTGCCTCCGTCAATGACGACACCGCCGAGCGCAACGGCGTGACCGTCGATGTACTTTGTGGCGGAATGGATGACAACGTTTGCGCCGAGTTTTAAAGGCTTCACGAGGAATGGCGTTGCGAGCGTGTTATCAACGAGGAAGGGAACGTCAAATTCCTTGGCGAGTTTGGAGAACTTTTCAAAGTCCAAAATGCCCAAGGCGGGGTTGCCAATCGTTTCGCCGAAAATGAGCTTGGTGTTGGGGCGGAATGCTTTGCGGAGTTCTGCTATGGAATCTTCCGGGTCGATGAATGTCGTTTCAATGCCGAGCTTGGAAAGTCTTACGCTGAGTAATGTGTAGCTGCCGCCGTAAATGGTCTTGCTTGCAACGATGTGGTCGCCTGCTTTCACGAGGTTCGAAATCGCAAGGAGGACTGCGGCTTGCCCCGATGCGGTTGCAACGGCACCCACGCCGCCTTCGAGTTCCGTAATCTTGCTTTCGAATGCCGCTACGGTCGGGTTCCCTGTGCGGGTGTATTTGTTGCCTGATTGCTTGAGCGCAAAGAGGCGTTCCACTTCATCGACGTCTTCGTACTTGTAAGTCGTGGACTGGAAAATCGGGAGCACGCGCGGCTCGCCAATTTTGGGTTTCCATCCTGCCTGTAAACACTTTGTTGCAAAATTCCATGTGCTCGGATCGGTAACGTTAGCGGTATTCTTTGCAGATTCAATTTTCTTTTTTGATGTATTCTTTGTCATATTAAAAACTCCTCTTTAGCAAAAGATTTGCTCTTGAATAATTCTATTTGTACGGCGAAAATATAGAACACAACTATTACCTTGTCCAATACTTAATTAATATTGTGTATTATAGAATTAATTTATTAGTAATTTAGTGTACGCGGGGTGTCTATCGAAATAAGCAATTGTCAGCAATTAGAAAAATTTATAGCTCGCCGCATATTGCGTTTCAAAGCGCAAAAATCCGTGTGCGAATGCTGTCAATTATCCCCATAAAATTCTTATATTTCGAACCATGGCATTATCAGCAAATATTACACGCGAAGGAGCGCTTGAACTCCTTAAGAAATACAATAAGGATCCGTTCCACCTTGAACATGGCGAAATCGTAGAAAATACGATGCGTTACTTTGCTCGTGAACTAGGTTACGGCGAAGACGAAGAATTCTGGGGAATTGTCGGTCTCTTGCACGACCTTGATTTTGAATTGTGGCCGGAACAGCATTGCATCAAGGAACGCGAATTGATGCAAGAGGCGGGCCTTTCGGAAGAGCTGATTCACGCGACAACGAGCCATGGCTGGTCTATCACGGTGGATGTTAAGCCGGAACACGAAATGGAAAAAGTCCTATATGCCGTTGACGAACTCACGGGCTTGATTGGTGCAGTCGTTTTGATGCGTCCGTCCAAGAGTGTGCAGGATTTGGAACTGAAATCGGTCTTGAAAAAGTACAAGTCCCCGAAATTTGCGGCAGGCTGCTCTCGCGAAGTGATTGAACGTGGTGCAAATCTGCTTGGCTGGGAACTGAATGACCTCATCTCCCGCACGATTGCTGCGCTGAAGACTTTCAGACCGTGATTTTTACGCCGTGATTTAGGCGGCGGACTTTTTCTTGAAAAAATTCTTGAGCCTTTTTACGCCTTCAACGCCCAAAATGGAAAGCCCGCTGTACTGAAAAGTCTTGGCAAGTAACGCTCCGAAAAAAATCGGAGCGTCTTGTGTTTTTGGTTGTTTTGGATTGCTAAATGACGACGATTGGTTCGCGAATAGATTTGTTTTCGAGTAAGAACGCGTAGTTGCCTACGGTCACAAAGAGACGGTAAATGAATACATCAACTTTTTCGCCGACGGAAATACTAGGCTCGTCGAAAGAGCGGCGCGCGGTAAGAGTTTCTCCGTTGACGAGTACTGTGATTTCGATGCCACTCCCGCGGAATGCGACGTCTGTCACGACACCTTCTTCGGCAGAATTCTTGAATTTTTGAACTTCGTTTTTCTTGGTGACCTTGACAAATTCAGGGCGGACTATCGCTTGGTCAACATTCGGGATTGTGTCAAAGCTTTGGAACTTGTTGTAATCTTTAAAAATGCTTGGTTGTCCAAAGAACGAGGCTACAAAAGCGGTTTTGGGCTTGCTGTAAACTTCTAGTGGCTTGCCAATTTGATCGATGCGTCCTTTGTTTGTGATGATGATTTCGTCGGCGACTTCGATGGCTTCGTCCTGGTCATGGGTCACGAAAATACTTGTGACACCGAGCTTTGCAATCATCTCCTTGAGCCAGTGGCGCAGTTCTTGGCGGACTTTTGCGTCAATGGCGGCGAATGGCTCGTCAAGCAAAAGTAACTGTGGATTTGGCGCGAGTGCGCGTGCAAATGCGACACGTTGGCGCTGGCCGCCCGAAAGTTGGCTCGGGTAGCGGTTTTCGAGACCTTCAAGGCCGATGAGCTTTACCAGTTCGGCGACACGTTCCTTGATTTCGTTTTCGGATTTCTTGAGCACGCGAAGGCCAAATGCAATGTTTTCGAAAACGGTCATGTAGCGGAATAGCGCATAGCTTTGGAACACAAAGCCGATGCCACGCTTACTGGCGGGGACGTTGTTGATGACTTTCCCGTCGATGATGATTTCGCCGCTATCGGGATTTTCAAGTCCTGCAATCATGCGGAGTATGGTCGTCTTTCCGGAACCGCTCGGACCCAGGAGGCCGATGAGTTTGCCTTTTTCGATGCCGAAAGAAACGTTGTCTGATGCCTTGAAATTGCCAAAATGCTTGTTGATGTTTTTTAATTCTACGTACATAAAAACTCCTATTATATTTTCTTTCGACCTCTGTATTCAATCGCGCTTCGTGCAATCAAAATGGCGATGGCTAGCATCACAAGAATTGACGAAACTGCAAAAGCGGGCACGTATTGGAATTCGTTGAAGAGAATTTCTACATGCAAGGGGAGCGTATTTGTCTTTCCGCGCAAATGCCCTGAAATCACGGATACAGCACCGAATTCACCCATGGCACGGGCGGCGCAGAGCACCACGCCGTACAGAAATGCCCACTTGATGTGCGGAAATGTAATCTTGCGGAAAATGGTCCAGCCTTTAGCGCCCATCAGCGCGGCGGCCTCTTCTTCGTCGTTTCCGCGAGCTTCCAGAACGGGAATCAATTCACGCGAAATGAATGGAAATGTGACGAAAATCGTTGCAAGAACAATGCCAGGTACGGCAAAGACTATCTTGATGTCCCAACTTTGCAATAGCGGGTAAATGGGGCTTTGGCGTCCGAACGTGAGCAAGAAGATAAGGCCTGCGATAATCGGTGAAACCGTTACCGGCAAGTCTATCAATGTCGTAAGGATTTTTTTGCCTTTGAAATGGAACTTGGTGAGTGACCATGCTGCGCTCAAGCCGAAAACGGTGTTGATGATGACCGCAAGTAAAGTCGCTTCGAGGGTGAGCCAAATGGCTTTGATGGTGTAGTTGTCGCTCACGGCCTTTGCGTAAATGTCGAAACCCTGCTTGAACGCTTCGGCGATAACGGTAATCAGCGGGAGCAAAAGCATGAGAATCACAAAGGCGATGCTTATGCCAATCAAGGACCATTTGACAATCTTTGAAGAAGTCGTTTCTTTGTACATTAAGCGCCTCCTTTCAGAATTTTGGTATTTCTTGTTTGTATTAAGTTCACGAGGAAAAGCGTTACAAACGAGGCTACGAGCATGACAAGCGCAATTGTCGTCGCACTCGCGTAATCGTATTCCTGCAGTTCTGACATGATAATTAGCGGTGCAATTTCTGTTTCGAATGGCTTGTTGCCTGCGATGAAAACGACGCTGCCATATTCACCGAGGCAACGCCCGAACGCAAGCCCGAATCCCGTCAATGCGGCTGGCACGATCTCTGGGAAAATCACTTTCCAGAAAATGCGGCTCCGTGATGCGCCTAGCACGCCTGCGGCTTCTTCGTATGCAGGGTCCAGTTTCTCGAGTACGGGCTGCACTGCACGTACTACAAATGGAATGCCGATAAACACGAGCGCAACCGTAATGCCGATTTGCGTAAAGGCAATTTTGATGCCGAATTTTGCAAAGAATCCGCCCACAAGGCCTGTATCTGCTGTGAGTGCCGTGAGAGCGATGCCCGCCACAGCTGTCGGCAAGGCGAAAGGAAGTTCGATCATCCCGTCAATCAATCGTTTGAGTGGAAATGTGTATTTTACAAGAACCCACGCAAGAACGATGCCCATTACTGCATTGATGAACGATGCGATAAATGCAGTTGTAAAACTCACACGAAAGCTTGAGAGCACTCGGTCGCGCGTAATGGTCTCTATAATTTCGTCAAAACTCATTTGCGCCGTAAACACCACAAGCGATGCAAGCGGAATGAGCACGACAACGCTCAAAATGGCGAGCGTGATGCCTGTAGTAAGGCCGAAACCTGGTATAACACTTCTATTTGTTCTTTTCATAATTGGGCTCAAATATAGAACGTACTTTTCAGCCTGTCCAATATTTTATTTCTAGCGTCTGTTATTAATTTTTTTTATAATAGATAAAGTAATTGCTTGATTATATGAAAAATCCTCGCCTGTTTGTGAGCGAGGACTGTTTCTATGGAGATAGATTACTTC
This sequence comes from Fibrobacter sp. UWB2, assembly GCF_002210425.1. Taxonomy (NCBI): domain Bacteria; kingdom Pseudomonadati; phylum Fibrobacterota; class Fibrobacteria; order Fibrobacterales; family Fibrobacteraceae; genus Fibrobacter; species Fibrobacter sp. UWB2. The sequence goes on along the minus strand of NZ_MWQK01000001.1, from coordinate 710,553 downwards.
TTTTCGTAAATCTGGTCGAAAATGCCACCGTTGGAGAAGTGCGTTTTTTGAGCCTTGTCCCAACCGCCGAAGTAGCTGATGTCAATCAGGTTCACGTTTTGGTCAAATTCCTTGTACTGGTCAAGAATGGCCTTGTTGGAAGGACGGTAGTGGTTCTTAGCTGCAATGTGCTGGCCTTCGTCGCTGTAGAGGAAGTTCAGGTATTCGGTGGCAAGTTCGCGGGTGCCGCGCTTGTCAACAACCTTGTCTACAATTGCAACAGACGGTTCAGCCAAAATGCTCACGCTGGGGATGACGATTTCGTAGTCCTTGGGGTAATCCTTGAGCGAGAGGAATGCTTCGTTTTCCCAAGCGAGCAAAACATCGCCCTGGCCGTTTTCGATGAATGTCGTCGTAGAGCCGCGAGCGCCAGAAGCGAGTACGAGCACGTTCTTGTAGAGCTTCTTCACGAATTCCTTGACCTTGGCTTCGTCGCCATTGTACTGCTTTTCGGCCCATGCCCAAGCGGCGAGATAGTTCCAGCGTGCGCCGCCAGAAGTTTTCGGGTTCGGCGTGATGACTCCGATGCCGTCTTTGACGAGGTCGCCCCAGTCCTTGAGATTCTTCGGGTTACCCTTGCGAACGAGGAAGACGATGGTGGAGGTGTAAGGAGCGCTGTTTAGCGGAAATTCCTTGACCCAGCCATCTTCGATAAGGCCTGCATCGCGCACAGCGTTCACGTCGTATTCGAGGGCGAGCGTTACAACGTCAGCTTCGAGGCCGTTGGCGACTTCCAAAGCCTGCTTGCCGGAACCGCCGTGGGACTGCGTGATTTCCACATCCTTGCCGGTCTTTTCCTTCCAGTGCTTAGCAAAGACCTGGTTGTAGTTGGCGTAGAGCTCACGCGTCGGGTCGTAAGACACGTTGGTGAGGGTCTGCTTGCTTTGTTCTTGCTTTTCTTCGGAAGAAGAGCAGGCGGTGAAAGCGAGGGTGAGGAGTGCGATGGATGCAATTGTGATTTTCTTGAAATTCATGTTATGTACCTCTTTGTTTAAATTTTTGATGTTTGGTGTTTCGTTTTTAAAGAAACGCCCCCAGCAATGATGGATCAAAGAAGCGTGAGCTGTGCTGAGGGCGCTCGGGTGTGCTTAGGTTATTTGATTGTTGCCGTGAAACGAGCTGCAAGGGCTACGTCAGAGGCTTTCTTTTCGCTGAATGCTGTCAGCTGGATCTTGGAATGGGAACCGATTTTCTTGATCAAGCTCACGGTCCAGGCGAGTTCATCAGCTCCAGCGTTTAATTCGTCGCGATGGGAGACGTATTCAAGTTCTGCGTAAACATTGTTGAAAATGCCAGCTGTAGGAATTTCTACACCGATGAAGAACGGAACATATTGCGTGTCTTGTGCATATTCGGGCTTGATGGCATTAGCTACCTTGAGGTTTTCGCCGTCACCAGTTGCGATGAGTGCGACTTCACCGTAGAGGCCGAAATTCTTCTGGAAGTAGTAGCTTGCGCGAGCAGCGGCGCGGTGGGTGAGTTGTGCCGTGTGCTGAATGACGTCAAGGGCGTTTACGCGGTAAGCTGCGCTGACCTTGGCATCACCGAACTTGAGCGTTTCTTCGAAACGGATGTAGCCCGTGTTGAACTTTGCATCGTATGTGCCGAGCAAGGCGTTAAATGTAGAAATGCCTTTTTCAAAGCCGAAAGCGAAAGCGTCGTGCTGGTAATCGCGAGAAAGGAATCCGCGTTTATTCAGGTGTACATCTACGTAAGTACCGAAGTTTCCTGCGACACTCCAATCAGTACGGAAACGACCGAACTGGAAGTTAAATTTGCCATATTCGGTATCCCACTTGTAATTGGCGTAGTAGGTGTCGGCGAGAATCTTATCGTAATTCTTGCCCTCAATGGTGTTGCCGAAACCGGGGCTGAAAATGCGCAAGTTGATTACAGCGTCAAAGCTTTCAGAAGAAAACTTTCCGCCAACGTTTGCGCGCAAGAAGGAATTGTCAAGCGTGTTGTCTGCATCGTTGTCATACAGCGACTTGATTGCCTGAGCCTGGACGTTTCCGGTGAGCTTGAAAGAGCTTTCTTCAGCCTTCTTTGCTTCGTCAGCGAAAACAGACGTGGCAAAAAGGGAAGTGGTTAAAACCGCAGCGGCGGCAAGTCTTGAAAAGTTCTGATTCATTCTAAACTCCTTGTTGTTTGTTTCCTTGTTTTTTTTTGTGCGCTCAAATATAGAAGGCGTTTTTTGTTTTGTCCAATACTAAATTTTTATGCGGAGTTATTAATTTTTGCTATAGAAATTTTATATGTATTGTTATGTGAATTTGTATTTATTTATAAATATAAAGTAAATGTATGAGTACGTGAAAAAAGCTCCCGATGTCCAATCGGGAGCTGTAATGTTTGATTATGGTTGCAGTTACTTTATTACGACCTTGCGGTATGTATCAAATGCGGCCCACTTGCGGAAAAATTCCTCGCGGCCGGATTCTCCTGCATCATCGTATTCACGGAGCAAGTTTGCAACATCTTCGTCGGAATGGACCTTGATTTCAAAACCGCGACCGTTGATGACCGGAACGTTTCCGTAATGGTACTGGTCCGCGGCCGTGATTTCGGCGATGCGTTTGCCACGCACCTTGACAGCGATACTATCGCGCAAGATGATGATGTCGAAATCGTCGGGATAGTGGTAGCTTTCGCCAGCAGTCGGGATTTCGTCGCCTACAGTGTAGTGCTGCTTGATGGGCTGCTGCTTTACTACGGAAAGTGTAGCTGTATCGTAGAAGAATTCTTCGAAGATTTCTCCACGGCCATGGCGCTCGCCTTGCACAAAGGCTGCCTTTTCGTTGGATTGAAGTTGCTTTTCGTAGAGCCCTTCAACAACGCCGCAAGCGGCTGTTGCATGCGTTACGATGTCAATGAGAATGAGCTCGCCAAGCGTTTTGTGCTTTTCAAAAAGATCAACGACAATGGCTTCGGCGAAAACAAGTTCGCAGACGGCAATCCCGTTTTTGGAAATGCTTTCTGTTTCTAAGTGTGCGCCTGTGTTCACGTCAATGGCATAGTCGATTTTCGTGAGTGTTCCAGGAATAATCTTTGTCCCGATTTTGACGAGGTAGTCTTTGCCTAGCGAAAGCGGCTCGTCATCCATCCACAAAAGTGACGCCTTGATTTTCTTGTAGCTACCGATGCTTGCATCTCTAGCGAGCACGCAACCTCTCGATACGTCAACTTCACGGTCTAGCGTAATTGTGACCGGTTCGCCAGCGTGGGCTTCTTCGACATTCCTGTTTGTGTAGAGAATGCTTTTGACGGATGCTTTTTCGTAGCTCGGGAGGGATTTGATGACGTCTCCGACGCGAATCGTTCCAGATTCAATTTGTCCTTGGAATCCGCGGAATGTACGGTCGGGGCGGCTCACGCGCTGCACGGGCATGTAAAATCCCTTTTCTAGTGCAGAGCTTGATGTATCGACATTTTCAAGGTATTCAAGTAATGCAGGACCTTGATACCATGCAATGTTTTTCGATTTGATGGTAACGTTGTCGCCTTCTGTTGCCGAAAGCGGAATAACTTGTATGTTGCTCAGGGAATGAGTCTGTGCAAGTTCTGCGATTTGTACCTTGATTTTGTTGAATACCTCTTCGCTGTAACCCACAAGATCCATCTTGTTCACGGCAAAGACGAAGTGGCGGATGCCCATCAGTCTGCAAATACGAGCGTGTCTGCGCGTCTGCACGAGAACGCCCTGCGAAGCGTCCACGAGAATTACGGCGAGGTCGGCAAAAGATGCGCCCACGGCCATGTTGCGCGTGTATTCTTCATGCCCCGGAGTGTCAGCAACGATAAAGCTGCGGTGATCCGTCGTGAAATAGCGGTACGCGACATCGATGGTAATGCCCTGCTCGCGTTCGGCCATAAGGCCGTCGAGCAAAAGCGAATAGTCAATTTTTCCGCTGCGGCTACCGACTTTACTGTCCAATTCCAGAGCCTTTTCCTGGTCGGCATAGAGCAACTTGGAATCGTAGAGGATGTGTCCGATGAGCGTCGACTTTCCGTCATCAACGCTACCGCATGTAATAAACTTCAATAAGCCTTTCATTAGAAATATCCCTCCCTCTTGCGACGTTCCATGCTGCCCGCGGCTTCGTTGTCAATCACGCGGGAAGTGCGTTCCGAAGAAACCGCGCTCAAGGTTTCGTCAATGATTTCATCAAGCGTCGTGGCGGTCGATTCAATACCTCCCGTGAGCGGGTAGCAACCGAGCGTGCGGAAGCGCACCGACTTGATTTCGGGCGTTTCGCCTTCGCGCAGCGGGAAACGTTCGTCGTCCACCATGATGATGTTGCCGTCGCGCACCACAACCGGGCGCGGTGCCGCAAAATAAAGCGGTACGATATCAATCTTTTCGCGTTTGATGTACTGCCAGATGTCCTTTTCGGTCCAGTTCGAAATCGGAAAAACGCGGATGCTTTCGCCCTTGTTAATCTTGGTGTTGTAAAGCTTCCACATTTCCGGACGCTGGTTTTTCGGGTCCCAAGCGTGTGCTGAATTGCGGAACGAGAAAATGCGTTCCTTGGCGCGGGACTTTTCTTCGTCGCGGCGGCCGCCGCCAAATGCGGCGGTAAAACCGTACTTGTTTAGTGCCTGCTTTAGAGCCTGTGTCTTCATGATGTCGGTATAAGCGGCACCGTGGTCAAACGGATTAATGCCCTGCTTGACGCCATCCTGGTTGACGTATTCCAGCATTTCGATACCGAGTTTCTTGGCGGTTTCGTCGCGAAACTTGATCATTTCCTTGAACTTCCATGTGGTATTCACATGCAAGAACGGGAAAGGCGGCTTTTCGGGATAGAAGGCCTTCATGGCCAAATGCAACATGACGGAACTGTCCTTGCCAATCGAGTACAGCATAACCGGCTTTTCGCATTCGGCTGCGACTTCGCGAATGATGTAGATGGCTTCGGCTTCCAGCTCGTCGAGGTGGGAAAATTCGCTCACTGTAAAACTCCTAGTATTTGTTAGATTCCTTGGGATCGATATCGATAGTCTTGACGCTTCCATCGTTCAGTTCAAATATCCAGCGCACGATATCGTTTTTTTCGCCCTTGACTTTTTCGGTATGCACCTTACAACCCTTGCCGCCGATGTCTTCACCGAGAAAGAAGCTGATGGCGTGAACCGGGCATTCCTTGATGCACGAGGTGCAACCCCAGCAATCCTTGGGGTACTTGATAAACGCTTTTTTGTCTTCATTTATCTTGATTAGCGTGCCGGGGCATACGTCGTGGCATCTCCTGCAGCCGATACATTTGCTTTGATCAATGCTGATGCTCATAGTTCTTTTGCCCTTCTGCGGTGAGGTCGCGCAAGATGATTTTGATTTCGCCGTTTTCGAGTTTTGAATTGACGTATTTGTGGAAGTTTGCGTTGTCCTTTTCGGGGTAGTCCAGGTTTTCTGCAAAACTATGCCAACGTGTTTCGTGACGTGCCTTGAGGTGGGCTATCACGCTCTTGCAAACTGTTAGACGTTCCTTGAGTTCGTAGATGTACATCACTTCTTGCAAATCGGCTGCGCTAAGCTTGTCTGTAAGGCTTTCAATTTCGTCAATTTTTTCTTTGGCAATATTGAGATGCTTTTCGCTGTAGCCATAGCCCGTCTTGATTCCGCCTGCATATTCGTCCATGGCTATTTGCATGGCTTCTTCAAGTTGCTCTGTCGTGTACAGCGAATTTTTCTGTGATAGATATGTTTCGATTTCTGCGACATGTCGGGCGATTTCTGCTTCCTTGATGGTTGCTTTGGCGTCTACGTCTTCGCGAGGATCTGCATCTACGTCATTGCGAGCCCCCTGTAAGGGGGTGCGGCAATCTACCGCATTGATATATTCCACTGCACTCTTCGCCGCAATCTCGCCTTCGGCAAGCGCGCCCGTCACGTATTTTTGCGGGGCTCCACCGGCAACATCGCCTGCAGCGTAAAGCCCGTCAATTGTCGTTGCACGCTTGGTATCGACCCAGTAACCGCTTGCGGTGTGTCCGCCCACGATGTAGGGTTCCGTTCCTTCGATTTCCACATTCGCTTTTGATGGCGTGCCGTTTTCAATCCAGCGGATGGTCTGCGACGGGGCCATGTTCAGGTATGCCTTTAAAAGCGAGTCTTCCTGTGCGGGTGTAATCCCGACGGTGCGCAAATAGCACGGCCCGCGGCCTTCCAGGTTTTCTGCCACTGTTCCGTACACGCGTTCCGAAGTTGAAATGCCGTACTTTGTCTCATAAACTTCACCAAGCGAATTTATCTGCTTTGCACCTACGCCCTGCGCAAGCGTACCTGTCGGGGCGATGGTGTCCTTGCAACGAAGCGCAATAAAACGCATCTCGAAAGTCGTCATCTCGGCACCGTGACGGATTCCCATTGCATAGCCCGCGCCCGTGTTGAACGGCGGGTACCACATTTTATGGCGGGAAAATCCCGGATTGTTCGGGCGATAAAGCCCGGCGGCACCGCCCGTCGCGATAATCACAGCACGCGCCTCGATGGCGTAAAAAGTATCGTTCTCGATTCCGAAACCGAAAGCTCCGTCAATCCTGTTGTTGTGAACAGAGTAATCAAAAATGTTCACGTGGTTTAGCACCTGAACGTTCGGAGCCTTTGCGACAGCCGCCGCCAAAATTGGCTTTATGTTTTCGCCGTTGATTTTGATATTACGATTCCCGCGGGTCACATACTTTCCATCCTTGTCCTTCAAAATGACAAGGCCCAGCTTTTCCAAATGCGCGGTGATTTCGTTGAACCTCTCGGAAATGCTGTACAGCAAGTCTTCGCGAACGATTCCGTCGGCGTCTTTCTTGGCGTACTCCACATAATCCTTGGGCGTACGGCCTTCGGTAATGTAGGCGTTCAGCGCGTTTACGCCAGCAGCGAGGCAACCGCTCCGCTTGATGTTCGCTTTTTCGACAACCAATATCTTGATGTCTGCGACATCTTTCGCTGCACCTAAAGTACTTGCGGTAATGGCTGCATAACAGCCAGCGGTTCCGCCGCCAATTATCAGCAGGTCTGTCTTAATTTTTTCAATCTTCATTTGTTAATAAGTGGCTAGAATACTGGCTTGTTATGTCAACGCTTAACCGTTGTATACGTCCTGGATTTTCTTTGCGAATACATCGCGGCCGACGCGGTCGATCGTGTACTTGAAACGTTCACCGCTCTTTCCGTTGTCTGCAAAGAATTGAATCGCAGCATCGCAAATGTCCAAGAGTTTCTGCTTGTCTTCTACAAACGGAATAATCGTTTCGCCCTTGTTGATGTTGTTGCCGAAAAGCCCGCCAAACGATACGATGTAGCCGTGAATGTGGCTCCAGGCGTCAGTGGGGCAGGACTTGTAGCAACGGCCGCAGTAATTGCATTTTTCCTTGTCGAAAATGACCTTCTTGTTTTCGATCTTGATGGCCTCTTTGCGGCAAACCTTTGCGCAAAGCCCGCAACCGATGCACTTGTCTTCGAGCCAATCCACCTTGATGGCGCCCTTGATGCCCACGTCGTTTTCTTCGGCCTTGAGACAGTTGTTTTGGCAACCCGTCACACCGAATTTGAACTTGTGCGGAAGTTCTCGTGCAAAGTAACGATCGTCAAGCTCTTTCGCGATTGCATAAGTATCAATGCAACCGCTCGGGCAAACGGCTTCACCCTGGCATGCCGTAATGGTACGCACGCGAGCCCCGCAAACGCCTGGTTCAACACCACCCTCGGCAAGTGCGTTTTTCACATCGTCAATATTTTCAAGCTTGATAAACGGAATCTCGACGCTCTGTCTCGAAGTTAGGTGAGCGTAACCTTCGCCATATTTTTCAGCGACTTCGGCGATTTTGGCAAGCTGTGTTGCTGTGAGGTTCCCACCAACAACGCGAACGCGCAACGAGAAATTGTTCTTCTGCTTCTGGCGCATCCAGCCGCCCTTTTTAAGAGTAGAATAATCAACTGCCATAGAATGTCTCCCATTTTTGAGAGACAAATATAGAGAACTCAAAACCCTTTGTCCAATACTAAAAAAATATCACTACTTATAGAATTATTTTATTAGTAATTTTATCCGACGCATTTTAAGGTACAAAAATGAATGTCAAAATGTGTTATTGAAAAAAAAAGAGCCCCGATTTCTCGGAGCGCTTATCACAAAGGACGTTGCCTGCGCTCGTACCCAAAGGTAGCAAGCGCGGCGGACCTCATTACGCGTTTGTAGCGACTTTGACTTCTTCGATCTTCTTCAGCACAGAGCCGTCTTCCATAGCCTTAATCGCCTTGTCGAAGCCTTCCTTGATGCTGGCTGCCTTCTTGCTGATGTAGAGAGCGGCGCCGGCGTTCAATGCGCAAGCGTACTTGATGCCCGGACGGCCTTTGCCGTTCAGCACGTCGAGAGCGAGGTTGAAATTGTCCACGCCCGTACCGCCTGCGAGGTCTTCCGGGTCCACAGCCGGGACGCCGAATTCCTTCGGGTCAATGCGGTATTCGCGATACTCGCCGTCTTCCAAGATTTCGGCAATGGTCGTCGGGACGCACGGAGAGATTTCGTCGTAGCCGTCATCAGAGATAGCGACCATCACGCGCTTGGCACCGAGGGTCTTTGCAGCCTTCGTGAACGGTTCGAGAATCGACTTGCTGTAAACGCCGAGCATGAGGTACTTGGCTTCGGCCGGGTTCGTGAGGGGGCCGAGCAAATTCATGATGGTCTTCACGCCGAGTGCGCCACGAACCGGGCCTGCAAAACGCATAGCGCTGTGGTAAACCGGAGCCATGAGGAACACGAAGTTCGTCTTGTCGATGACGCTTGCTGCTTTTTCCGGAGTCATGTCGAGCTTGAAGCCGGCTGCGGTATAGAAGTCAGCGGCACCGGACTTGCTCGAAACCGCGCGATTGCCGTGCTTGGCGATCTTGGCGCCACAGCTTGCTGCGATAAGGCCGGAGAGAGAGCTCACGTTGAAGCTTCCCTTGCCGTCGCCACCGGTACCCACGATGTCTGTGAGTTCGTCGCCGCTGTACGGGAACTTGCGCTTCTTGCTACTCAAAACCTTGGCGCAGCCTGCAATTTCTTCGGTCACGGGGCCCTTGCTGGAAAGTGCGGTAAGGATTGCTGCCATCTGGCGTTCGTCCATGATACCGTCCGTCAAGTCTTCCATGAACATTTCGGCGGTTTCGCGAGTCAAATCCTTGCCTGCAGTAAGCGTGTTCAGGATTCCGCGGATATCGAGCGGTTCGCGACGGTAGTTGAGGAAAGCCTTGAAGAATTCGTCGGCGCGGCCGCTAGCGATGGATTCCGGGTGGAACTGCACGCCTTCAATGGGGAGCGTCTTGTGGCGAATGCCCATGATGTCGCCGTCTGTTGCGCGGGCGGTCACTTCGAAATCGCCCGGGAGCGTAGATTCGTCGATGACCAAGCTGTGGTAACGCGTAAAGATGTTCTTCTTGCCGATGGTGCGGAAAAGTCCCTTGCCGTCGAGGTCGATTTCTTCGGCGATGCCGTGCTTGATGAACTTGGCTTGAACAATCTTTGCGCCAAAGGCGTAACCGATAGCCTGGTGGCCGAGGCACACGCCCAAAATCGGGAGCTTGCCTGCAAAGTGCTTAATGGCTTCTACGGAAATGCCGGCATCTTCGGGGCGGCCCGGGCCCGGGCTCACAATGAGGCGGCTCGGGTTCAACTTTTCAATGTCTGCAATGGTGCATTCGCGGCTACGGAGCACGCGGATTTCTTCGGTGGTAATCTTGGCCAAAGCCTGATAAACGTTATAAGTAAAAGAATCGTAGTTGTCAATAATGATAATCATGGTTGTAATCTCTTTTTTAAAGTTTTGGGGTGTTTCGTCATTGCGAGGCTGAAAGCCGAAGCAATCTAGTTGTCACCCTCCAGTACAGCCCTGATTGCTCCGAGCTTTTCGTTCGTTTCTTCAAATTCGCGGTCGGCGTTCGAGGCCGCGACAATGCCACCACCGGCCTGCAGACTGATGGTCTTGCCCTGCTTTAAGCAGCAACGGATAGCGATGCAGAAATCCAAGTCTCCGTCCGATTCAATGTAACCCACGGCGCCAGCATAGAAGCGACGCTTGATTTTTTCGAGACCAGAAAGAATTTCAATGGCGCTGATTTTCGGAGCGCCGCTCACCGTACCTGCCGGGAAGCTGGAACGTAGCACTTCAATTGCCTTCTTGTTCTTGGAAACTTTACCTTGCACGTCAGAGACCAAGTGGATCACGTGGCTGAACTTTTCGCATTCCATGTACTTGGTCGTTTCGACCGTACCGGCATCGCAAACGCGGCCGAGGTCGTTGCGGGCGAGGTCTACGAGCATCAAGTGTTCTGCGCGTTCCTTCGGATCGCCCTTCAAATTCTTCATCAATGCTTCGTCTTCTGCGTCGTCCTTACCGCGGCGGCGGGTACCTGCAATCGGGTGGATGGTGGCGATGCCTTCACGTACGCGGATCAAGCTTTCCGGAGATGCGCCGATGAACTGGTGCGTGCCGTAATCCAAGAAGAACATGTACGGAGACGGGTTCACCGTACGGAGGCGGCGGTAAATGTCGAGGGCTTCGATATCGCTTGCGAACTGGATGCGGCGGGATGGCACAGCCTGAACGATGTTGCCTGCCACGATGTGCTTCTGCAAAGCGGCGACCTTTTCCACGTATTCCTTGCGGGACTGTTCGAGGTCGGTCATGGTAATGCCTTTGCTGTACTGCTTTTCCGGAGCGAGGTAGCTAAAGTCAAGGTCTGCAAGGCGGGCTTTCACCTTTTCAATTGCGGCTTTCAGGTCAATCTGGTGTTCTTCGTAGTTCAGGGCGAACAAGTGAAGCTTTTCGGTGAAGTGGTCAAACACAATGTAAATGTGGCCGACCAAAAATTCCGCTTCGGGGATGTTGAGTTCGTCAACTTGCGGTGCAAGGCGGATCGTATCGCAGCGGGCGCAGAATTCGTAGCCGAGGTAGCCCACGCCCGAAGACGGAATAGGAATTTGGTTGGGCGGCACCGTATTTTCGGCAGAAATCTTGAGCAAGGCGTCGAGAATATCGCCATCACCTTCAGCCAAAAATTCGCTTTCCTTGCCGTCCACGACAATGCTCACGTTCTTGTCGTTCTGGCGCAGGCGAAACCCTTCGTCCACCATCAAGGTCGAATAACGGCTGCGACCGTGGTCGAAGCTTGCCGATTCGAAGATGGCCTTTGCGCCGAGCTTCTTGGCGAGTGAAAACGGGGTGTAACGTTCACCGGGGAGTGCAACGTAAATGCTGTCAGTACGCGGAGCGTAACCCGGGCGTTCGGTGATGTGAGTAATCTTAGTCATTTTAATCCTCTAGTTTTAAAACTCGTTTGCTTTTGCAAAGGCTTTATTTCCCGGAGGATTTCGTCAATTTTCGGTAAAAAGGAAGGCCTCCGTGAGTCCGGAAGCCTTTGCCTAAAAATCTTGGGTGATTTGTAACAAATACCGGGCTCTATGTTAGAGTCCGCGCCACCAACGACGGTTCATAGTTGCACTTGTTACGAAATTCATCATGACACAAAAATATCAATCCAAATTGCACATGGCAAGGGGTAGTTCTAAAAATTCTTGAAAAATTTTAAAAACTCGCGTTTCGCGTCATCTTGACACTCGCTTCTCGTCATCCAGAGGCTCCGCCTCTCGTCATCCTGACACCCGCATCTCGTCATCCTGACGCCGAAGGCGGAAGGACCTATTATTTCTTGAAAAACACTTGACATTTTACCCCCTCGAATCGATAGAAATGATGAAGAAATTTTTGGGAGGCTTTATGTCTGAATTGAAAAAAGGGGATGTGGTCGCGCTCGCTGGCGGTGACACTTGTCAAGTTGTCCGTGAATTGGGGCGCGGCGGTCAGGGAATCGTTTACGCTGTCAATTATAATGGTAGTGAGTATGCGTTAAAATGGTACACGCAAAAGGTGAGTGAGCGTTTCCGTGAAAATCTGAAGCGCAATGCGAATCGCCAGACGCCGAACGAACACTTTATTTGGCCGATGGCTGTCGCCGAAGACCCCAATGGTGGTTTTGGCTATTTGATGAAAATCCGCCCCGCAGGCTATGTGGACATGAGCAAGTTCATTTTGGTGACCGCTCGTTTTGCCGATGTGAATGCCCAGCTGAACGCCTGTATGCAACTCGTGAAGGCATTTTTGGACCTGCATCGCGACGGTTATAGCTACCAGGACATGAACGATGGCAACTTCTTTATTAACCCCAAAACGGGTGATGTGCTAATTTGCGATAACGATAACGTGGCTCCCGATGGCACCGACGACCTCGGCATTCTTGGCAAGGCGGGGTATATGGCACCCGAAATTGTCGAAGGACAGTCCCGACCGCGCAAAGTGACGGATTACCATTCGCTTGCGGTTTGCCTTTTCATTTTGATTTATATGAACCGTCCGTTTGAAGGCAGGCGTTATCTCTCTTGCCCGTGTGATAACGACCCGGAAATGGCAAGGCAACTTTTGGGGTATAACGCCGTATTTATTATGGATCCAAACGACAAGAGCAATGCGCCGGATCCGAGCCTGCATAAGAATGTGATGCGCCGTTGGGATATCTATCCGAAGGTGTTGCGCGATGCTTTCTGCAAGACGTTCAGCAAGGCTGCTCTGCAAAACGGAGACCTCCGCGTGAAGGATAAGGAATGGCGCGATATTTTGCTGCAGGTGCGTGCGGATTTTGTCAAATGCCCGAAATGCGGAAAATTTTCATTTGCGGACCCGGATTGTGTTGACAAAAAGTGTGCTTACTGCGATAAGTCATTTGGAGATTATAGAATGTTGCGCGTAGGCAAGTTTAAAATTCCGCTGATGATGGAGCAGAAGCTCCATGAATGTCTAGTCCACGGCTCGACCGATTACGACAAGGTCGTTGGCAGAACCGTCATCAAGAACAATGAGGTGGGGCTTTGCAATAATTCTGGCGAATCCTGGACGGTGACGTGTTTGGACGGCACTCAGCGAGTCGTTGCGGATGGTCAGGGCATGCCTGCCCGCAAAGGTTACAAGATCAAGTTTGGAAATCAAGGCGAAACTGCCGTTATTGAATAAAAGGAGAATAGAATATGGCTACAAAAGACCCGTTTGCGTTGGAACCGATCCCGCGTCGTGTCACGCATCTGATTTTTATGGTGGATACGTCGGGCAGTATGTCCGGTTCAAAGATTGCATCGCTCAATACGGCGGTTCGTGACGCTCTTGACGATGTGGGCGACATCTCCAAGAATTGCGGCGATTCGCAAATCAAGATTGCCGTGCTTGAGTTCAGTAGCGCTGTCAACTGGATGTACGAACAGCCGATTGAAGCCGAAAAGTTCCAGTGGCAGGATTTGAGTGCAAGTGGTACGACATCGTTTGGTAGTGCCTGTGCAGAATTGGACGCTAAACTTTCCAGGTCTAATGGATTTATGGGCGAAAAAACAGGGTGCCGCGCACCTGCCATTGTCCTCCTTTCGGACGGCGCTCCGACGGATGGCTATGTCCGTAAGTTGGAAAAGCTCAAGGGGAATCGCTGGTTCAAGGCTGGTGTGAAGGTGGCTATCGCCATCGGTGACGACGCCAATAATGATGTGCTCCGGGAATTTACGGGCAGTTCGGAATCGGTCATCACGGTTCACAATGTGGATCAGCTCAAGAAGATGATTCATACGGTCAGCGTGTCTGCGACAACGGTGGCAAGCCAAAGTGCATCTGTCGGCGCCGCAATGGTAACGCAGAACCAGCTTGTCGCACAGTCAATTTCGAATACGGTTGCAAACGATGCATCGCTTTCAGGAGTCGATGTGGGTTCAAGTACGGCCAATTCCGGTTCCAATGACTGGTCCGGCTGGAACTAGGGAGTCTGAAATGTGTATGCAAAATGCTGAAACGTTTGCGGTGAGCAAAGTCGGGGCGAAGCATTTGCCTGCAAATATCCCGTGCCAGGATTTCTCGCTAGAATATAATGATGGCGAAATCCAGTTGATCGTGGTATGCGATGGGCATGGTTCATCGTCTTACGTCCGGAGTGATGTTGGGGCAAGGCTTGCGGCAGGAATTGCAAAGGATGAACTTATGCAGTTTATGCAATCCGAAGATGCCCGCAAGTTCCTTGGAAATCGGACGGGGGCGGTGACAGCCCGCACGGATGTGGGGGATTCCTGTTGGTCTGAAAAATCGGAGGAAAAATCCGAAACAGCGAAGCTTCGCGAAGAGCAAGCAATGCTGTATCAGCAACAGATTGGGAATATCCAGCCGCAAGAAAATCTAATCCGCGACGTGTGCCGTCGAATTTGCGAAAAGTGGGTTGCCGCCATCCAGCAGGACGCCCAAGAAAACCCGCTGACCGATGCTGAGAAGGAACTCTTGGGCAAAAACGACTTGGTGAAGGCTTATGGCTCGACGCTGATGGCTTATGTGCAGACGCGGTGGGGCTGGCTTGCGATTCACGTGGGCGATGGCAGACTGCTTTGCTTGAACGATAGCGCCGAGCCTTATGAAAACTGGACTCCGCCAGTGCCGTGGGATTCAACGTGTTTCTTGAACTACACGACATCGCTTTGCGATAAGAATCCCGCGGACTCGTTCCGCTACGCATTTGACGGTACAGGGCATTTCCCGTTTGCGGTGTTTGCGTGTAGCGATGGAATCGAGGATTCTGTAGGCGATTACGATGTAGCTCCTGAATGTCTGAACCGGTTCTATATGCGGCTTTTGCAAATGTATCTGGATATCGGTAAAGAGCAGGCGGTCGCCCGTATGGACGAAGGCTTCAGCGATATGAGCTTGCACGGCAGCAAGGACGACATGAGCCTTGCCGGGATAATCAACAAAAAAGGAAACGAACAGTAAATGAATAAGCGCCCCTTACATATTATCATGCGTCAGCTTGTCGATACTTATGGTAACGGCATTGTCTGCGATCATAGATTGCGGGGGTTGCTTGCCGATGAACTCGGCGAGTCGTTTTATGAATACCGTTCGTCGATTGTGCTTGCGGAGCAGCTGGGCGTGGGGAGTTCCATGCTCGGTTTTGCAAGCAATCGCAGTGACCTGAACCTCTGCATTCGCAAGCAGAAACAGTTTTTTGCCGAAAATTCCAGGCTTGATCGCGTGATGAGCGATTATGTGATTGACTCGTATGCGTATGCATTGGGGCTTGTCAAGAATGTTGTTGTGCCGACTTTGGAGGGGACTCTTGTCGGGTTGACTCAGCAGATTACAACTCTGCAGCGTGAGCGCGATTCAACGCAACAGAGAGCGCGTGAAACAGCGATGTATTCGCAGGTTGCTTTGGTAAAAGCCCGTCGAGTAAGACTTTGGGGCTTGCTTTTTACGTTGATTGGTGCTGCGCTTTTGATTTCTGTGGCTTATTTTGTCTTGTACGATAACGGCTACATTCCGAAAGACCCTAAGCGTAAAATGGAAAAGCTATTCTCCGCTTGTGCCGTGGGCGACGCCAAGTACGTTGCGGATTTGTTGAATAACGGAGTCTTTGTCAATAGCAAGGACTCAGTTGGTGATGCGCCTTTGCATTATGCAGTAAGGATTGGCTCTGCGGAGCTGATTGATACGTTGTTGCATCATGGCGCTGATGAGCGGTTGACCGATAATATGGGGCGTACCCCGTTGGAGCTTGCGCTTGAATCGGGATGCTCTTATTATGCGAAACCTTTTGTCCAGGCGCGTCCGCATGAATGGATTCAGGAAAACTATGAGCATTTGAAGAATTATGCCAAGACGCAGCAGAGTTTGCTTGTGCTTCAGGATGCGTATACCAAGGTGGAGCAAATCCAGAACGCCATCAAGGCGGGGAATATTGCTGCGCTTGATGCAAAGCTTGCGTATAGAAATGGCGCAGACTTGCATTACACGGATGAAAAAGGCAATACTTTGCTCCATTATGCAGCTGTGAACGGAAATGTGCCTGTGCTCAAACACCTCATTGCGCTTGGTCTTGACGTGAATACTCCGGATAAAGCAGGTGTGCTTGCTGAAAAAATGACGAAGAATGCGGTGAACAAAAAGTTCTTGAACCATTACAGGCTCAAAAATCAGTTGATTTTCGATGCTGTCAAGAAGGGTAATATTGATTTGCTGAAAGAAGTTGTTGGGTATGGCGCAAGCGTCAATGATAAGGACGAAAATGGCGTCCCGCTTATTCATTATGCGGTTGCACGCAATCTTACGATGTTTACGGAATTGCAGAAATTGGGTGCGGATATTCACGCCAGGAACCGTTTGGGCGAAACAGCACTTTTCGTGGCTGTCAAGAAGAACGATCTTGCGATCGCTCAAAAGCTGATGTCGTTTGGCCTTTCCGTGTATGATAAGAACTCTTCAGCTCAGACTCCCATGACCTTTGTCCACAACAAAACCTCGAAATACCTGTTTGACTATACCTATAGGGATAGCCTTTTTGTGGCTGCTGTAAAACATCGTAATTTGGACCAGGCAAAGTCCTATTTGCAGTTGGGCGCGAATATCAATTATGTGTCGAAATACACTGGTTGTGCAGCGATTCATTATGCTGTAGAAAATAATGACGTGTCCTCCCTGAAATTCCTGAAGTCGAAGGGCGCCAATATGATGCTGTCGTATAAAAGCATGGCGCCTGTTGAAAAGGCGCTTATGGGTCAGAAAAAGGAATCGTTGCAGTTCTTGCTTGCAAACGATGTGGGCTCGGCGAATCGAGTCTTTGCAAATGGAAAAACGCTGATGCATCGCGCCTTGAGCATGCAGAATGGGGCGATGTGGATGAACGTTCTCCTTTCGCATGGAGCAAAAGTCGATGCGATGGACAATGCGGGCGGAACACCGCTTGCTTACGCCATCCAGCGGAACAGAACGGATTTGGTGGCTTTCTTGATCAAGAAAAATGCGAATGTCAACCGAGTTGATGCTTATGGAAACCGTCCGCTCCATATTGCGGCGCGTTATGCGAATGGTCGTATCGTCAAAATGCTTGTTGATGCCGGCGCTGATCCGTCCGTTGAGAACAACGAAGGCGATAAGCCTGTGAATGTCGCTGAAAACGTCGGCAATGAATCCGCGCAAGACGAACTTGATAATTACAGCTTTTTTGGAAAGGCCCGCAAAAGTCTCAAGTCTGTGAAAAATGCTGGCGCCAAGCTCTGGGACAAGGTTAAGGATCTCGCCAGTTGATTTTTTTAGAATTTTATTAAACATTTTGCATTTAAATAGCGATATATTGATAGAACGTTAAAAGGAGTATGTTCATGACCATAGCCGTAGCCATTATTTGCGCTGTCCTCGGAATTGTAATCGGCGTCTTGTTTGCCCGTAATGGAAACTCGCAGCGCGAAGCCGCTGCGCGTCAGGCGAATGTTGAAATGGAAAAGGAAGTCGCTGTGCTGCGTAGCCAGCTCGCGACAGAAACTGTTAAAAACGCAGAACTTAAAGAAAATACCGAAAAACAGCTTGAAATGGTAAAAGCCGATGCTGAAAAGCGGATTGCTGACGAGCGCGCCGCCGCTGCCAAGTCTCTAGCCGATGAAAAAGAGGCGAGTGCCAAGCGCCTAGAAAGTATGAAGCTGGATATGGAACGAGTGCATCAATCTTCGCTAAATGAGCAAAATGCTCGTTTTACGGAAATGTCGCAGCGCTTATATGCCCAAGTAAAGAACTCTACTGAAGAAATGCTTAAACAGCGCGAAAAGCAGATCTCGGAATCCGGTCATGCGACCATGGAACAGCTTGTAAGCCCGCTCAAGGAAACCATCGCCAAGATGGAAAAGACCATGAACGACACGACCCGCGCACAGACCGAAGCGAATTCTTCACTCAAGGAAGTCTTGAAACAGTCCATTGATGCCAATGACAAAACCAAGAATGCTGCTAATGAACTTGTGCGTGCGTTTAAGCACGATAGCAAAATTCAGGGCGATTGGGGAGAACGCGTTCTTGAAGAAGTCCTGGAATCACTTGGTCTTGAGGAAGGGAAACATTTTGATGTGCAGGCAACACTCCGTGATGCCAACGGTAACGTTGTGCGTGCTGAAGGGAATAATGCAATGTTGCGCCCGGATGTGATTGTGCATTTGGACCCGTACAAAGAAGTTATCGTTGATTCAAAAGTTTCTATGGCTGCATTTATGGACTATATGCAGGCAGAAAATCCTGACGAGCGCAAAGTTCTCTTGAAAAAGCATATCGAAAGCCTCCGCAAACACGTAAATGAACTCTCGGTAAAGGATTATTCGAGCTATGTCAAGGCTCCCAAGAAGACAATGGACTTTGTCGTGATGTTTGTGCCGCGAGCGGCAGCCCTTTGGACGGCTCTTGCCGAAGATCATGCGTTATGGCGTGATGCTTTTGAAAAAAATGTCTACATCGCCGATGAACAATCCCTTTACGCGATGCTCCGTATGGTGAAAATGACCTGGCGCCAAGTGCAACAGGCTCAAAACCAGCAAAAGGTCTTTGAACTTGCGAACGAAGTGCTCAAGCGCGTGGGCATGTTCGTGAAAAATATGGAAGATATTGGCAGCGCCCTCGGTAAAGCTCAGGATGCTTACAATAAGGGAATGGCAAAACTCGATGATAAGGGTGCAAGCATAGTGCAATCTTGCCGCAAACTGGAACGTCTTGGAGCAAAACAAGATTCTAGAAATCCGCTCCCGCCAGACGTCGATGCTATCGAAATGCAAGAAATCGAAGAAAAGTAACTGCTTAACTCCGTTGGTGAAAAAATCCCCGCGACTTCGGTCGCGGGGATTCTCGTCTTACATTCTAATAACTAATGACCAATGACTATTGACCAATAATTAGTCGTCCAAGCAGTCCTTCATCACCTGGATGATCTTCTTCTTGTCCATGTGCTGGCCAATGAATACCAGGCGGATGATGCGGTCGCCGTACTTTTCGTCCCAGATTTTCTGGAGCTGCGGATTTTCGGCGAGAATGCGCTGCTGTTCGGCCTTGCTTTCGGCGGCGAACCAGCGTCCAAAATTCTGGGCGGAGGCCTGCTTGCCTGCCTGTTCGAACAAGTAGCTTTCGCTGCGTTCGTCGCTGAACCAGAGGAGACCCTTCGTGCGGATAATGCTCGTCGGATAGTCATCGAGGAATGCTTCGAACTTTTCGCGGTTCAGCGGGCGATGGTCTTCGAACACGAACGTGCTGATGCCGTATTCGTCACCATGCGGATGGTCCTTGTCGTGGTGGTGGCCGCAGTGGCAAACGCCATGTTCATGGTCGCAATGGCTGTGGTCTTCATCGTCGTGGTCATGGTGATGCTCGTGTTCATCATGGTCGTGATGATGATGCTCGTGCTCATCGTGGTCATCGTCATGGTCGTGGTGGTGATGTTCATGTTCGTCATGATCGTCATCATCATCGTCATCGTTGTCGTGACCTTCTTCGTTGAGCTTGATTGCCCAAGTGCTCGATTCGGCGACCTTGTTGAAGTCGAACTGCTTCGTGTCGAGAATGTCCTTCATGTCGACCTTGCCGTAGTTCGTCTCGATCATCTTGGCTGTCGGCTGCAAAGCCTTCACGACGGCCTTCACGTGTTCCAAGTCGTGCTTGCTGAGAGCGTCGACCTTGTTCATGATAATCGTGTTGCAGAATTCAATCTGCTGGATGAGCAAGTTTGCGATATCTTCTTCTTCGAGGTCTTCTTCGAGGAGCTTTTCGCCACCGGCAAATTCGTCTGCGAGGCGGAGCACGTCAACGACTGCCACGATGTTGTCCAAATGGCAGGGGAGAGGTCTGCCGTCTTTGCTGCGGAGCTGGCTACCTGCAAAGCTAATGGTCTGGGCTATAGGAATCGGCTCGCAGATACCGCTAGCTTCGATGAGGATGTAGTCGAACTTGCCCATTTCCAAAAGTTCGGCGATTTGTTCGATCAAGTCGGTCTTGAGCGAGCAGCAGATGCAACCGTTCGAAAGCGGGACAACCTTGCCCGAATCTTCCTTCGTGATGTTTCCGCCCTTTTCAATTAAAGTCTGGTCGATGTTCACTTCGCCAATGTCATTTACGATGACGGCGACGTGGTAGCCCTGCTGATTGTTGAGAACGTAGTTGAGGAGAGTTGTTTTGCCGGCTCCCAGGTAACCGGTCAGGAGCGTTATAGGTACTGATTTCATGCGCTAAAATTTACTAAAAAATGGAATTTTAGGCAATGTGACCCCGATTACAGGTTCTGGCACCATTCCAAGTTGTACTATCAAACATCTTGCCATTTTCTTAAATTTTTAATACATTTGTTTTTAGGGATTGAAGCGAGGGCTTTTGAGCCGAGTTTTATTCCGAAACGAGCTGCTTTGGTTTACTACCCTTCCTTGAGGGTTGCAGATTGTAGCTTCGCTGTGCTAAATCTTTTAACTAAAACAGTTCTGGGCGTCCTTCGGGGCGCCTTTCTTTTTATGCACTTTTTATCTTGTTTTTAATACCAAATTTTTTATTATTGATTTTATAAGAAGTGAGTTGGAAATATGATTTTTTCTGCAAAAAATAAATTAATCCCCATAATTGTATCTGTTTTTGGCGTGAGCGCTTTGTTATGCTCTTGCTCCGATGATAATTTAACTTCGAGTAATTTCCCGCAAATTGAAAATTCCAAGGAAACGACGCATAACATCGTCGGTTATGTTGATCGAACGCGTGGTTATTCTATGACTGAGGTTGTTTTGCGTGAAGTCGATAGCACGCTTTCGCAAACAGGTGTGGCGTACCATGGTTTTGTGGATGATTATTCTGGGCATTTTTCCCTTGAGAATGTCAAACTTACACAGCCCTATGTTTACCTTGAAGTGAATGGCTATTTCTATTCCAATTGCTATGACAATAATGAAACAGAACCTATGACTAGCTGGAAGGTTCTAGAAGCTTATGCGGATGTTCGTAAAGGCGATTCGATAAGCGTGAATATCTTGACGCATATGCAGGCGAAACGCTTAAAGCGCTATATTGATCGTGGACTTTCGTTTGATTCGTCGATGGCTTTGCTGCAAAAAGAAATTTCGGATTTGTTCCTGCTCGATTCTTTGCACGAAGACTTTAGCAAGATGAATCTTTCGACGTTGCGGGACTACAATTACTACTTGTTGGGTGTGAATGTTCTTGACGAGACTTATGTGTGGAGGTCGGGTGGACTTGACGACTTGTTGAAAGAAGATGTTTTGACGGATTCGCTGTTCTCGACTTATTGGAGCTATGCGTATTATTTTAATCATAATTCAAGTTGCGATAAGTTCGATGATTTCGTGCCTGGATTTGGCTATAAAACCGATGCATACAAAGTTAAGGAATACTTGAATAACATCTGGCAAAAAAAGTATAATCTCGGAAACTGCTCTGCGGAAAACTATCATGAAATCAAGGCTACCGAATCTAATAAGACGCAGTTCTTGTATTGCGATACGTTAGGGTGGACCCTTCCTAGAAATGGATGCTATGATTTGGACATGATTGTTCTGAACTCTTCTGTGGGCGATACGCTTCCGGGCCACTTGACTAAAGGAACATATTGTACGGATGATTATTACAAGTGGGGGCGCATGTACGACGGCTCTGTTGGATGGACTAAGGCTAGTGCCGCCGAAAGTGGTGTCGGTTTTGCTTGTACGAAAGAAACGTTGAATCGCTATGGAAAGAGTGGACGCAAGTGCTACCGTTGCGAATATTCTTATGGATATTATTTGCCTGATGTTGATATGAGTGAATGCGATGAAAACCTTCCAAAGCAGGAACCATTGAAGTAGGGGAGATGAATATGAAACTGAATGTTTTAGGAATAGTGCTTTGTTTGCTTGCTTTGATGGGCTGTAGTGAAGTATCTAAAGGTGTTAATATCGAAAGCGAAGATAACGCTCCTGAATATGAATTAAACAAATTAGTTGGAGTTGCGTCTTTTATTTCAAGTGAAGATTATAATTCTATTGATAGGGGTGGCACCAAGTACGAAGTGACTTTGTATGAACTGGATTCTAGTGCTTCTTGGACCGGTCGCGAATTTACAACATATGTGACGTATCCGAATGTCTTCAAATTTGAAAATCTCAAATTACAATCGTCTAATATTGTAATGTGTGTTAGGAATAAAATGTCGAGAAGCGGATATTGGAGCTTTGCAGACTTGAGCAGGGTGGATTCTGTCTATGTGAATTTTATGACAAATATGGAGTACAACAGGATTCTCTACTTGATGAAAAAGGGAATACCTTCTGATTCTGCTGAAAGAACCGCTCAGCATGAAATTATGGAGTATATGTTGTCCACTTCACTTGATATTAAACTGTCTAATCAAATTGAAGGGAACGAAAAAGATGCGGAACTTCAAGCCGTATGGCAAATGCTTTCGCGTATCCCCTATACAAGGCTTTCTAGCCAGTTGAGTTCTGATACGGCTGTGTTCTGGATGCTTGAAACGGATTCGGCAAAAATCGATACGTTTAAAACGAAATATGCTGATATGATAGAAGGAAATTTATGGGTAAAGTCTATTCCTAAAACAGATTACCTTGTTACTAAGCTGAGTGGCTATGTGTTCGGACAGACAAATGGTCTTGGAGAATGTTCCGACAAGAACGATGGGGAAGTAAAGAAGGTTACAAATCCTTTGAGCCGCTATGTTGAAAGACCTTACATGTGCTCTAAAGATACGGGCTGGATTTGTCCGAACGGTACTTTTCAGGAATTGTATGGCATTGAAAAAGGTCATGATGGTGAAGTGATAAAAGCGAATTTTACGTCATTCCTCTATGCCTATGATTCTATTCAGGGCAAATGGGTCAGTGCTCACGTTGAACAAGGTATTGCATGTGTTTCTTCAAAGTTTGGTATGGTTCTCGCTTCGGAGTCCATGGGGAAGCCTTCGTATCTCGTATGCAAGGCGGAAGATAATGCTCCTGATTATCTGCATTGGGCTGCTACGGGTACGGAGGAAGATTATATTGCATATTGGTCTCGTAATCTAAAATGTGAGTTAGGCATTGTTCAAAAACTACCCAATGATTCGACTATCGAAGTTGTGTGTGTTGATGGTAAATTCCGCAAGGCAACGGATATTGATAAAACGGGTTCTGTACTGGAGCTGGAAAAAATTGCAAATCCGTGTGGTGAAAAGGAAGAAGTTCGCCGTGGTAAAACGGATTCTACGCTCTATTTCTATTGCAATAATGGAGAAATGGGCTATTCGAACGAAATGGAATATACTTTGGGCTATGGTTGCAATGCTAATCATGTGGGGTATCACCAGTATCAAAATTCCATTTATTATTGCAACAAATTCACATGGAAATATGCGACTGATTCACTTGTAAAGGGCGTTCTGGTGGATAGCCGAGACAATTCGGAATACAAGACGATTGGCATCGGTAATCAAGTGTGGATGGCCGAGAACTTGAACTATGAAGTGGAACCGAGCTGGTGCTATGGCGACTCTCTTGAATATTGCGAAAAGTATGGGCGACTTTATCAATGGGATGGTATTCTTGGGGCTAGCGCCAAGGTGGAAAATGTATGCCCGGAAGGATTCCATGTCCCGTCTAATAAAGAATGGGATGAACTCAATGCTTTTGTCAATTTATGGTTCCACGGTAATTCTTATTCGGCGAGAAAAGTTCTTTTAAGTAGTGATCCCAAGGAATTTGATAACATAGTCCATGTCGGTGATGATCTTGTTGGCTTTACGGGAATCTATGCGGGACACCGAACTGCAAATGGATTCTTTACAGGTCGATTGACTTCGGCATATTTCTGTAGCGCAGACATGAATGAAGAAGGCTCTGCATACATTTATATGCTTCGCCAAGATGAATTTGATTTGACCAAGTACGCGCAGAAAACGACTTCGAATTGCAACGTCCGCTGCGTCAAAGACTAGAGATTTAGCGACATTTGATCTTCTGCGGGCGTTGTTGAAACGCTCGCTTTTTCGTTTGCAAAATTGCCCGCGGAACTGCCCGCATTTTCATTTGTGGCGTCGCCGGATTCATCGGCGTTTGCAATTTGAGCCATAAGCCATGCTTCGTCGTGCACGGGAATCCCGAGCTCGTTTGCTTTTGTGAGCTTGGAACCTGCCGCTTCGCCTGCCAAAACCCAGCTCGTCTTTTTGCTCACGGAGCCGGAGACCTTGCCGCCGTTCTCTTCGATGAGCTTGCGCGCTTCATCGCGGTCCATGTTCGGGAGCGTTCCTGTGATGACTGCAGTTTGACCTTGGAATAAAGTCTTGACAACGCCCTTGAATTCCGTCGGGAGTCCGAGTGCTACGAGTTCGTCAATTTCGTTCGTGTAAAGCGGCGTGTGGAAAAATTCGTAAACGGATTTTCCGATGCGTTCACCGACGTCAGTCACGTTTTGCAATTCTTCGACAGTCGCTGTGCGGATTTTTTCGAGCGTGCGGAAATGCTTTGCGATGTTACGGGCACTGGTGCGGCCGACAAAGCGGATGCCAAGACCGTGCAACAGATTTTCGAGGCTGCGCTGTTTTGATGCTTGGATGGCATCAAAGACGTTTTTCGCGCTCTTCTTCGCCATGCGTTCCTGCGATTCCAGGTCTTCGAGCGTGAGGCGGTAAAGGTCTGGAATGCGCTTGATTTTGCCAGTGGCGAGGAGGCTTGCGATAAGCGCGGGCCCGAGATTTTCGATGTTCATCGCTTCACGGCTTACGAAATGCTCGAACAGACATTGCACTTGTGCTTGGCAGTGCATGTTTTCGCAACGGAGAATCACTTCTCCGTCGATGTGTGTGAGTTGCTCTCCGCACACGGGGCATTTTTCGGGTGCCACGACGGGGGAGGCTCCGGCGGGGCGCAGCTCGCGTTTGACATCGGTGATTTTCGGGATGATTTCGCCACCCTTCTCTACGCCGACTGTGTCGCCGTAGTGCAAGTCAAGCCTTGCCACTTCGTCGAAGTTGTGGAGGGTGGCGCGCTTCACGGTTGTCCCTGCGAGGCGCACGGGTGCGAGATTTGCCACTGGCGTCACGGCACCGGTGCGACCGACCTGGAATTCTACAGACAAAAGCGGCGTGTAAGCGCGTTCCGCCTTGAACTTGTAAGCGATGGCCCAGCGCGGGCTCTTGCTTGTGCTGCCGAGTTCTCGCTGCTGTTGCAAATCGTTCAGCTTCACGACCATGCCGTCAATATCGAACGGGAGGCTGTCGCGGCTCGCACCAATCTTCTCCGAAATCGCCATGATTTCATCGACCGTATCGGCGGTCCAGTAATCGTTCGTATGGAAACCGAGACGCTTGAGCTGCTTCAAGTTCTCTTCGTGAGTTTTGTTGTTGCTCTGCGGAATGTGGTATGCAAAAAAGCGCATCGGGCGCGTCTTGCATTCGGCAACGCTCTTGAGCTTGAGCGAGCCCGAAACCGTATTGCGGCAGTTCTGGAAGGTCTTCTTGTTTTCCAAGATGAACTGCTCGTTCAAACGTTCAAACGCTTCGCGTTCCATGTAGACTTCACCGCGGACTTCGAACGTTCCCTGCGGAATCTCGCTCGGGTCAATCTTCAATTTCTTCGCGTCAAAATATTCAGGAATGTCTGCAATTGTGAGCGCATTGTTCGTCACGTCATCGCCTTGGGCGCCATCGCCACGCGTTGCCGCCTGCTTCAAGCGGCCATTCTCGTAAATCACCGAAAGGCTGACCCCGTCGATTTTCCTCTCGCATATCCACGTCGCGCGCTTCTCGTCATTCTCGGCATTCTTGTCATTCCCGGCGCCTGTCCTCGCTTGACGGGGATGACCGGGAATCTCCCTTTCACTTTGAAGAGCTGCAATTCCTTCTTCCGCGGCCTTCACAAATTCGCGCATTTCTTCTTCGCTGTACACGTTTGCAATGCTGAGCATCGGCACGGCGTGCGCTACCTTCGCAAAATCATTCGTGAGGTCGCTACCGACCTTCTGCGTGAGCGAACCCTTCCCGCGCAATTCCGGATACTTCGCCTCGAGCGCTTCCATCTCCTTGAGCCCAAAGTCAAAATCCTGGTCGCTCATGGGGGAGACTCCGTCCTTGTAATAAAGACGGCTAGCTTCTTCCAGTTGTTTCTTTAATTCAAAATAGCGGGTACGGTCAATATCTTTCTGCTCACTCATGGTAAGCAATATAGAAAGAGTTTGAGGTCGGCGCACCGAAGGCGCTAAATAAACATCTTCACGCCAATCGTAATCAAGATAATCCCGGCGATAATCTCCGGGATTTTTGTCTTGAACCGCTTGGAGGCATGGCGCCCGATTTCAAAGCCGAGAACGCCCATCACAAAGCTAGCAATCGCAATGGCTGAGGTTGCAAAAACCATGTTGGCGTTCAAAAATGCAAACGAAATTCCAACAGCGAATGCGTCAATGCTAGTCGCAATCGACAAAAGCAGAATGTTCATGAGGCTCAAGTGCGCACAGGAGGCTGTCGCTTCACCACCGCGAATGGCGCCCCAGATCATGCGGAATCCCAAAATGCAGAGAATGGCACACGCAATCGGCGTTCCGACGGCGTTGAACCAGCGCTCGGCAAAACTACCCAGAAAATACCCGAGAAGAGTCATGCCACCCTGAAAAACGCCAAACGAAACGGCTTGGAGCACGGCGCGCGAACGCTTGATGCTCGATTTGCAAAGTCCGGTCGAAATAGCGACCGCAAAGCAGTCCATTGCCTCGACAATTGCGATAACGATAATCTCTATAGTACTCATGAAAAGCCGTTTTTTATAAAATGCGAAAAACGCCCACAAAAATAAAAAATATATTGTAGGGGGAGGTTGGGCTAGCGGCGAAGCCGTACTATGAACAACAAAGTCGTTACTATCGTTTTTATTGGGTTGTGCTTGTTGCTCCTGCTTTCGGTAGGGGGCTCGTTTTGGGATGGCTCCTTCGATCTTCTTTTGCACAATGGCGGTAACTGGAAATTCCCGAGGACACTTTTTATCTTCTGGGTTGGCATGTCGCAGGCGGGCGTTCTGCTTTCGGCGTTCTTGCTTGTTATGAAGGTGAAAATCCACCGCCGCACATCGCTTTTGCTCGAACTCAGTTCGCTTTGCAGTCTGGTGGTTGCTGTTGCTTTTGCCGCGCTGTATTCTGGTTCCGTAAAGATGAATAGCGATGTCCATAGCGACGTTTATGGCATCGGCATAGTCGGCTTTATTTCGCTCCTGTTTTTCGTGACGCATCTTGTGGCGGCGGACAGCGCCGAGGATGCTTCGCTTTGTAAGGAACTTGCAAAAATCCGGCGACCGCTTGCGTGGATTCTCCTCCCGACGGTATTTTGGGTGGTCTCGGAGTTTGCGCTGGATTACGCAAAAATTGAAAATTCCATGTGGCAGGGCGCGTTCTTTCCTTTATACGTGGTTTCGATTGTCTTTTATACGGGACTCTCAAATTCGATAGCCTTGCTTTCGTTTGAAAACTACTACAACCGCCTTATAGAACGCTTCTTGATGCTTTGTAGCTGGTTTGTGTCTTTGTTGTTCCTTTGGCTTATACTTTTGAAGGGTGTGGGGAGCTATACCGCTTTTGTCTTTGCGTGTGTGCTCCCGCAGCTGTTGTTCTTTGAGGTGGTCCGCGAAAATCTCTGGGGCCGTTTGCTTGTCGTTTCGAGCATTTTGTTTGGTGTGTTGCTTAAATGTGACTTTGTTGTAAACCATAACGACTATCATTTCTTTTCAAACGCTACATTTGCGAACGCAAGCTTGATGTTTGCAGGTGGCGCGTTGTTTGTCGCGCTCTTCTTTGGCGTGCGCTTTTTGCTTTCGCGATTCTTTGAAAACGATGAAATCCTGATGGGCGAGGAAAGCGATAGTTCAGATGGTGAAGTTAGCGATACCGATGGACAAAAGTATTATTCGCCGTTCTCGGCTCCAGAATTCAAGGTGGTGCGGTTGCCTGTGCTGTGTGGCGTGCTTGCCGCGGTGGTGTATGGCTACCTCACTTCGGACTGGATTAATTTGGCGGGGCCGTTCGGCGCATACGTGAGTAGTCTGTTAGTCTGTCTGCAACCATTGGCTCATCTTGGCTTTTCGAAGAAACGCAAAGGGGGCTGCAAATGAGCATGTTTGCAAATGCGGTGGCTTGCCTTTTGTGCCTTGTTTTTGCGGCGTTCCTCTGGAAAATAAAGGGGATGTTCCGCATCACGCTCGTGATGTTCCTTATCGTCATGACGAGCTGCTTGTATACGGCGTTTGTCGGTAACTTTGGCGACCCGATTCTAGAAAACTATCCGTTCCGTATGGTGGCGCTTGCGCTATGTGTGTTTACGACCGGTTTGCGCGAAAACCGTAGGCGCTTTATGGTGCTTGCCCAGACGTTTTGGCTTTGGGTGGAACTTGTTGGGAATGCTTCGCTTTACCAGATGGGGGCGGAGGCTCCGTGGATACGTCTTGCCGCTATAGCCGGGATTGCGCTTGGCTGTAGTTTTATGGCTCGAATTTCAAGGGAAATCGAGTTTGGACTCATCGTCCTGTGGATGGCGGTCTGGATGTTCTTTTAAGAGATGTGCGTATAAGTGACTTCGTTCGAAAGTCGCTTTTCGAAATCTTCCTTAGTCAGCGGCTTGTCGAATAGGAATCCCTGAATAATCGAGCACTTGGCGTTCTGCAAGAAGTCGAGCTGCTTAGTGTTTTCGACACCTTCTGCCACGACTTCGAGATGGAGCTCGTTGATCATGTTCACCATGTTCTTGATGACAACTTCATCGTGGTACTTTTCGTCACCGATGTGGTCGAGGAGCGACTTGTCGAGCTTGATGACGTTGACATTCAAGTCTTTGATGGCGGCGAAAGTGGAGTAGCCTGTACCAAAGTCATCGATAGAGACGGAAATACCATGTTGGCGGAGTCCGTTCACGAACTTCTGCATGGCGATTTTGTCTTCAAAATTGGAGGATTCCGTGAGCTCAATTTCGATAAACTTGCTATCGATATTGTATTCCTTCATGATGGCAAGGATATCTTCAGTCAAATGCGGGTTGCCGAGGTGGTGCCTTGAAAAGTTGGAGGACACGCGGACCGGTTCAATACCTGCGTCCAGCCAATTACGGATATCTTCGCAGACCTTGCGGAATACGTAAAAATCGAGAAGGCAAATGGAGGCTTCTTTTTCGAGAATGGGCAAAAATTCGCTTGGCGGGATGACCTGTCCATTGCGGTTCCAGCGCACGAGGGCTTCGCAGCCACAAAGTTTCTGGTCCTTGACGGAGACCTTGGGCTGGTAGTAGACGATAAATTCCTTGCGGCGCAATGCTTCGCGGAAAAGGGAAGAAATCTCTTTTTCGTGATAGGCGTCTTCGAGCATCTTCTTGGTGAAATAGACGATGTCGTTGCCCGGATGGAGTCTAGATTCGTTCAGGGCGACCGAGCTGCAGTGCATAATCTCGTTCATCGAATCTTGCGGCTGGATGTCGTAGACACCGATGCGGCTTTGGATGGTCAGCGGGATGGTCGGGCCGTGTGGAACGGTCACGGAGACGTTCATGGAGGAGAGCGCCTTGACGAATATGTCCCTGTTTTCCTTTTTCACAAGCACAAAGAAGTTGTCGCCGCCAAGTCTTGCTATCATTTCGTCATCGTGACACATAGCCATGACGGAACGTGTAAAGCAGGTAATTCCCATGTCGCCGATAGCGGGGGATTTGGACTGGTTGATGTACTTGTAGTTTTTGAGGTTCAGGAAAAGCCCGCTGAAGTTCTGCAGCTTGTTTTTGGCCTTGAGTTCGATACTGTGATGGACTAGTTGTGCCGTGTTCGGTGCGCCTGTCATTGTATCGGTTTGGCTTGCGTAGTGGATTGCGCTCATCAGGCGGGAACGTCCGAGAATGATGAATATGTCATCGCTGATGAGTTTTGCGGCTTGCAGTTCAGGGGGTGTAAACTTGTGGCTCTTTTTGGCGCGGATTTCGATGGTGGCCATGCCGTTTTCGCCTGTTCTGTAGGTTTGGATAATCGGCATTGACTCAAAACCGTTCGGGTCTTCGTACATGACTTGTTCTTGGTTTAGACCGTTACGCGCAATGATGGAACTAGGGGCAATAAGTTTAATTTTTATAAAGCCAATGTTTAAAATATTACATATAGGAGGAATGGCAGCGCTGACTCGTTTGCTCATCGCTGTCATATCAGGAATATTATCTAAAATCGCATCCCTAAAGTCTTTATAAACACTACTGAAAATGACGTAGTCCATTTTCACCCCTTAAAGTCCACACATTATACACCAAATTAGCGTTCTAAATGTAAATAAAAATTTTTAGAAAGGTTAAAAAATATTTAATATAACACAATATTTTTATTCCATCTTAGAACGCGTGTGTATCATCACAATACTAGTGGATAGGTGGGAAGAAAATGTAGGCGATGATGATGGCTGCGATAACGCCAACGGCGTCTGCAATGAGGGCGCAGGTGACGGCGTGGCGGGTCTTTTTGACGCCCACGGAGCCGAAATATACGGCGATGATGTAGAACGTCGTGTCGGCTGCTCCTTGGAACATGCAACTGAGGCGGCCTGCAAAGCTATCCGGGCCAAGATTCTTCATGGCGTCGATCATCATGCCGCGTGCACCGCTACCGCTAAGGGGCTTCATAAGGGCGGTGGGGAGTGCAGGGACGACGTCGTTTCCGACGCCGATAAGGCCGAGCAAAGCTGAGATGCCGTTCATCACTAAGTCCATGGCTCCGCTTGCGCGGAACACGGCGACACCCACGAGAATTGCGACGAGGTTCGGGATAATCATCACAGCGGTGTTGAAACCTTCCT
Source organism: Fibrobacter sp. UWB2 (assembly GCF_002210425.1). Classification (NCBI taxonomy): domain Bacteria; kingdom Pseudomonadati; phylum Fibrobacterota; class Fibrobacteria; order Fibrobacterales; family Fibrobacteraceae; genus Fibrobacter; species Fibrobacter sp. UWB2. The sequence continues at coordinate 679,839 of NZ_MWQK01000001.1, read as the reverse complement.
TGGCGCCCTCTACAAATGCTTCGTATGCCTGGACTTTCTTATAGCAGGCGAGGCCAAGGAATGCAACGATGACACCGAACAGCACAAGACCACTGATGAAAAGGCTTGTGGTGCCGAGAGCTTCGGCAGTGAGGTGGCTAAAGTAGAACATCACGGCGATAACGCAGGCGCTGATGCCGCCGAGCCACATGACGGTTACAGGGTCCTTGAGCTTGATTTTCTGGAAAAAGCTGAGTGCAAAGATGCCTGCGATGGTGCTGAAAAACGTCGAGAGGAGGAGCGGGAGGAACACGTCGCTCGGGTTTGCGGCGCCGAGCTGTGCGCGGTAAGTCATTATGCTAACAGGAATTAGCGTAAGTCCGCTTGCGTTTAAAACGAGGAACATAATTTGCGAATCGCTTGCGACTGTCTTGTCGTCGTTCGGATTCAGGTCTTGGAGCTGCTTCATGGCCTTGAGGCCCATCGGGGTTGCCGCATTGTCGAGACCGAGCATGTTTGCGCTGATGTTCATGAGCATGGTGCCCACGACCGGATGGCCCTTTGGAATTTCAGGGAAGAGTCTCGAGAACAGCGGCTGCACGATTTTTGCCAAAATCTGGATGGCGCCTGCCTTTTCTCCGATTTTCAAGATGCCGAGCCACAGGCTCAAAATGCCTGTGAGGCCGAGGGCGATTTCGAATGCCGTTTTGGACATGTCGAAAGCGCCAAGAATTGCCTTGTTAAAAATGCCGGTATCGCCGAAAGCAAGCCATTGGACGATGCATGCGATAAATGCACCGAAGAAAAACACGAGCCAGATTACGTTTAAAACCATGGCTCAAATGTAAGAAAAAAATAGCAGGTGAATTGTCATGCCCGCCTCCGAGCTCTTTGATCACTTAGTGCTTTAGCACTTATGTGAGCATGATCCGCGTATGGGGAGGGCATCTCCATCTCGTATTGTTATATAGTGACTGTTGCAATTTCCGTGCCATCTTCTAGCGTGTGGATACTGAATTTGGCATGCGCGGGCTCGCTTGCAGTTGCGGGCGTGCTCTCGTAGAATCCGAATGTCGGCGGGTTACCGCCTTTCGGGAGGCTCGTGGAACCCGGATTCACGAGAAGCACATCGCGGAAGTTCTTTTCGAGTTTCCAGATGTGCGTGTGACCGTACAGGTAAACGTCGATTTGCGGCTTTTGCGGAGCGCTTGCTTGAGACTGCGCTGAGGATTGCGACGCCCCCGTAGATTCGATGGCGTTTAGCGCATCTTTCGGGAAACATTCCGGCATAAAAATGTGCCCATGGCTCATGAACAAGTTGAACCCGCAATCTGCGACAACCTTGTATTCGTTTTCGATAGGGAAGTCGAGCATCATCAAGTCGACATCGGCATCGCAGTTGCCGCGGACGGCGACAATGCGGTCTTTGTACGGGGCTAGCGCTTCGACGACTTGCATGGGGCCGTGCCCTGCCGGGAGCGGGTTTCGCGGGCCGTGATAGAGCGTGTCTCCCAGCAAGAAAATTTTGTCGCAGTTGAACTTTTCAAAGAACGTGAGCGCCTGCCTTGCCGCCAAAGCAGAACCATGAATGTCGGAGAGTATTAATGAGCGCATTGTATCTCCTACTTCACCGTGATCATCGGGCTCGTTTCGCTCAAGAGGTAGTTCCATTCTTCGCGGATCTTGTCGTATTCGCTCGGATCGGCGTAGAGTGCAAACGTGGTCCACTTGATGCCGCTAGAAGTCTTGGACTTCGGCTGCTTTTCGAAGCTCACGTAATCCGGGGCGCGGTTAAGCGGCTTTGCTTCGGTGAGCGTTACCGTGTGGCCGCTAGCCGTCTTGATGTTCAACTTGAAGCTGAACTGCGTTTCGTGCGGCATGCGGATGGGGTGGTGGCGCTTCGCGACCTTCGGGAGCTTGAAGAGGCTACGTTCCCAGACGTTCGGGAATCTTCCCTTGAGCTCGGAACCGCCCTGACCAAAGTAACCCTTCGAGGCGTAAGTGTTCACGATGATGAGCGGCTTGTTGAACTGGTCGAGATTCTCGATGCGGATGTTGCCGATGCTCACGTCCGGCACGCCTGCGGCGAGGAACTGTTCCAAGAGCTTTTCCTGGTCCTTGACATCACGGCCAAAGAACTTGTTGCGGATGGCGCTTGCGAACTTGCCCTGGAGCTGTACGGAATCGCGGAATTCGCATTCGCCGTTCACGCCGATGTACAAATCGTGCTGGATGGCAATTTGGTGTTCCTGGTTGTCTTCGAGAATCGGAGTCGTGACCACGTGGCTCTGGTCTCCGTCAATCACGAGGGCGACCTTGCCTTCCATGTCGAGCGGTACCGGGCGATCGTTGCCCGTCTTGTCGGTGGCGTCGACCCAGCGTTCGCTAATCTTCCCTTGCTTCGGGATGTAGAGAATCATGTGGTTGAACTGCTGGATGGTCGGCAAGTGCGAAAAACCTTCTTCCGTGAGGTGGATAGCGGTGAGGTAGCTCTTGACGCCAATCGCTTCGAGCATATCCTTGAGCAAGAGTGCCATGTCCTTGCAGTCGCCGCGGTGTTCCTTGAGCGTCACTTCTGCGGTTTGCGGAATCAGGCTGTGGCCACCGAATCGCACGTCGCGGTAGCGGATGTCCTGACGGACAAAGTTGATAATAGCCTTGACCGCTTCATCGCCAATCTTGTTGCCGCGCACTTCAAAAGCCTGTTCGCGGACCTTGACGGCCTTCTTGAACTGGTGGCTGATGAGGTTCTGGTAGTCATCACCGACATCGCGCCATTCCTGCTTGCCTGTGAGGATGAGACCTGCACCGAAGTCGCGGTACACCGGCATATAAAGTTCCTTGCGGACAATGACCGGGTTTTCAATCTTCCATTCGATACCGCCCTTGATCGGGGACTTTTCGAGCGGACCGTATTCTTCAGTGACAAAGCGGGTCGTATCGGCGTAAATGCGGAAGACAGATTCTCCGACCGGTACATCGCGGCTGCTTTCGTAGTTCGTGTACGGAATCATGCCCTTGTTTTCGAGGTTCGTGCGGCTGAACTGCATGTAGATAAAGTCACCCGGAGCAAGTTCCGAAAGCGGGAAGTGTGCTGTCTGGCTTTCGTTACCGCCGCCAATTTCTGTTGCGTATGTAATATAGGCGCCGTTGAGCGTTGCCTTTTGCTTGAGCTTCCAGTTGCTATCGTAGACTTCGAGGGCGTTCAAGAAAATGCGGTCGTAGCCCGGCAAAAAGTCGAACGTGAATTCACGATAAATGGCTGCACCGCGCTGGTCCAAAACTTCGAGGAGCATTTCTTCGCTGCGGACCCAGTTGGCGCTCTTTTCGGCCTTGAGGGTTTCCTTCTGGTAATGGATGACGGCAGGGAAGTCGCCATCGATGGCGTTCTGTTTTGCCTGCGGGCGGAGGAGCGTCTTCAAGTCTGCCGTGCGGTCTTCAACCGGGGTAATCGGCTTTTGTAGCGTACGGTTGTCTGCTTTGCCGAGGTATGCCTTTGTGGCGGAGAGGAAACTTTTGGCGTCTTCATTATCTGGGCGGAGGGCGAGTGCCTTGGTGAGTGCCTTTTCGGCATCGCGGTAGTTGCGGCTGTAGAACAAAATCTTGCCGTGCATCGTCCAGACTTTATAATCGTTCTTGGCCTTGGCGAGAGTTTCTTCGCTGATGGCGCGTGCTTCTTCGTAACGGCCGAGGAACATGAGTGCGTCCATAAGGGTTTCACCGAGTTCCTTGCTCATGCCAAAGCGGCCACGGATAGCGTACAAGATATCGACGGCTTCGGCGTACTGGTCAAGACCCATGTAGGTTTTTGCGAGGTAAACTCCCAGACGGGAGCTCGGCTGCGTGTCATAGAGGCGCTGCACCACGATGAGAGACTGGTGGCGCTGTCCCAGGCCCCAGAGGGCATCGCTCAAGTTGATGACGTATTCCGGATTGTTCGGGGTGTAGCGGAGGGCTGCTTCGGCGCATTCACGAGCGTGTCCGTAGTCGAAGAGGGCTTCGTACATTTCGCCGAGAATTGAGAGCAACTTGCCGTTCTTGCGGACAAGATCCATCTGGCTTGTGAAATAGCTGATGCCTGGGCCGTAAAGTTCCTTCATCTGGTAAACGAAACCGCAGTTGATGAGATAAAGCGGTTCTTCCGGGTCCATCTTGTTGGCGCGTTCAAAGTAGCTGAGGGCGACAAACGGCTGGTCTTCGAGCAAGCGGAGGATGCCGACCTGGCTCATGACGGCGGCGTTGAACTTGTTCTGCTTTTTGCGGGCTTCTTCGTCGCTTGCCATTTTCGGCATTGCACCGACCTTGAGGCCGTTGACCGCATTTTTCATCACGGAGGCGTATTTCTTCTTGTTGATGCCCTGAGTCCAGGTGGCAATCAAGATGCCGCGTCCGTTATCGTAATAGAATCGGCCTGTATAATAGAAGTCGAATTTGTTGACGACGTGGGTGAGCGTGAATTCCTGGGCGTAGCGGTCGCCGACCTTAATGCGCTGGACTTCAAAGCTCGGTTCGTTCATAGAAAGTCCGAGGCGGCTGAGGAGTACCTTGAACATGTCTTGCTGGCTGACTTCTTCGCTCGGGACGATAGCGCCATACACGAAAAGTGAAATATCTTCTTTCTTGTTGCTGAGCACCAAATCCGGATCTTCATTTTGGCGGGCAACGCCTGTCCAGTTGTGCCAAAGCGTGTCGCTCGTGTTCCAGGAGTAGCCGAGGTCTGCGCTGGAATACTGCATGATGCGTTCTTCGGAAAGCTCAGAAACGGCTTCCTGGACAACTTCCTTTAATTTGAATGTGGCAAAGAAGTCTTTCCATTCTTGCTTGAGGGCGCCTGCAGGGAGCTGGGCGTCTGTTGCTGCTAACGTAAGCGTGAAGACTCGGTTGCCTGCATTCGTGACTAAGCCGACGGCTTCGTATGGCGTGTCGTAACGCTTGCCGGCGATATCAAAGAATGCGCCAGTTGTACCGAATGCTTCTTCTGGGTAAGTCTCTGCGAGAGATGCTTTTTTGCCGCTCGATTCGAACGACTGCATTTCGATCTGGGCGCGGTCCATAAGACGGAGCGGTTCGCCTTCGGGGAGAGTCACTTCGACGAGGACGGCGCGGCGACCGGTTTTCGGATTGTAAAATTCGTAGGGGGCGTTGTCTTCGCCACCGATGATTGTCCATCCGTTGTCGGGTGCGGTAAACGTGTAACCGCTCGTTTCGATAGTTCCGCCAGTTGCTACAGTGGCGGGCGCTTCTTCGGTAACGTAATCCGCAGAGGATTCGTCATCGTAATAAGCATCTGTGGATTCAGAAACTTCTTGCGATGGCTCGGTATTCACGTCGGGAGTGTTACCGGCACAGGACACAAGGAAAAACAACCCAAACAGGGAGGCGCAAAGGCAAGAGCGAGATATTTTAACTGTTTTCAAATTCATATTTATAAAAAACAAAATTGTTTTTAAAAAGAGTACTCAACTTATGCAATTTAGATAAATTACGATAGTCCAATTAAGACGATTCCTGAAGTGAAACGTTTTATCTGTTGCTTTGTAACTCTGTGTTTACAAAGAATGCGAAATGTTATGTGTAATTGTCGCCGGATTAAATATTGGGAATGACTTCGCGGCCTTCGAATGCGTTCTTGAAGTGCGCAAACTGGAGCGGTTCCTGGTAGGCGCGGGTGCTTAACACGTCGAAACGGCACGGAGTGTCAAAGCCCTTGGGGGCGATTGCTTTTTGAGTGGACAAAAAGTGGCAAGCGGTTTGCCAAATTTTCTTTTGCTTGAAAGCGTTCACGCGGGCGGCGGGGTTCCCTTCTTGGTTGTTCCAGACGGACTTGACTTCGACAAAAACGAGAGTCCCGTTATCGCGGGCGACAATGTCAAGCTCTCCGCCATGGTAAGCATAATTGCGGGCTACAACTTGGTAGCCTTCGCGCATCAGGAACGCGACCGCCTGAGTCTCGATAAAATTTCCCTTCGACCTGTTCTGTGATTTCTTCGAAATCATTCGCTCCCCTTTTTTTTATTACGACGATGTTATTCTAGTTCAATCCCGAGCAGGCGAATCTCGGAGATAGCGTAGTCGTCGTTGTCGGCGGGGTGAACGTCTTCGAGGTAGAAGCGGAGTTCAGTCGTTTCTACCGCTTGGATGTTCGGGTATTGCATCCCCTTGATATTCTCGAGGTGAATCCTTTGTTTGAAACCGTCCTTCGTCTCGATGGTGAGCGTGCGCGGCTTCTTGAAAATGCGGAAGCGGTCGCCGAAGGCGTCATCCACGGACTTCTGGTATCCAACAGCAATACCGATGTTCGTGATGAGCGTGTTCTGGTCGAAGTACATGGCGAGCACGGGGTTCAGCGGCTTGAGCGGCATCTTGTTGAGCCATGCAGTCGTAAGGTCGCCATCGGTCAAGTTTGCAATCGGGTATCCCTTTTTCATTTCGGGTTCGATAGCTCTTGTCTCGTAGTTTGCAATGACTTCGTTCCATTCGATTTCGTGCAGCATGTTCTGCGGCTTGTGCGTGAACATGAGAAGCATGAGCAAAATCACAATGAGCGGGAACAGCACCGAGAACGCCACAATCATGAGCTTGTGCGGAGTCATGTTGCTGCTGAATCGCTTGGCGGCTTCTGCAATCGAGGGCACGTTGCGGTGGCTCCCGGTCTTGCGGCCGAGAGACGAATTCTGGTGCGGTGTGTCGTGCTGCGGAAACACCTGGTCGCATTCGTCCAAGAATTCCTGCATGTCGTGGAAGCGTTCGTTCAGTTTTTTCTTGAGGCACTTGAGGATTAGCGCCGAAAGTCCATCCGGGATATCTTCGCGGAAAAGTTCCGGAGCCGGAGGCGGTTCCTGCACGTGCTTGAGTGCAATTTCTACAGGGCGGCTGCCTTCGAACGGCAAACGTCCGCAAGTCATTTCGTAAAGGATCACGCCCATGCTGTAAATGTCGGACTGGAGCGTGACTTCGTCACCGTGGCACTGTTCGGGCGACATGTATTCGGGCGTACCCATCGTCATGCCGGTGCGGGTGAGGCGTTCCTTTTCCATCTCCTGGATGTACGAAATGCCAAAGTCCATGATGTAGACGCGGTTGTCGCGCGTGAGCATGATGTTCGAGGGCTTCACGTCGCGGTGGACGATGCCCTTGCTGTGCGCGTAAAGGAGACCGCGTGCAATTTGCTTGATGATGACTTCAATCGCCTCGAACGAAAGCTTGCTCTTGTTCTGCAAAATTTCGGCAAGTGAAATACCTTGCACGTAAGTCATCGAGATAAAAAGCTGGTTCCCTTGCTGTCCAAAGTCGAACACGTGAACAATGTTCTGGTGGTCGAGTTCCTTCATGGCCTGCGCTTCGAGATAGAAACGCTTGATAGCTTCGACATCGGAGGTCGAGTCGAGAATCTTGAAGGCGACTTCGCGGTTTAGCCTTTTATCGAGAGCCTTGTAGACATAGCCCATTCCACCTTTGCCGAGCGTTCCCAATAGTTCGTAGTTTTCGTTAAAGGGGTACGGAAAATTTAGCGGTTGTTCTGGACGTATCATCTTGGCTTCTTTAATTTGTGTAGTAAAATTGCAGTTACAATATAGAAACTAAGTGCGATAGCGATGGCAAAAATCGCATTGAAAATGTCGTCTTTTCGTTCCAGCAAAATGTTGAGGAGCGAAGCTTGGTTGTAGCGCGACCAGATGACGCTCGAAAGCGCGCGGCCAATGGGCTGCATTTGGTCAAGCGGCACGAGGGCGCCTGCGAGGGCGACTTGCGGGATGATGAGGAGCGGCAAGAAGGCGTTTGCCTGGCTCGTGTTCTTGGAAAGCGTACTCGTAAATAGCCCGACGGTAGTTGCGGGGACAGCGATGCAGGCGAAAACGCAGGCGATAAGCGCAATTTGGGGGTGGGGGGTAATGCGGGTACTGATAAACGCATAGACGATTGCCGTCTGCATCATCGTGAAAATGATGGGGAGCGTGCATTTTGCGGTCAGCGTCGAGATTGCAGAAACGCCTCGGCGGAACTTGTCGCGGAGAATGTCTTTCTCCTGCACGATTTCACGGATAGAAAGCGAGAGCGCAAACCAGTTTGCACAAAGGATAATCGCAAAGGCGACGGTCCAGAGCGAACTTTGGTCGGAGAATATTTGCGAGAGCAAAAATCCGATAATCGCGGGCTGCACAAAAAGTGCGGCAATGCGGCCTTTGTCGCGGAACCACTGCTTGGCCGTGATGCGCACGGTGTAGGCAAAATTGCGGGGGAGCTTGGTGCGTTCAAAGTAATACTTGCTGTCGCGTACTTTTTGCTCGTGCTTGTAGCTCTCGTGAAATTCGGCAGCCATGCTTTGCGTGATGCTCGTGAGGAGTGCTTGCGGATCGTTCGTGTTGAAGTGCGCGTATGCGGCCTGAACAGTCCCGAAGAACGCTTCTTCGCCCTGGTGCAGTACGAGAACTTTATTTGCAATTTGCAAAGCTTCGTAGCTGTGAGTCGTGAGGATAATCGTATGACCGAGGAACGCTAGCTGCTTCAAGTGCGTGCAAAGGATTCTCGAATTGTACGGGTCAAGACCCGAGAGCGGTTCGTCGAGAATCACGAGGCCCGGATTGCCCATGAGCTCGCGTGCGAGCGCGACGCGGCGCATTTCGCCGCCGCTGAGCGTCTTCACGAGGTTATGCTTGCGTCCGCTCAGCCCGAAAAGTTCGCAGAACTTTTCGAGTCGCGCGAGTGCATCTTGCTTGAAGTTCTGCACGTCCATCGACGAACGCGCTCCGTCGAGAATAGTTTCTTCGACGGTCAGCTCCGGGCGGAGCGGCGGGTCTTGCGGCAATATTGCAATGCGCCTGCGAATCTCGTTTTTGCGGTAATCGACACCGCCGATGCGTACAATGCTTTGCTTGTCGCAACTGTTAATTCCCTGAATCATCTTCAGGAGAGATGATTTACCTTGTCCAGAACGTCCGATAATTGCGAGAATCTCGCCGGCGGGGAGTTCGAAATCAATCCCTTTTAATAATTGCTTTTTGCCGGCAAAGACATTCACGTTCTGCGCAAAAACGTCAAAGCCTGAATTTTGCGCTTCAATCAGTAAATCGTTATTGCGGAAACCGACCACGGCGGATTCAAAACGACAGGCGTCACCACTTGCAACTGTAATCGTGCGTGTGCGCTTGCCGCTCTCGTCCACAATCGCTTTCGCGAACTTGAACTCGGCACGATTTTCGCGGCACTCGGTATTCCTAGAACTGCGCGCATCTCGGCTCGCAATCCTGCGGCACTTCGCTTTCCCGATTCCCGGAATTTCAATATCTCTCCATTCCGTCGAGAGCGTTACGGTCTGCATATCGCTTTCCGTTTCGCGCTCCATAATCAAAAGCGTCAAATCGGCGCCACGGAGCGTTGCTCGCAACTGCCTTGGCCCAATGAGAATCACGTCGCCATCATTCAAAACGGCGGTCGTCACGTCTTTCCCATTCAGCATTGTGATGCTGTTCTGGGTCAAGCTTTGCAAAATCCATTTGCCGTCCGTAAAATTCAGAACCGCATGATACCTCGAAACCATCAGGTTGTCGAATTGCAAAACGTTATCCGATTTGCGCCCGATGGTAAACGGTTTCGATGGGTCTGGATTGACGAGGCGGAATGGGAACATCGCAATTCCTTATTACGAGAGTTCTTTCACGAATGCTTCAAAGCGGTCGCAAGCCTTCGCGAGATTTTCATCGCTTGCGGCGTACGAGAATCGAACGCAAGTGTCGTCGCCAAAGGCGGCGCCTGGCACAATCGCAAGTCCCTTGCTTTCCAAAAGTGCGCTGCAAAAATCAATGGAGCCTGCAATCACCTTGCCGTCCGGAGTTTTTTTGCCGTAGTAATCGCTTACCGGAGCAAAAAGGTAGAACGCGCCTTCGGGTGCGCGCGGCTTTGTTTGTAAGAACGAGGTGCGTTCCAGCATGTAGGCTCTGCGCTTGCGGAAGGCTGCCTGCATGGCGTGCACGTTGCTCTTGTCCATGTTGAGTGCACCGAGGGCGGCGTACTGTGCGACATTGCTCGGGTGGTGCGTGGCCTGCCCCTGGATTTTGCCGATGATCTTTGCAATCGGAGCGGGGGCGGCGTCATAACCGATTCTCCAACCGGTCATGCAGTGAGATTTCGAGAAACCGTTAATTACAATTGTGCGTTCTGCCATTCCCGGGAACACTGCGGCACTTGTAAATTCTGTATCGTAGACAAAGTATTCGTAAACTTCGTCCGAGATGCAGTAGATGTCCTGTGCGACAATTTCTTTGGCGAGAGCTTCAAGTTCACTCTTGCTGTAAACGGCGCCAGTCGGGTTGCACGGGTTGTTCAGGAGAATTGCCTTCGTGCGCGGCGTGCATGCCTTGCGTAAATCTTCGGCGTCAATCTTGAAGTTCTTTTCAATGCCCGCTTCAACAAACACCGGCGTACCGCCGAGCCACTTCACGAGTTCCGGATACGTGACCCAGTACGGGGCGGGGATAATCACTTCGTCACCCGGATTAATCAAGGCGGCGAGTGCGTTGAACACGGCGTGCTTTGCACCGCTCGTCATGATGATTTGCGATGCATCGTAATGGAGTCCGTTTTCTTCTTCCAATTTCTTTGCTACGGCCTTGCGTACATCGAGAATCCCGACAGGTGCAGTATAGCGCGTCTTGCCTGCGCGGATGGCTTCAATTGCCGCATCTTGAATGGGAGTGGGCGTTCCAAAGTCGGGTTCGCCTGCGCCGAGACTCACGACGTCCTTGCCGTCTGCGATCATCTGTTTTGCCATCGTGTCGATGGCGACGGTGAGCGATGCTGCAATATTTTGCGTTCTATCAGAAAGCGTTTTCATTTTTAGCTTCCTTTTTCCTTTTCTGTCTCAGACGGTATTGGTCGAGCGATCCTGCAATGAGGGGGAAGATGGTGAATTGAGAAATGAATATGCAGATAAGGCCTGTCAACGAGACATAACCCATGCTACGCAACCCCGGGTGGGACGAAACGAGCATGCCGTAAGTACCGATGAATGCGGCCATCTGCGAGAGAAAAATCGTAAAGAACTTATCCCTAAGGATGGTGAGCGCGGTCCCAGTTTGCTTCTCGTAATAAGCCGTGAAGAACTGGAGGGAACCATCGACGCTTGCGCCAATCAAAATCGGGAAGGCGAGTGCGCTATATGCCGAAATCTTCACGTCAAAAGCGTTAAGGGCGGCCAAGAACCAGCTTGCGGCAAATACAGACGGGAGTGCGGTAAACAAGGCGCGGCTAAAGCGGTTGTAGTAAACGAGCATGAACAGGAAAACCAAAATACCACCCACTTGCAAGGGCCTACTGATATGGTTTGTAATCCTGTCCAAGAAAATAGCGCGTGTAATCGGGATGCCTGCGACCAGGTATTTACCGCTATCGATTCCTTCAATCTGGTGGAGTTCTTTGTACAGCTTGACGCATTCACTACCGTAGTTTTCCTTGATGTCGGTAAAGATGAACGCAAAACGTCCTTGCTTGCCGTGCTTGTCGCGGAATTTTTTGGCGATGTACTCAGGCGGTTCAAAATCGTCGGATTCGTCGAATTCCAGAGCCTGTTCCACCTTCTCAAGATTTTCAAGTTCGCTCTTGGAGAGCGCTTCGCGGAATTCCTTAGTGACCAAGCTGTGCAACTGGCGGAGCTTTTCCATTTTTTTCTGTTGCAAGTTGGGGGAGAACTGTGCAAGCGTAAACAGTGAATTGACGGTCGAAAGTTCGCCGTTGTTCTTGAGCTCGGTGAATCGTTCCAGCAGGTTTTCGCTTTCGGCACTTTCCGGGAGCATGACGACCACGGGCGTCTTGTTCATGAATCCCGTCTCGGCAATCAGGGAATCAATCGTTGCGTCCTTGTAGTTGATTTCTGTAGCCGAAAAATCGTTGCGGATGTGAAGACGCGTTCCGCCGATGTAAAGCCCGACAAGGCTTGCTGCGATGATAATCGAGAAAATTGTCCAGTTTAAACGGTTCGAAAGCATCGAAATCTTGCACTCTGGGTGGATTTGCGAATGCCTGATGGAAAACGGCTTCTTGCGCTGTGCCACCTGCAAAAGGGCGGTCGAGAAAAGGAGCGTGATGGCCCAGTTCAAAATGCAACCCGTCGAACCTAGCACGCCAAGTTCCTGGAGGCCCGGCAGCGGAATAAAGATGAGGCTTGCAAATAGCGTGGCAAATGCGAAACTCGAAACGGCTGTGGAGGGGCCAATGCCGAGCAGCGCGCTTTCTATGCAAAGTTGCGGGCTCAGGTTTTGTTCGCGTTCCAAGAAGTATCTGTTCAGAACGTGGTTGATAATCTGCAACGCCTGCCCCGGGAGCACAATCGCAAGCAAAAGCGTAAACAGGTTGATGCGTCCGTAAAACATGTACGAACATGCCATCGTTGTGATAATCGGCGTTGCAATCGGCAGTGCCGAAATAAAAATCAATTGCGGTTGCCTAAAGAAGTTGAGAATCAAGAGCAGAATAATCAGCCCTGCCGTAACGCAGCCCACCATCTTTGCTTCGGGCAAAAGGCGCTTGCCGGTCTGGATGGATTCGTAGACCTTTCCTGCAAAATGCACCCGAAAATCGCTAGGAGTTTCTTCAAGTTTCAATTGCGTCGAAACTTCGTAGAAAAGGTTCCTGTTTGCCTGCAAATCCGAGATGGAATGCGTCGGATAGATTTCGACGATTCGAATCGTTCCGGTTTTGTTGGAATGGCTCACGGCGAGCTTGTCAAAATACTTCTGCTCGAGGTCGCTCAATAGCTGCTCGCGCTGTTCCGAGGTCGTCTGCGTGATGGAATCGATCGCGCTTTTGAGGTCGATGAACAGCGGATTGTTCTTCATGATGTAGTCGTGCTTGAGCTTCTCAATGCGATGCACCATGATGTCGATGTCGTTTTCACTGGCGTACAAGAATTTGTTTTTCTTGTAGTAATCGATGTCTGTCTCGAAGTCTGCAAAATGGACGGCCGGACTCTGCTGCATCTTTTGTGCGAGGTCTTTTGCAATGCGATAGTTTGCGCTTGAATCTTCCGATTGCAAGATGACAATAAGGCTTCCGAGCCCCCCGAATTCGTCTTCAATCTTTTGGACGTTGCTTGGCTCGCGAGCGCTTGTAATGGTATCTTGCAGCTGCAAATCCCATCGCAAGTGCATGATGGGGTAAATGCTGAGAATGCCTATCGCGAGGAAAACCGTAAGGATAATCTTCGGATAAGTCGCTAATTTTTTGATAATTTTTGCAAAAAGAGAAAACATCATACTCAATATAACTATATATTAAAAGGAAAATGATGCGTTTGGTGACATTACTGGTGCTTGTGGGCGTGTTGAGTTTGCCTGCACATGCGAAGAAGTCTGGCGAAGCTGTGCAAGATACTTCTTCGGGTTCAATGTCGTTTACCGAAGTCATTGCGTGGCCGTTCCTCCACATTATTCAGCCGGTTTTTAGCTCGCTAGTCTACCCGATCGCGGCTCCGCTACATTATGCGATTGAAAATGGTGTTGCCGACAAGGCTGTAGACCTCATTACGTTCGGTGAAAAACGTAACGTCCTCATTTACCCGGTGTTCAACTTGAAGCCGGGGAGTTCCACGATGATTGGTTTATGTTACCGTCACCGAAACTTGATAAAGGAGGGCGACTATGCTGTTTTTGAAGGTCATTACTATGCCAATAGCGATATCGATGTAAAATTGCGTTATTCTAAGCAGTCGCTTTTTGGAAAAAAACTGTATGGCGCGGTAAACGCGAACCTTTACATGGACCGCGATAACGGATTTATTTTGCCAGGGACAAAGGAATCGTTTGAACAGGCCGATACGACGATTAATTTGGGCGCCCAGCTGGGATTTCCGATTACAGAATCGCGAAATTTGAACTTTAGCGTCGGTACGGAATTAGTTTATCATAAGGCTGATTTCACGGACACGAAGGATACCGTGCTGGATGACCCGAAATATCCGATTGAAGACCGTGGCCTTTACCAAAAACACTATGAAATTCCGATTTATGCAAACCTGGTGTTTGATAATTTGGATTTCCCGTTCGCTCCATCGAGAGGCCAGCGCCTGAGCCTGAAGGCTTCGTATGTGTTGACGGGTAAATATGGTGGAATCACGCACAAAGACCTTGAATTAGCGGGCTTGAGCCGTCCTGACGATTTGCGCGATGGCGGAAAGAATCATGATTATGTGAGTGTCGATGCTTTTTACCAGATTTATTTCTTTATCGGTCGTGCGGATCAATATGTATTGTCGGCAAAAGAAGGCCGCAAGACGAGAAAATTCTATACGGACTTCTCTTTGAATGAAGCGTTGCGTGTGTGGCGTCCTGAAAATCTTGTAGAAACGCTTTTTGAACATCGCGTGCTGGCATTCCAGTTGCGATTCCAAGGAATTTGGGAAATGGAAAAGGGCGGCGCCCCGAATTCAGCTTTCCCGGCTTTGAATGCGAGATTCCCGTTGCGTGGCTACACGGATGCTTGGGTGGCTCCGTTCTTGCTCGGTCTTTCGGCGGAATACCGCTGGCCGGTGGACCGCCTTGTTGATGGCGTCGTATTTAACGAATACGCGATGATTAGTGACAAGATTACCGGCTGGTCAAAGGACCGTCTCTACAATTCGTGGGGATTCGGCGTTCGCGTCCGCAAGCCGGATATGTATCTGTTCCGCGTGCAGTTTGCTTTCCATAGTTGGCATGGCTTGAGCCTTGTATTGACGATTGCTCCGGAATTCAAGTAGAAAAAACTTTATATAATACATTAGCAGAAAGATTTGGCTTTTTTGGGGGCGTTTTTTGATAAAAAAGCGTTGTGAAGGGGGCTTTCTGCAATTGAAAATGCCCAATCGTTTGGTTATATTAAGGATGTGGTTGAATGGGTTTTGAAGGAGTCTGTAAAATGTATAAACACTGGAAAAAATTTCTTCTTGCACTGACGACATTCTTATGGAATGCCTGCGATAATGGAGCTTCACCTACGGCTCCTGTCTTTCCGGATTCCAGTTCAAGTACAACGAATGGACAAAATTCGAGTTCGTCCGTAGAAAATTCAAGTTCCAGTTCGACTGTCGAAACTCAGTCTTCAAGTTCTTCGGATGTTCAGTCGAGTTCGTCTGCAGAATCGTCTAGTTCCGTAGAATCCTCAAGTTCTTCTCCGATTGCAGAAAGCTCTAGTGGCGGAATAGAAGTCGTACCCTTGTACGGTGTTTATATGGATAAGGAAACTTGCACGACTCATCAAGGTGACAATGTTTATGAATGTACCGATGGGGTGACTTGCGTTGAATCTACGGCTGATGAAGAGCAGGCTCCTGTAACGCGTGATCCGACAGAAGTGACCGCAAAATATGGTGTTGTTTACAAGCCCGAAGTTACGGCCAAGTATGGCGTTGTTTATGTGAAGGATAAAGTTTATACATGCAGCGATGGCAAGGTCTACAACGAAGCTGAATTCCGGGCGAATTATAATACCATTATCATTGATGAGACCGTTGTTCTTTACGGCCCTCCTTGCGCGTTTGACGGCTCTTGCGGAGAAGATAAATAATTCGGAATTGACTCCGTATGCATCTCGGTTTTAAAAAGTTTCTTGCGCTCGAAGCGCATCGCCTTTATCGTCATAGCCAGATTAAGGCGCATCCGCTGACGTACCTCTTTTGGGAATGTACGTTGCGTTGCAATTTGCATTGCCTGCATTGCGGGAGCGACTGTGTTGCCGATGCGATTCCGGACATGCCTCGCGAAGATTTTATGCGGGTCTTGGATGGCGTTTCGCCCCATGTCGATCCTAACAATTTTATCGTGGTGATTACTGGCGGTGAACCGTTGATGCGCGCCGATCTCGAAGAAATCGGCAAAGAAATCAAGTCGCGTGGATACCCTTGGGGCATGGTGACGAATGGAATGGCTTTAAATCCAGAACGTTATACGAAACTCATGAATGCAGGGTTGCGTGCGTTGACGATTAGCCTTGATGGCCTTGAAGATAATCATAACCATTTCCGCGGCAATGTGCACAGCTTCGAACGTGCGGTGCGTGCCATCAACATGGCCTCACATACGGACGGCATTACGTTTGACGTGATGACTTGCGTGAATCGTAAGAACCTTAAGGAATTGCCCAAGATTTATAACTTGCTTTTAAATTTGGGCGTCAAGCGTTGGCGTGTTTCGAATGTCTTTGCGAAAGGCCGTGCAAAAGACAATCCGCTGTTCCAACTTACGAATCAAGAATTTCGTCAAGTATTTGAATTTATTCGTGAAGCCAAGAAGCAAAATCTCATGAATGTGAACTACGATTGCGAAGGATTTCTCGGCAGTTACGAAAAGGCCGTTCGCGATAATCCGTTCTTTTGCTGGGCGGGCGTCAATATTGCGTCGGTGTTGTGTGACGGAAGTATTTCGGCATGCCCGAGCTTGCGTGGGGATTACATTCAAGGGAATATCTACAAGGATGACTTGTGGGATGTATGGCAGAACCGCTATCAGGTGATGCGTGACCGCAGCTGGGCGAAAATTGGTGACTGTAAAACTTGCAAGTATTGGCGCTATTGCGAGGGCTCCAGCCTGCATTTGCGTGACGAGCGGACAAAAGAACTTGCATATTGCCATGTGAAACGGCTTGAAGCGGCTGGCGTTTAAAGGTGGTTTTACTACCTTTAAAAACATGGTTACGTTAGCTCTTTCTCATTTTGAAAAAAGTTTTCCGGCAGCGCTTCGTGGTAAGCGCCTGGGTGCGGTTCTCCATCCGGCTTCGGTCTGTGCCGATTTGAGTTATACGCTTGACTTGCTCAAGGATTTGGATGGCAAGCTCTTTAAGCTTTCGGCTTTGTTTGGCCCGCAGCACGGCATCAAGGGGCATACGCAAGACAACATGATTGAATGGGAAGGCTACGAAGACCCGGAATTGCATATTCCGGTTTACAGCCTTTACGGTGAACATCGCGAACCGACCGCAGAAATGCTTTCGCACGTGGATGCTATGCTTGTCGATTTGCAGGATGTGGGTGCGCGTTACTACACGTTCATCTGGACGCTCTTCCTCTGCATGAAGGCCTGTGAAAAGGCGGGAATCCCGGTGGTCGTGGTGGATCGCCCGAATCCGATTAACTGCGTGGACGAGGAAGGTCCGGTGCTCGACCTCAATTACACGAGCTTTGTTGGGCTTCATAGCATTCGTACGCGCCATGCCAAGACGATTGGCGAACTTGCCGAACAGTTCAAGGCCGAACGATTCCCGAAGTGCGAACTTTATGTGATGCACATGGACGGCTACGATAAGCGCATGTGGTTCGATGAAACGGGACTCCCGTGGATTTTGCCGAGCCCGAACATGCCGACGCTTGATACTGCAATTGTGTATCCGGGTATGTGTTTGTTTGAGGCGACCAACGTGAGCGAAGGCCGTGGCACGACGCGTCCGTTTGAAATCTTTGGCGCTCCGTTTATCGATGCGGTCAAGCTTTGCAAGTACATGAACGGGCTTAAGCTTCCGGGCGTGTATTTCCGCGAAAACTACTTCCAGCCGACATTCCACAAGGGTGCAGGGCAGATTTGTGGCGGTGCGCAGATTCACGTGACGGACCGTAACAAGTTCCGCAGTTTTGAAATGGCGGTGAAGTTGTTGCAGTACATTTTCAACGAATACCCGAAGGACTTTGCGTGGAAGCAGCCTCCGTACGAGTATGAATTCCACAAGCTGCCGATTGATATTTTGCTTGGCAACGGGACGTTCCGCAAGGAATTTATCGAGTCGAGTATTTAATGCTTGTAGGGACTGCCGCAAAAAATGTGCCGAACCTTGTTTAATCTATGAAACTTAGACTTTCGACAGAAACTTTGAACCGCCTGAAGCGCTTCCGCAAGAACAAGCGCGCCTTTTGGTCGCTTGTGATTCTGGTTGTGGCGTACTTGCTTTCGCTCACGAGCCCGTGGACGGTGAATGACGAGCCGTTCTATTTGCGTTACAACGGCAAAAGCTATTTCCCAGCGTTTGCGCGTTACAGCGAAGCTGACTTTGGTGGCGAATACAAGACGGAACAGGATTACGCAAAGCTTTTTGCGGATGTCGAAGAATGTAAGCAGGATGAAGAAGACGGATTCCCACGTGCTGGAGGCTGCCCCGAGATGTGGACGCTCATGCCGCCAGTGCCGCACGATCCGCTGAAGGCGGATCTGAGTGAGGAGGGAACCCCTCCGTTTGCGCCGAGCGCAAAGCACTGGCTCGGGACCGATAGCAATGGGCGCGATGTTTTGAGCCGCCTCATTCACGGGTTCCGCATTTGCATCAGCTTTAGTTTGCTCTTGACCGTGCTTGGAACGTTCCTCGGCATTGTCATTGGTGGTATCCAGGGCTATCTCGGGAAGTTCTGGGATACGGGCATGCAGCGTATGATCGAAATTTGGTCGTCGCTCCCGATGCTTTACGTGGTGATTCTCATCGGTAGTATTTACGGCCGCAGTTTCTGGCTTTTGATTTTGATTATGGCGGCGTTTAACTGGCTTTCGCTCAGCTATTACATGCGTGCGGAATTCTTGAAGCTCCGCAGCATGACTTACGTTATGTCCGCAAAGGTCCTTGGGCTTGGCCATCGCCATATCTTTTTCAAGGAAATCTTGCCGAATGCAATGACTCCCGTGGTGACGCTTTTCCCGTTCACGCTTATCGGTGGAATCGGAAGCCTTACGTCGCTTGACTTCTTGGGCTTTGGACTCCAGCCGCCGACGCCGAGTTGGGGCGAACTCATGAGCCAAGGACTTAACAACCTCTATGCTCCGTGGATTTCCGTGAGCACTGTTGCTGCGCTCTTCGTAACGCTTTTGCTCACGACATTTGTTGGCGAAGGCGTGAGGGATGCCATGGACCCGAAGTCGGGAGATCGCTATGTTTAATGCAATACGACTGAGTGGTCCATGCCAAGCGGGAACGGCTCGTATTGACGAGCCGTGGGAGCGCGGAGCAATTGACTTCAGATGTTCTGATAGCGTTTTTAAGTCGATTGCGGAGTCGTCAACCGACCCGAAATCGGGGGGATAGGTATGTCTAATCGTTCTCCAGTTTTAAGCGTTAAAGAAGTTTCTGTGGCGTTCGGGTTCGACAAGAACGATAACTCGCGTGACGGCAGGAAACCGTTGCAAGTGACGGACCGAGTCTCGTTTGACATTTTCCCGGGCGAATTTTTTGCGTTGGTGGGCGAGTCCGGTTGCGGAAAGAGCGTGACTGCGATGAGTATTTTGCGCTTGTTGCCGTGGCCAAGTGCAAAGATTGTGAACGGCGAGATTTTGTTCGATGCGATGGCTCAAGATTCGCGTAATGCTGACGATGGTAATGCTTGCGACCTGGCGACACTCCCGCTCAAGGATTTGCAATCTGTTCGCGGTTCTGAAATTGCGTGCATTTTCCAGGAACCAATGCAGGCGCTGAACCCTGTCGTCACTATCAAAAAGCAACTTCTCGAAGTTTTCAAGTTCGGCGCAGTCTCGAAAAGTGCGCAGTCCAAACAAGATTCCTCGCAGTCCCAAAAGGATTGTCATTCCCGACTTGATCGGGAATCTCCTTTAGACCTTGTCCGCGAACAGCTCCGCTTGGCCGGTTTCACCGATCCAGACCGCGTTTTGAATTCCTATCCGCACGAACTTTCGGGCGGCATGCTCCAGCGTGTTTGCATCGTGATGGCGCTTTTGCCAAAGCCCAAATTGATCATTGCTGATGAACCGACGACTGCTTTGGATGTGACTGTTCAGGCTCAAGTTCTTGCTGTGCTTAAAGAAATGGCCGAGAAAACGGGAACTGCCGTTCTCCTCATTACGCACAATATGGGTATTGTTTCGCAGTACGCCCATCGCGTGGCCGTGATGTACGCTGGCCGCATTGTCGAAGAAGGTCCTGTCCGCGAAGTCATCAACCATCCGATGCACCCGTACACGCAAGGACTCTTGGCTGCGATTCCTGAAAGCCATAGCGACTTGCACACGCTTGCGTCCATTCCGGGGTCTGTGCCGCATCCAAAGGATTTTGCCAAGGGTTGCCGCTTTGCCGATCGCTGCTGTAAATGCGCACAGGCTTCTGCCGAAGTTCGTGAAAAATGTCTTTCCGCCGAACTCCCGACGAAAATTGCCGAAGCGGATCATTTTGCCTATTGCTTTTGTGCCAAGTAATTAATCCTTGCAATCGTTTTTTGCATAAGTTTTACATCCCTTTCATTCTTGTTTTTTAATATTAAGATTGAAAATACGAGAATCTTTTCGGGGAAAACGCTATGTTCTGTAAAGAGTGTCATAAAAATCTAAAAGATTTTGATGCTTTAATCGATAAAATGGAAAATTGCCCGTTCTGCGGCGCCAAATTGGTGCGCCCAGCGGTCAAGGTGGCGCAAAAAGATGTCAATGCATTGTGTGAAGCTCTTGTACAAAAAGTTGGTGATTCCATTTTCGCAAACGAATCGACTTTGGAAAAAGAACTGCGTGATTTGAATGCTCCCGAATTTGCAGATGCCAAGGACCGTTTGTTCCTGCTTGTCTTAAAGCAAATTCCGTCAAGCATGTATGAGGTCAGAAGTTTTTCGGATGGCGAACAGCAAGAAGTTTTGGAGGCTTGCCAAAGACGACTTTGCGTGGATTTGGGACTCTCTTTTGAACCGTGCGCGCAAATGCTCGATATCTTGCAGGAATACATTTGGCAAAAAAGGTTTTCGCTTTCCCCGAATCTTTTTGAATCGCAGTTTGTCGACCCTCGCGATGGTCAGGTTTACAAGACCGTAAGGATTGGCGAACAAGTGTGGATGAAGGAACCCTTAAAGTACAAGTGCGTGGGTTATACGGGCGAGGGCTTGTACGAATGGAGCTCGGTGAACAAGTATTGTGCCGTAAGGGGCTGGCGCGTTCCGAGCAAAAAGGACTTTGAAACATTGATCAAGACTGCTGCTGGTTTAGGGCTTGGTGACCCGTCGAGCGTACTCATGTCTCGCAAGGGCTGGGAAAAGTGTAATGTGACCCCGACCGATAACTTGGGATTTGAAGCGACTCCGGTCAAATGTAGCACCGGTATCAGCAATAACTTCTTTAGTCATTTCTGGACCTCCGAAGACAAGTTCTGCTTTGAAATTTTCCCCGGCCGCGTGACTTTCAGTACACATTCGCAATCGTATGTGCGCTTGATTAAGGACGATACGGCGGAAACCAAAATACCGGAAAAGAAGTAAAAAAATGCGCGGGCAGTTCAGATTGAACCCCGCGCTTTTTACTAACCACAGCCTACTGTCTACTTCCATTCTAGTAACTAATAACTAGTAACTCACTTGAATTCTTCGCACCACTTGGGTACGACTTCGGTCGCCTTGCCTTGAATGACGACGTCTGTGTACGGGTCGCCATAGGGTGCTTCTAGATTTAAGCAAGTGACTTTTGCGCCGTAAGATTTCGCGAAACTCTTGAACCCTGCTGCTGGATACACGACACTGCTTGTGCCAATGTAGGCGAATTCGTCGCAGTTCATGAGTGCTTCTTGAATCTCGTCCATATATAAAGGCGTTTCGCCAAAGAACACAATGTCCGGGCGCACGGGGCTTCCGCAAATCGGGCATTTTGTGTCCAAAGTTTCTTCACCCGTGAATTCAAATTCGTGCTCGTTTTTAGTGCAACGGAGTTTCATCAAGTCGCCGTGCATGTGCAAAACGCGCTTGCTTCCTCCACGTTCGTGGAGGTCGTCGACGTTCTGCGTCACGAGCAAGAATTCGTCGCCGAGGCGCTCTTCGAGCTTCGCAAGCGCGATGTGCGCCACATTCGGCTCATGCTCGGGGAGCCCCTTTCGCAAGAAGTTGTAAAAGTCTTTGACGCGCTTCGGGTCACGACGGAGGGCGTCTGGTGTGCAGACGTCTTCGATGTTTTCGTGTTCCCACATACCGTCGTTTCCGCGGAATGTGCGGAGGCCAGATTCCGCGCTGATTCCAGCGCCTGTCAGTACGACGAGTCTTTTACGTTTCATAGATCCTCCTTACGAAATGGATGCAAAGAAAAGCGCTTCTGCAACGATTCCGCTTTCGAAATCGGGCAGGTAAAGGCTTTCGTTTTCGCCATGGGCGTTGCATTCCGGGTCTTCGAGGCCCGTGAGCAAAATCGGGATGTTTCCGAGCGTGTTGCGGAAAAGTTCTGCGCCCGGGATGCTTGCTCCGCAGCCAATGAACTTGGTGGGGGAGGCGTAAGCGTCCGCCATGGCTTCACTCATCTTTTTGAAGAACGGGTGATTCGTGTCGGTCGTGAACGGATTGGCACCGTCTTCCTTGTCGATGGTGATTTCCATGTGGTTCGGAACTTGTGCCTTGAGGAAGTCGGCGAGCATGTCGGTGCATTTCACGGCGTCCATGCCGGGTGCAAGGCGGATGCCGATTCGGGCATAGGCGCTGTCTTGCAATACGTTACCGGCGTTCACGCGGGAGCCGGATTCAATCGTGCTCACGATGATGCTCGGGCGGCGCCACAGTGAAAGCAGAATTTCGTCTTCGGGCACGTTCAACTTTACTTGTTCAAGAACACCGCCGTCGTTGCGGAAAATTTCTTCGGTCATGCCGAGCGACTTGTATGATTCGAGCTCTTCCTTTGTCGGCGGGATAATGTCGTCTTCGTAATGCGGGATGAGAATCTTGCCGTCCTTGTCGGTGAGGCTTGCAATCATGCGGCAAAGAGCCTGGGCGGGGTCGGGAATCGGGCCGGACCAAGAGCCGGAATGGAGCGGAGCCTTTGTCGCGCGGAGCGTCACGTTGATGGCGCTCATGCCGCGGAGCGTCGTTGTGATGGAGGGCGTTCCCTTCGCGAAGTTTCCGAGGTCTGCGATAATGACGGCGTCGCTCTTCAATAGTTCCGCATGTTCTGTGAGAATCTTCTCGAAGCCTGCGCTTCCGGATTCTTCTTCACCTTCAATGATAAACTTGAGGTTCGGACCGTTGCCCTTGAGCTCGCGGCGAACCTGTTCAAGGGCTGCGAGATGCGTGATGATGCCGGCCTTGTCGTCAGCGGTGCCGCGTCCAAAGAGACGGTCGCCTTTCTGTGTAGCGGTAAACGGCGGCGTGTCCCACAAAGCTTCTCGCATCGGTGGCTGCACGTCGTGATGAGCGTACAAAAGGATGGTCGGCTTGTCTGGGCTGGTGAGGCTTTCGGCATAAACGCTCGGACGCCCGCTTGGCGGCATCAAAAACTGGATGTTCGTGAGTCCCGCTTTTTCAAACATCGCCTTGACGGCGTTCGCGCTATCCAAAACGTACTTTTGATCGAAATTGTCAAAACTGATGGACGGAATGGCTACCAGGCTCGAAAGCATGTCGATATAGCGCGGCATGTTTTCGTGAATATCTTTCTTGATTTGATTTTGCATAATTTACTCTCTTGTCTAGTAAGAATTATAAAATTTTTCGTATCATGGCAATAGGTGGTTTGTTGGTTCTATAAGTCTAGCTAGGCTGTCTTTGGTATCAGATTTTTCTATTTTACTACTCATGAACAATAATTGCATCAACCACGAATACTATATGCGCGTGAGTGACCGCATTTTGGCACTTATTCGCCGTATTTTCCACAATAATCCGGAATTTCGCCATGATTCCCTGAAGCATGTGGCCCGCTTTGCCCCGGTTATCCCGTTTATGGGTGGTCGCCCGGACTTGAGCAAGACTTTGAATCGCGTGGTGACATTTGCGGATGGCTCGAATCCGCTCCATTTCGGTTGCCCGATTATGCTCGCGGCTGGTGCAAACAAGACGGCAAAACGCATTTGCGATTTTGCCAACATGGGCTTTGGTGGCATCTCTGTCGGGACTGCAACCCGTCATGTCCGTGAAGGAAATACGCACAGACCGCGTATCGGTTTTATCGAGAATGACCGTGCAATTCATAATAGCATGGGTCTCAACAACGATGGCGTCGACGCAGTGACCCGTCGCGTGGATACCCAAATTACCGCAGCTCACAGGGTTCAAATGTGCGTGGGCATCTCTGTTGCCGAAACGCCGGGTCTCTCGGACGAAAACGAAAAGCTTCAGGACATCGTTGAAAGTTTCTCCATCGCTTACCGCGTGGCGGACTACGTCGAAATCAACCTGAGCTGCCCGAATACGGGGGAGAATCGCCTCGATTTGGACATGACGCTTGTCAACAAAATCTTTACCGCTATCACGGATTATCGCAATAAACAGCCGGTCCGCAAGGCCATTTATGCAAAACTCAGCCCGGATATGCCCGAAAATCACACGGCGACCATCATGGATATGTTGGTGAAGGTGGGCGTGAACGGCGTTGTCATGGGCAACACGTACCCGACAAAGAAAGTTACGGACCTCCCGGTTCATGTGAAGTACGACGATTTGACTCCGCTCCGTGCCGATGGCGATCGCGGTGGCATGTCTGGCCGCCCTCTTTACGAAAATACGGTGCGCAATGTCAAGTTTATTCGTGAACATTACCCGCAGATGAGCGTGATCGCCTGCGGTGGCATTGACCACGGTTACAAGATTTACGACCTCATCAAGCTCGGTGTCGATGCTGTGCAGTGCTATTCTGTAGTGGCTTTCCGCTGGATGGCTGCCCATGCGATGCGCAAGGAACTTGAAGAGGCTCTTTCGAAAGACGGCTTCAAGACTCTCGCCGATTACGACGCCAAGAATCCGAAGGGCTAAAGAAAGCTGATGGCCCGGTGCGTTAAAATATTCCTCGTGGCGCTTTTGCTCAGTTGTGTCCAGTCTTTCGCTGGATACTTTATCGAGCAACCCTACGAAGACGCTCCGGCGTCAGATTCGCTTTCGGCGTTCTCGTTTGGTGGCGAGCTGCAACTTGTCTATTATTTGAGCTCTGTGCATCCGGGAATTTTGCTGAGCAGCGAATACCGCTTCCATAACCACCATTCGGCAGACCTTTTTATGGCGCTCCTCTTTTCGAACGACTACTTTGAAGTTGGCTCGGATTGGCGGTTCTTTTTCCGTGGCACGCGTGAAGATGACTTTGTTCGCCTCGGCTTTTCGATGATTTCCTTCGACCGCTACGGCAAAAACTATTTCCAGCCACGAGCAACACTTGGTTACGGCCGCGATATCACGTTCTTCAAGAACACGAGCTTTTTATGCCGTATAGAACTGGATGCAAGCTACATCATGGGCAAGGCGCTCTTGGACAAGAGCGATGACTTGTTCAGTCGCGAAGCTCATTTTTCGGCCGCTTTGAATATCGGTTTTTACCTGTTTTAAATAGCAATTATATATAGGATGGATTAAATGTCTAGAATTGTTCGTGCCATTTGCGTTCTTGCCCTTTTCTCGGTTTCGGCGTTTGCAGGGCCGTGGCTTGGACTTATTTATAAGAAGAATCTCTATCAAAATCACTTAGCGCTCCGTGTCTCTGGGGTGCATCCGGAATCGGGGTGCCTCTCGGCGGGGATAGTCTCGGGAGACCTGGTTGTGGGCTTTGATGGCAAGGACTTGGTCAATGTGGCTCAAATCCAGAATGTCCTGAAATCGGCAAAGGTGGGCTCTAAGGTTTCCATCGATATTTTCCGCGATGGCAAGCGCATCCCGCTGACGGTGACGCTGACGGAACGCCCGGACGATATTTCTAGCCTCACTGGTTCTGCCATTGGAAGCAAGATGGCTGAATTCGGCAAGAACTTCTACAAGAACGGCGAAAAGAGAAAGGATGCTCCGAAGGCTACACTTCTCGACTTCTGGGCGACCTGGTGCGGACCTTGCCGCCAGACGCTCCCCGTGCTCGAAAAAATCTACAACAAGTATTCTAGCCAGGGGCTAGAGGTCATTGGAATCTCCTCTGAACAGACCAAGCCGCTCCTCGCTTTCTACAAGAAGCAACATGCGTCTCCGTATCCGCTTTACCGCGATGCCGACCAGGGACTCTGGCGCCGTTACGGGATTCATGCGGTCCCGACGCTCATGCTCCTAGACTCGAATGGCTACATCAAGCGCGTCTGGAGCGGGGCCCCGAGTTTCGAAATGCTCGAAAAGCTCGTCCTCGAAGTCCTGGAAAAATAGTGGTGGTAGATGCGGTAAGACCTCACTTGGCGGTCTTTGGTCGTTTTACTCTCTTTTTTTGAGATTATTACTACACAAACATCTCGATTTTTTGTATCTTTCCAGCCAGCAAAGCTCCACCGTGTAGGTGGGTAGCAATTTCAACAATAAAAAAAGGATCCAATAATGGCTCTCAAACTCGGTATTAATGGTTTCGGTCGTATCGGCCGTATGGTCTTCCGCGCTGCTGTGGAAAACTTCTCCAAGGACATCACTGTTGTCGGTATCAACGACCTTCTCGACGCTGACTACCTCGCATACATGCTCAAGTATGACTCCGTCCACGGTCAGTTCAACCACGACATCAAGGTCGAAGGCAACTTCCTCATTGTCGACGGCAACAAGATCCAGATCTTCGCTGAAAAGGATCCGACCAACATCACTTGGGGCGCTCTCGATGTAGACGTCGTTGTTGAATCCACTGGTTTCTTCCTCACTGCAGAACTTGCTGAAGCCCACCTCAAGGCTGGTGCTAAGAAGGTCATCATGTCTGCTCCGTCTAAGGACTCCACTCCGATGTTCGTGTACGGCGTGAACGACAAGACCTATGCTGGTCAGAAGATCATCTCCAACGCTTCCTGCACCACCAACTGCCTCGCTCCGATCTCCAAGGTCCTCAACGAAAAGTTCGGCATCGTCCGTGGCCTCATGACCACCGTTCACGCTGCAACTGCTACTCAGAAGACCGTTGACGGCCCGTCCAAGAAGGACTGGCGCGGTGGCCGTGGCATCCTCGAAAACATCATCCCGTCTTCTACGGGTGCTGCTAAGGCTGTGGGTAAGGTTCTTCCGGAACTCAACGGCAAGCTCACTGGTATGTCTCTCCGCGTGCCGACTTCCGACGTTTCCTTCGTTGACCTCACTGCTGAACTCAAGAACGCTCCGGCTGCTGACAAGGACGCAGCATACGCAGCAATCTGCGCTGCTATGAAGGAAGCTTCTGAAGGCGAACTCAAGGGCATCCTCGGTTACACCGAAGACGCTGTTGTTTCTACCGACTTCCGCAACAACTCCTGCACTTCTATCTTCGACGCTAAGGCCGGCATCCAGCTCGACCCGACCTTCGTGAAGGTTTGCTCTTGGTACGATAACGAATGGGGCTACAGCAACAAGGTTTGCGAAATGGCTCGCGTTATCACCAACTACAAGGGCTAATTAAAGTTTAACTAGTGTTAGTGGTGTGGGCGTAACGCTCTAAGCAAATTGATTCCCACACCTCCGCTAAAAAAGCTTTTGGACCTCGCCACTCGGCGGGGTTCTTTTTTTATGCGCCGGAGGCGCAGTATACGATTGTTTTTGTTTGTCATGCCCGACTCCGATCGGACATCGCCCTCTCGTTAATGGCTAATCACTTCTTTTAGAAAGTCTGCTTTGAGCTTGGAAAGGAGTGTTGCCGCTTTGCGCTTTTCTTTGCGCTGTTTGTGATTGCGGAGTAGCGTCGGAATGACGCTTGGATGGTGGAGTGCAAATGGCACGGATGCTTCAGCACCGAATGCTTTAGACAAGATAATAGCGATTGACTTGAGGTCGCGCATTCCCGCGCGCATTCCTGCGAGATTGTGCGCATTTTCTTTGCAATCGTTTCCTGTGACTGCCTCAGCTTCGTCGCCTGTTGCTTGAGCCACGAGATACGGCACGGAGAACATCTTGCCGCCGGCGTGCATCATGCGGAGCGTAAAGTCTGCAAGCCTTGCGCTCTCCGGGAGTGTCGTGTCGAACCCGCCGGTACGTTGGATGATGCGCCTCGAGAAAATTCCCAAATAAGGGTGCGGTGCGGCTACATAGCGCAGCGGTGCGTTCTCGTCAATTTCGACAAAGCCAGAACCCTTAGATGCGGGTTTTAGCAAATATCCACCTAAAAAATTTCCTTTGTCTGTACGGATGCGTGGGGCAAAGGCATCGACCATCGGGAATCCGTCTGTGACTTCGGCAACGTTGTTCAAAAAGTTGCGATCGATCTTGATGCTCGGGTGCGCAAAAACAACCCATTCGCCTTCAATTTCGTCGAGATGCCTGTTCCAGTCGTTGGTGTAAAACCAGCCAAGTTCAGGGTCCGTGAATGGCGGTTGGGGGAGCTTGCCTTGTGCTTCGTCGTAGTTTTCGTCAAAAACAAAAACGTCAAACTGTCGCATCGTTTGTCTCAAAAACTTTTAAAATTCAACGCGGAGGCCGAGTCTGTGCTCAAAGCCCAAGTCTTCTGCAAGGTAAGAGATGGCGTAGTCAAAGGCGAACAAATCGGATGAGTATCCAAGGCCAAGGCTGAGCACTCGTGCTTCGTTTGTCTCGTCCGGTCTGCTAGACGAAGATGCCAGTTCCTTGATATCGCGGGAGATGTCGAGCCAGGTGCGCGTGAAGCCTGCGCGGATGCGGAAAAATTCGCCGAGAGCGTATTCTGCACCGAGGTTCAGGTCCGGTTCTGCATAGCGCGGAAAGTCTGTTTCGGCAAACAAGGTTAAGCGTGGTACACGGCTAGGCCTGAAAAATCCGCCAATGGCAAACGTCTGCGACAAGGGGTAGGAGTCGTCTGCGTCTTCCTTGACATAGCCACGGATCATGGCGCCAAAATCTCTTGCAACAAACGAAAAACCGTAGTTGTTGCTTGAAGATTGCCAGGTCAGGCCCCAGTCAAAAGCGACCGCCATTGCAGTCTGGTCTGTGGCATCGCCGGTGAGCTTGTCGGAGGCAAACTTGAGAGTTGCACCAACGTGGATGTGCTTCATCGGGTAGGCTACGGTCGCTGTAGCAAGCTGGCTGAACGGCTTGTATTCGCTTCCGTTTTTCTCGCCGTATTCATCGTAACCGACAATGGTCCCGTAAGAAATCCAGTTGTACGAGGCCTGGAAGATAAACTTTTCATACTGCGTTGTGTATGAGAGAGTTCCCTGGTTTGCGGCGAATTCGCCTGTCTGCCAATGGGCTTCGGCGACGCGCTTTTTTCCTTCGGTCATGAGGATGGCGCCTGGGTTCAACTGCACAATGGTCGGGTCCGTGGAGTTGAGTGCCGATGCGGATTTTTCGAGAGCCGCATTGCGCGGGCTATCAAAAGTAGAAAGGAACGAAAAAACTTCTTGGCCTGCATCGTGCTTTGAAAAGTAGCCTAAATCTGATGCCGGACATGCGACTGCGATAACCGCTATTGCTGAGAGTTTTTTCAAGAAATCCATGATGTAAATTTATAAAAAGTCGAACAAATATTTTGCACTAAACGTCCCATAAGCGTGATTTTTTTTGTTTATTGGGGTTTTCGACACCTTTACAATACAAAAATGTTTTTATATATTTGCTCGTGCTCGGGCTACTAGCTCAGTTGGTAGAGCAACGCCCTTTTAAGGCGTGGGTCGAAGGTTCGAGCCCTTCGTAGCTCAGTAATCGGTTCCGTTTATCGGAGCCGATTTTTTTTATATTGGAGTTTATGACAAAAGTTCCCTTTCTTGATCTCAAAAGCTTAAATGCTCCCTTCATGGATGATCTCAAAAATGCTGCGTGTTCCGTCGTGGAATCTGGCTGGTATATTCGGGGGCATTATTGCGAACGCTTTGAAAATGCTTTTGCGGAATACTGCGGAGTCAAGTATGCCGTAGGTGTCGGGAATGGCCTGGATGCCCTTTCGCTTATGCTGCGGGCCTCAATGGAACTGGGTCGCTTGCACGAGGGCGATGAAATCTTGGTGCCGGCGAATACGTATATCGCGACTGTCCTTGCCGTTAGCGCTGTTGGACTCAAGCCGGTACTTGTGGAACCTGCCGAAAATAGCTATGACATGAATCCTAAACGCTTGAAGGATGCCTACGGGGCTCGGACTCGTGCTATTTTGGTCGTTCATTTGTACGGGCGCCTCTGCGCCATGGATGAAATTTGTGCGTTTGCCAATGAACATGACTTGTTGCTTTTTGAAGACTGTGCTCAAGCTCATGGCGCGCGAATGAGTGATGGCCGTGGTGCGGGAACGTTTGGTTCTGCAGCGGCTTTCAGTTTTTACCCGACAAAGAATCTGGGGGCGCTTGGCGATGCGGGAATGGTTCTTACGAACGATGCCGATGTCGCGAACATGGTGCGTGCTCTTGGCAATTACGGCTCCGAGCGCAAGTACGTGAACAAGTATAAGGGGGTAAACTCTCGCCTAGACGAAATGCAAGCGGCGCTTTTGCTCGCGAAGCTTCCGCATTTGGACGCTTCCAATGAACGCCGTCGTGAAATCGCTTCTCGTTATTGCGCCGAAATCAAGAATCCGAAAGTCCTTTTGCCCGAGATTCCTGCAACGCCTTCGGAACATGTTTACCATGTGTTCGTGATCCGCTTAAAGAATGAAGAATCTCGCAACGAAATGCAAAAATTCTTGGCTGCCCGCGGAATTGAAACGCTCATCCATTACCCGATTCCGCCGCATTTGCAAGAGGCTTATGTCCACGAGTTTAGCGGCGAGTATCCGGTTGCAGAAGCGATGGCGAAAATGATTCTCAGCATTCCCATGAGTCCCGTGATGACCGATGATGAAGTCTCCGAAGTGATTGGAGCCATTAATGAGTTCTAGGGAAAATAAGACAAATCCTCAGCCTGTGAATTTTTGGAAGGCGTTTATGGGTTCTGGAATGGTGACGTTCCTCAACGCCTTGCGCGTTTTTGTAGTGAACAAGCTTTTGGCGGTGTTCTTGCCGCCGAGTGCTTTTGCATGTGTTGGCCAGTTCATGAACTTTATGACGATGGGGCAGGCAACGTCTTCGTTGGCGCTCCAGAATGGCTGGGTCAGCCTTAGCGCTCAGAATAAAAATGATTTGGAACAACTGAAAGGCGTGTGGCGAGGCGGTTTTCGCTTGACCACGTTTGCTAGTATTTTCACGTTTGCTGTAGCACTCGTTCTCTGCTTTACGGTCCCGCTCGAATCGTTTTTCCCGGGCATCCACCCGCGTCTTGTGCAGGCGGCGATTATCTTTGCCTTGCCGGGCGTCTTTGCGACAAACATCATTACGATTACTGCATCTGTGATGAACGGGCTTGGGCATTACCGCCGTTGGGCGCTCATCAACATGGTGTCCTCGCTATGGCAAATGTTGTGGGTCGCGTTTTTCCTTTATTCGGGGCGCCTGAGCGTACTTTCGATTGTGGCAACGCAGTCTGTAGTTGCAGGGATTTTTGCGGCGCAAATAGCGTCACGTGCTGGCTTTAGCCTGCGTGAAATCCGCAAGAGCGCGCTTGACATCCGTGCGCCGTGGCTCTCGTATGCGTTGATGGGAATTGTCCCTATGCTCTTGTCGCCTGTGGTGCTCACGTTTATGCGACAGACTGTTGGCGATAATCTAGGGTGGGATGCCGCCGGCATTTGGCAGGGAATCTGGAAAATATCGGATTTCTTGACGGCGTTTTTCTCAGCCATCCTCGGCGTTATCATCTTGCCTCGAGTCTCTGCGAAAATGACGAAATCGGAATTCTGGGGAATGTTCCGCCCGATATTCCTTAAGACGATGTTGCTTGCGCTAGTGGCTGTATTGATTCTTTACTTTGGCCGTTCGCTCCTTGTTGCAGTGATGCTTTCTTCATCGTATGCGGGGGCCGCCGATTATCTCCCGGTTCAGTT
Source organism: Fibrobacter sp. UWB2 (assembly GCF_002210425.1). NCBI lineage: Bacteria > Pseudomonadati > Fibrobacterota > Fibrobacteria > Fibrobacterales > Fibrobacteraceae > Fibrobacter > Fibrobacter sp. UWB2. The sequence goes on along the minus strand of NZ_MWQK01000001.1, from coordinate 648,241 downwards.
GCTTGGTGACTTTTTCCGCGTGGGCGGCTGGGCGCTTGGGCTTGTGTTAATAGTGCGCCGTGAAACAAAGAAATTCCTGACGCTTGAAATTTGTTCGGAACTTGTCTTGGCGCTATCGACTTATGCCTTTGTAAAACTTTATGAGTTCAATGGCCCGATGATGGCGTATGCGCTAGAAAATTTCCTTACGCTTGTTGCTTCATTTGTTCTCGTCTGCCGCTTAAAGTGGGGTGAAAAATGACTCCAAAAGTTTCTGTAATCTTGCCAAGTTATAACCATGAGCAGTATGTCGAAGCGGCTGTGCGTTCTGTAATGTTGCAGTCCGGTGTCGATTTTGAACTGATTGTCATCGACGACGGAAGCAAGGACCGTACCCCTGAAATTCTAAAGCGCTTGGCTGATGAACTGAAATTCACGTACATCCATCGGCCGAACAAGGGCGTTGTACCGACGCTTATAGAAGCACTTTCTCTAGCTCGTGGGCGCTATGTCTGTTCGTTTTCGTCCGATGACATCATGCCGCCGGATCGCCTTAAAAAACAGAGCGATTTTTTGGATGCACACCCAGAAGCCGCATCCTGTTTTGGGCAAATCGTCCCGCTATACGAAGGTGATAAGATTGGCTCCGAAATGGACGTTCGCTACTTGCGGAGTGTCCCTCGGATTTCTTTTGAAGAGTCCTTCCTAGGGCAGAAAGCCTTGCACGGCTGTGCCGAAATGTTTGTGCGCGAAAAAATTCTCGCAATCGGTGGCTACGATAAGCGGTATTATTTTGAAGACTATCCGCTTTATCTGAGCATTCTTTACCACTATGGCCCGCAACCGGTCTCGAAGGATTTCGTGTGTTGCTATTACCGGGAACATGGCGATAATCTGCATGTGGACAATGACCGCATTTTTAGCGAAATTTTGCGTATCTTAGCCGAAAACTACAGCAAGCACCCGTTGTATAAAAAGGCGGTCCGTTGCTGGAAGGCGAACTGGTTTTCTGCCGTTGCAGCCCAGAGCAAGCTCAAGGCGCTCCGCCTGATTCCGAAGGTGATTTCGCTTTCGCCCCGGTTTTGGCTTAGACTTCCAAAACTTTTTATTCCACGAAAGCTTTTGAAGTATTAGTTTCGTGAAGCCGGAATAAACTCCGGCTATCATTTTTTGAGACTTGGTTATTCTTCCGCAATCTTGTATGGCACATGCCCAAGCATCGCCGCGTACTTTGGGAAGTTTGACGGATACGTCTTGTATTTGCGATTGCGGTAAAGGATTGCTTTGGAAGCCTTTGAAATCAAGAAAAATTCTGTGAACGCTTTCAGATAATCTGTAGCGTTCTTGGAACTGTTGAAGTCGATGTGGAGGCTTTTGCCCTTGACCGTAACAACGTTTGGCAATTTCTCCGCTTCTGCAAGGAACGTCGGACTATCCGCTGTTACAAGTATTTTACTTGTTTCATTGACGAGATGGTGATGCCCGCTCACTGGCGGGCATGACAATGCTGTATCTGAATTGTCATGCCCCACTTGATGGGGCATCTCCTTCTTCAAAACATTTATCGCCGCACTCAACAGTTTCCGCTTGCCCTTCTCTGACAATTCCTTGAACGTGAATTCCTTAAAATCCCCGAGCTTGTTCTGGAATCGGAACGAAATAGCAGTGTAGCTTTCGCCTAGCAGTTCGCTGTAATGCGTAAGTTCATTTTCTAACAGCGGGGAAGGCTTGAAAAGCTCGTTAAAGTATTTAGGGAACTCTTCGCCGACAGTGTCTACGCACGAATAAAGATGGAACTGCTTGTGCCTAGAATCCAGCTGCCTTTCTAGCGCAGAATCATTGTTGAAATCCTCGCGGTAAAGCAATACGGGCTTGGCAATTTCGCAATTGTGGCTTATTTCGTGTTCGTCAATAATCCAGTCGACTTTATTCGGCTGCAAAATTTCTTGAAGCAAAAACGGCGAAGTGTGGAAAATCTTGAAGTCAAGATTGCGCTCGGTAGCAAACTTGTACGCACTTGCCATTCCGCGCAAGCGGTCCGTGAGCCCGCCGTGCATCCACTTGCCGTCAGCCATGAATATGAGCGTCTGGCGACTCTCGCCTCCGTCGCAACTTTCGAGAATCTCGCCATTTCTTGAGTACCCGTCCTGTAAATGCCTTAACTTAATCCCTCGTTCAATCAAACGGTCGTGTACGCGCTCCTCTCCAAGGATGCGCCGCGCCATGCGGATAACGACTTCTTTGAACGTTAAGGGAATCACGAAAGACCTTTCTTAAGAATCTTCAAAAAGATTGAACGGGGGAGGTACGAAAGCAAAATGGCCATGCGGTTGCGCATGCGAATTCTCAAATCAAAGAACGTGCCAAAACGATATTTACGGATGTGCGCAATCGCTCTTTTGCGGCTTTCTGCAAATTTTTCATCGTCACTAGTGCGCATCAATATGCTGAAGCTTGCGCTCACGAGCATACTGCGGGCAGCTTTGTAAAGCGGCTTCGAAATATGCTTCATCTTTTCGAAAACGTCTTCGGCAATGTCTAGCAAAAGGATGATTTTTGTGCTGCCGGTCTGCGTGGCGAGTTCGCTTCCGGCGCGCTTGCGGTAAAAGTAGAGGTGTGACTTTGTCGTTACTACTTTGTTTGCTCCAAGCAAAATTTCTGGAACGACGGCGAGATCTTCGTAAATCGTATTTGCCGGGAAAAACTTCCCTTTCCACAAGTCGGCCTTGTATAGCTTATTCCAGGCGGAGTAATCCGGCAATGAGTCCTGGTAAAGCGAAATTCTGGCCGCTTCTTCTGGCGTTAGGCTTGCCGAAATAGATGTGTTGGGCGTTGTGCCGTCGCACTTGTACGCTTCATCGATATTCTTGATGGAACAGCAGGCGACATCGGCCTTATGCAACTGCGCTATGAAAAATAACGTTTCCAGAAAGTTCGGGGCTACGCAGTCATCGCTATCGATAAACGTAACGTATTCCCCTCGCATAATCTTGAGTCCTGTATTGCGGGCTTCAGACGGTCCTTTGTTCGGTTGTCCAATAAGCCTGAAACGGGCGTCGGATGAGGCGTAGCCGGCGGCAATTCGAGCGCTTTCGTCGGTCGAACCGTCGTCGATAATGATAGCTTCAAAATCCGTAAAAGTCTGTGCAACGAGACTGTCGAGGCAGTCATTGATGTATGCCTCGGTGTTGTACATTGGGATGATGACGCTTATAGCTGGCATTATTTGCCTTCGACTTCGTTTACGTAACCCTTAAGCATTTCCACCCAGCCCAGTCTGACAAATTCGCCTGCCTTGACGAGGTCGTTTTGCGCCTTCTCGTATGCCTTGAGAATGTTGTTGTATTCCGAAACGTCGCGTATCATCTTCACATCGTGGTGAAGCTTCTTTTCGAGCATGTCCTGCTTCCACTGGGCGACATCGGCGAGGCACTTGCAAGAAACGTCAAGACATTCTAGATAAGGCGGAATGGTTCCGAGGAACGTTTCTTCGTACGGCTTGGCTTTTTTCTTAGCTTCCTTGACGAGCGCTTTTTGTGAAACGACGTTCTTGCGCAGTTCGTCCATGAGCCTTACAATACGGACAAAATCCACCTGCGGCCAAATAAGGCTGAACGGCCACATCTTTTTCCAGTGGAACTTGAAAATGGATTCGTGCGCGGTATTCTTGGCACGCATCATTTCCTTGAGGTTATTGTAGATAATCTGGGAGGGTAATTGGGAAATATCTTCGCTCATACGAGAAGAATATAAAAAATAGGCGCGTAAGTTCTCTATTTTTACTTTAAATTTGCTTGATTTTTTTAAATTAAAGTTTAGATTGTTTCTGAAACGACTTTTTCTAAAGGAATACTATGGATAAAAAGAAAATGAAGATCCTCGTCGTGGCTGACGTTGTCATCCTCGTCGCTCTCATCATTATCCTGATGACGCTCAAGGGCGGCTATGAGGAACAGGCAAAGCGTACTGCAAACGAACAGGAATCGGCTTATTTGGAAAAGAATACTCAGGTTCTCGTGGAACAGTGGCGTTCTGTGGACCAGTACAGCATGGCTTGGAAGCTTGTTTACACGGTGCTTTCCGGTGCTAAGAGCGAAGCCGCATTCAAGAGCGCTCTTACTGCTATCGAATCCGACAAGGAAGCTCGCTTCAAGCAGATTTCTCACCTTTACACGGGCGCAGGTATTAACGACGCTGTGCAGAACGGCATTTTCCAGAAGGCTGGCCTTGCCGAAGGCACGATTCTCCTCAAGAACGAAAAGGGTTCTAAGGAAGTCGCTTGCGGTAAGAATTGCGTTGTGAAGTTCAGCTATGCCAAGGGCAAGCTCAAGAACGTTGATTACAGCGCATTGGTCCAGTATAACCTTGCAAACAGCCTCAAGATTGAAAAGCCGGCTGAATACCATTTTGAATAAGGGAGAACGTCATGAATTTAAAGAATATTTCCATTGCTCTTACCGTTCTCGTTTTTGGCGTTATCGCCATGCTCTTCATGCAGAAGGGTAACTATGTCAACCAGGCTAGGGAACATTACGAAGCCACGACAAACAAGTCCTTCAAGGGTAACTCCATGGTGCTTGATTTGGTGAACAACGGCATCGAAATGAACAAGTCCACTTGGGCCATTGCTTGCGGAGCTCTCCAGACTGTTAGAACCTCCCAGGACATGGCTAGACTCGAAGCCAAGTTCTTCCCGGCAACAAAGGGCAACATGAGCCTCGCCAATAAGACTCGCCGCTTTGAAGCCAGTTCTGCAAACGTCATTGTCGCTAACTTCGGCAAGGTCGAAGAAGACAAGAAGACGGGCGTGAAGAGCCTTGCAGACCTCCAGTCCGTGGACGTGAGCATCTTGCTCGGCAACTATGCCGCCGCAGCAGCTGCTAGCGATGAAGGTTCCGACGAGGGCGACGAAGAATAATCGTCTTTAGTCATCCTCGAGTTATGCCCGCCATCGGCGGGCATTTCCTTTTATGCAGTCATCCCGGCCCCAGTGCTAATATTGTCATGCCCGCCGGAGCCTGTGCTGAGCGCAGTCGAAGTAAGCGGGCATCTCCTGTTTAATAGAGCATTCTCCTATAATATGGAATAATCATTTCTTACTTTTTTGATACGATAGTGCGCTAGGTTAGTATATATTTATTTAGAGCAATGATAAAAACTATCCAAAAAAGGAGGGTTCTTCATGTTTGAACCAGTCAATGGAAAATTTGAAATGCCAGTGCTTCCGTACGGGATGGCTGATTTGGCTCCTGCATTAAGCCAAGAAACGATGCTGTTCCATTTTGGCAAGCACTTGCAGACTTATGTGAATAATCTCAATGCCGCACTTCCGGGGAGCGCTTTCGAAGGCAAGTCCCTTGAAGAAATCGTAAAGACGTCCGAAGGTGGCGTGTTCAATAACGCAGGGCAGATTTTGAACCATGCTATGTACTTTTTGCAGTTCAAGGCTCCGACGATGAGCAATGTCCCGACGGGTGAAATCGCAACGTTGATTACTAGCGAATTTGGATCTTTTGAAAAATTCCAAGAAGAATTTCAGGCGAAAGGGGCTGGACTTTTTGGTTCTGGCTGGGTGTGGCTTTCTGTGACTGATAAGGGCCGTTTGGTCATCACGCAGGAAGGTAATGCGCAGAACCCGATTACCAAGGATCTCAAGCCGCTCCTCACGTTCGATGTGTGGGAACATGCCTACTACATAGACTACCGTAACCGCCGTCCGGATTACCTGAAGTCGTTGTGGAGCATCGTCAACTGGGATGTCGTGAACGAACGCCTCGGCTAAAACCATTTCTCAACAACAAAAATCGCACGGGTCATCCCGTGCGTTTTTGCTATGGTCGCGGTGGCATTTTCGGCAGCACGAGCTTCATGATAATCGGCACGAACACCATAATCAGCACTTGTGCTACGACAAGGCAAACGACCTGCGAAAAGATGAACATCGCAAGGAACGGCGGCTTGTGGCCTTCGGGCATCATTGTGAAGTACACGAAGCAGACCATGGCCGTCGTGATTAGTGGCGTGTAAATCAAGTTCGAAGCAAGCGATTCCACGAAATGAGCCTTTGGCGTGCGTGGCTGCAGGTGGAACTTGCGGGCGAGGGCGGCGTTCACTTTGGGAATCGGTACGAAAAAGCCAATTGCAAAGCTAATGACAAAGCTCAAGGCGAAACATTTCAAGAAACCGATGACAATTGCGATTGTCGGCATCTCAGGCGGGTGTTCTGCCATCAGCTGGCCGGTGAGCGAAAGTCCGAAGCTCATCAAAAGCGCCATGATAAACGCAATTTTCAGCCCCACCTTTCTCATTTGCTTTTGTACTTCTGCCGAAGGGATGTTCTGTTCTTCCATTTTATTCTCCATACCCTAAAAATTGATTTTCTCCGTTTTGGTTGTCATGCCCGACGTGATCTCTTTGCTCACTTAGTGCTTTAGCACTTATGTGAGCATGATCCGCGAATGGGGAATGCATCTCCTTAAGGAGCCGTTTCTATAATATATCATAATTTTTGATAAAATTGTAAACAAAAACAAACGTAATTTGTCAAAATTCCAATAAAAAATTGTAATTTATTAGGGTTCGTCATTTTGGAGCAATTTTTATGGACAACGAACTTAAACTGTTAATTGGTAAAGACGAAAAAATCATTTATGCGGGGAAGCCCAACAAAAAGTGCTTCATCTTCGAAAGCATCTTTAATCCACTGCTCCCGTTTGCGCTGATTTGGGGTATCATTGACTTTGGATTTATTGGCGCTTCGTTCTCGTCCAAAGATGAACACATTGGCTTTTTCTTGGTCCCGTTTATGTTGCTCCACCTGATGCCGGTCTGGATTTACCTCGGCGGTGCGCTCCTGTCGTTTAGGCGTTACCAGAATACGAACTATATCATTACGGACAAAGCTATATATGCGTCTGGAGGAGTTTTCAGCAAACGCTACAATTCAAAACCGTTTGCGGAACTTTCGCACGTGGATTTGCACCGCGGCATTTTTGACCAATGGTTTGGCGTAGGGGATGTTATTACGACGTCAGCCCAGGCAAATCCTGTAACACGGAACGGAAGGACGACTTCTACGAATGCGGGTATTTCTATCGATAGTATTTCCAATTACATCGAAGTCTACAACATCGTGAAAAAGCTCCAGCAGGATGTGTATGCCGATGTGATGTATCCGAATGACTTGCGTCCTCGTGAAAATCACGGGTACAATACAAAGTATCGTGGGTAATAAAAATCAATAATTAAGGAATGGGTAAGTGAATTTGCGGTATTTAATTTGTTGCTTGTTGTTTTTAACGGCTTCATTTTCTTTTGCTAGTGATGACGAAAAACGTGAGGTTAAACAGTACGAATTTCAATCTTCGCAGGATGCGTTTCTTGATTTCAATCGTTCTGTTAGAACGAGTGCTTTTTTGTTAGATGCAGAACAAGCCGAAAATGCGCCTATAGAGACAATCCTAAATTTTTACTGGTGTTGGTCTAACCGTGATGATTCTCCTCGTTGCAAAATCGAATTTTTAGATGAAAGGGGCGAACCCATCATGACTAGCGAAATCAATACGCATCATGAAAAAACTTGTTTTGGAAATCAGACCGATAATTGCAGAGAAGGGGAGTTATTACAAGTTGTTGAAAATCTCAAGAAGGAATATTGTACTTCGCTTGAGCGTAATCAATTTTCTAAAACTAGACAAGTGTCGTTATGGGAGTATACGCAAAAATCCGAAAAGAAAAATAATGCTCCAGAAGATATTTGCGATAAATCGAAGAAGAATCAGCAAAATCTTGATTATTGGACTCCTCTGAAAAAATTGCAAATACAGAGAGATTTAAACTATAAACTTGATGACGTGAAATCAGTTCACATGTATCAAGATACCGAAATTGGTGTAGGTTGGGGCTTTTTTACGGGGCTTTATGGCGCGATAAATGTGGCTCTTATATCGATGGTTGCAGAAATACCAGTGTCATTCTTTATGGGCGGCTATAACTGGAAACATGTGGGCTGGGCGTCACTTGCTGGATTTGTTGGTTTCACTACTTGGGGCATAATTCGTATAGCACGAGATCCTGATGCCACGCGAGTCGATGTGACAATCAAGTTCTAGAGAATTTTTTTCATGCGGGTGCAGTCAAAGATGCCACAGCGGTGTGGCTGATCTCCGATGAGCTTGTACCCAAGCTTCTCGTAAAAGCCCGTGGCTTCCAAACGGCTGTCGATGATTATCTGTTTGTAACCGCATTCGGCAATCCATTTTTCGGCTTCACGGACCGCCATGGCGCCAAGCTTTTGACCGCGATATTCCGGCATCACGACCACGCGTCCGATTGTTGCTGTTTCTGCATCAATTTCGTAGAATCTGCACGTCGCAACAGGATATTCATCGTCAAGTAAAACGATGAACTTCGTACCGTCGCAATCGTGCTCGTCAAACTCATCTCGAAGTGAAATGTGGTACGCCCGATTCATTGCCTGGATGCGCACGCTGTACGCGCCTGCGCGCTGCCATTCTTCTGTTGCACGGAGAACTTTAATATCCATTGGGTTGCCTTTTAATCAAGTTTGTCGAAGAAAATATCGCCGTCTTGCTGGATGATGGTGATGGAGTGTGTTCCTTTGTTGCCCATGTCGTTGTAATGGACGATGTATTTGCCATTGCCGAGAGGTTCGATTTTTTCGATTTCGTGAATGTCTTCGCCATCTTGCGCGTCGCTGCGGAATTTCCAGACCGCGTAGCCACCACCATCGCTGAACTCGGCGTCGTAAGCTTTTGAAAGCTCCTGGGCGAGATTCTTTGTGCAATACTTCGCAATGACGGAATCGTTCGCGAACTCGTCTCCGAAAATGTAATTGGTATAGAAAGTTTGGATTTTTTCTATGGCTTTGGTGTCTACGTTGTTGCTGCTTGATTCTTGTTTGTCGCTACAGGAAAATGCTGTTGCGGCCACCAGTAAAATTAAGGAAATTTTTATGAAACTCATGGAAATTATTTTTCTTTGCAGAATAGATCTTGTTTCTTCTTGTATTCGTCTTCTTTTTTCGTATCGCCTTTTCGTTTGTAATATAGCGCAAGGTTTGATAGTACAATGCAATCGGTAGGGGCGATTTTGTGGGCTCGTTCAAGAAGTGCTAGCGCGCTGTCGTTTTTCTGAAGCATATAGTGGATGCTCAAGAAATTCAATGCTTCGACGCTATTGGGGAGGTACTTGTACATCTGGCGGGACATGATCTCGAAACAGGAGTCGTACTCTAGTTCAAAGTATTTCCGTATGACAAGGGTAAATTCTTTTTCAAGCAACTTTTCGGCGTCGTCGATTTTTTTCCCGCCGGCAAGTTCGCATTTATCTTTTTTCTTTTTCAACAAAGTGTTAATTTTGTCAAAAAATTTAGACTGCATACCACATTCGTTTATTTCGCCGAATAACTGAACTTGCCCAAGCCACATATCGATTCGGTAAGGGTATTCCTTGGTTGCGGAGTCCAGTATTGCCGATGCCTCAAATACGCTACTCGGTTCAAGGCCTGGGTAAATATACTTAGAAGAAATGCGAGGCTGTTCTTTCAGTACTCCGTTGGCTTTTGCGATCCATTGCTCGGGCGTGGCTTTAGCGGCGAAAGTTTGTGCAATGCAAATTGTGAATAGGGTAATTAAAATCTTTTTCATAAAAAACAATATAGTTTATATTAAGGCAGAATTGTTATCGGAGTTCCGTCTTTGACGGCGTCATAGATTTCTTCGATTTCGTCGTTTGTGACCGCGATGCAGCCGGCTGTCCAATCTTTCCATTTATGCCAGAATTTAAAGAGAAATGCGGGAATCTTGTTCGGATAGCCGTGGATCATGATGTCTCCGCCTGGCTCGTAGTTACCATCTTTCGCGGCCTTGATTTGCTCTGCGTTCGGGTACGAAACCTTCAGCGATAAATGAAAAATGCTTTTGGGGTTGTGCCTTTCGATGGTGTAGTTGCCTTCGGGAGTCTTGTTGTCGCCGGACTTGACCTTCGCTCCAACTGGATTCTTGCCCAATGAAATTCTGTATGACTTCACAACGACATCGCCCTTGAGCAAATACATTTTGTGGTTAGCCTTTTCTACGAGAATGTTGTCAATGGGCGAGGTAATCATGACTTTAGGAGATTCCTTTTCTGAAGAGCAAGAGAACAAAAGAAATGTTAGTAAAAGTAGGAGAGGTGTTCGTGATATTTTCATCAGAAGCTTTTGAAATGTTGTGCGTTAAATATTTTGTAATATACAAAATGTTAAATGAGTTATAAAAAATGCTCAAGCTTTTAACCTGAACGTTTTTGAATGGGGTTCGCCTAGGGCGACGCCCTAAAACCCTTTGCTCGTAAAGCGCCTCGATAAAATGAGAACTTCGGCCAAACCTATTTTTTCAATAAATGGTTGTATTTTGAGTTCTTTGCTTGATTTGTATGCTCACAATACTTCCAATGGTTTACTGTCTTATATGATGGTCTGCATGTATAACCGTTTGAATACAAAGTGGCGATTAATTTTCCGGTTGTGCATTGATAAACGTATTCAGGACGTTCCGCTAAATATAATTGGTAGCCATCAGAATCACATGCCCATTGAATTAACGGCGTTTGCTTAACCTTTTCCCAATAAGCTTCTTGTTCTTTCTTTTTGTCGGCTTCTTCAATTCTTGTAGCAATAGCAGCTATCAATAATAAAATTAAGCATAAAGCCAATACAATTCCAAAGAACCAAGCCACGATTTTACCAAAAACTTTTAATGGTGTATAATTATTGGTAATAACACCGACAATGATTAAGCAGATTAAAATTATCCATAACATATGTATTTATGCCATATTTTTTTTGTTTGTTTTGTCTCTCAATGAATTCCTATAAAACAGCCTAAATATACCTTTATTTATGCGAAATTGCGGGGCCTTGGACTTGGAAAAATGGAAATGTTGAATAAATGACTATTATTTTGTCCTTTTTATTCGTCTTGCAAAAAGACGCCCAGGCTTTTAACTTGGACGTTTTTTAATGTTTTGAGGGTTCTACTTGTCAGTTTGTTCGCTGTCAACATTTTGTGGCTTAAACTTTTCCCAATAATCGAGATAGAAATTAACTGCATTTAAAATTTTCGTGGCTTTGGGAATGCGCTCGTCTGCAAAAGTGAAGAATAACTTTTTTTGCCTAAATTTCTTGTAATCGAGAAGAATTATTTCAGTAGATGTGCCAGATGTCGGTTCCCACCCGATGAAATATTCTTGATGGTAAGATCGAATACTTTGGGCCAAATTCTTTGCACTTTCCTCGTTTTGGGCTTCATCGACAATCCATCTGCAGGTCTTAGAGTTTAGTATTGACGGTGTTGTTTCCTTGCTTGAATAAAGATCTTGTAGAATTTCTTGTCCTACAAGACAAATTGAGTCTCCGTATACACGCAGGTTTATAGATGTCTGTTTTATAAATGATGGTCCTTTCAATGCAATAAGGATGTCTTCTTTGTTGATGATAATTTCGTAGTCATAGTATTTTTCCATTGATCTTAATCTATCGTCAAGAAGCGTCGTCTGGATGTCTCCATATTTAAAATCGGTTGTCCAATTGAGAGATGCTGAGGCAAAGAAGAGTGTTATTAGTTGAGCAACAATAAAAAGAGGGATGAATATCCATTTTTTCCATTGGAGTATTGTGAAAATGTTTTTGGCGTAAAGTAACAATAGCGAATTTATAAATAGAAGGGTGCACCCAAAGCATGTTGCAAAAAAATCGCTTTCATCATCAAAAATTTTTATTTCATCAGTGTAATTATCTATATGTGAGTATAGAAAATTTTTGAAAATAAAATAAACGAATGTGATAAGCAAAGCGAAACCAACTTTTTGGAATGGTCCTAGTTTTTGAATCAACCAGTTCGCAAAGCGAGTTCCTGTAGCAGTCATCGTCGCAATCATATAAAGTATAGCGAATGTTCCCAAATAAGGTAATAATGGAAGAAAACAGAGTAAAATTAGAGGCGTGTTGCCGATAAAGATCTCTTTCATGTATTCAAGAAAATATTGCATAACATGTTCCTTTTTTAATTTTCTTATTTAAATATATCTTTTTTATGTTTGGTTTTTGCTTGAAAAAAACGCCCAGGCTTTTAACCTGGACGTTTTTGAAAGGGGGGTGCCCGCTCAGAGGCGGGCATGACATCTTGCAATTACTTAAGGAACTGCATATACGGCAGCTTGCTTGCAAGTTCCTGCACCTTGTCGGCGTTGGCCATGAGGGCGGAACGTGCGTGCCAGGAGCCGTCGAGGAACTGGCCGCGGGGGCCGTCGGCAAGCGTGAGCTCGATGGTTTCGTCACCCATCTTGAGCGTACGGCTTTCGGTGCTGGTGACGAGTTCTTCGCTCGGGTGTGCTTCAATCCAGGAGAGGATCTTGTCTGCAACTTCGTGGCTTACCTTGTAGCAAGGCACGCCAATGGCCACACAGTTACCGAAGAAGATTTCGGAGTAGCTTTCGGCGATGATGGCGCGGATGCCCCAGCGCTTGAGTGCCTGCGGAGCGTGTTCACGGCTGGAACCGCAACCGAAGTTCTGGTTCGAAACGAGGATGGAACCGTTCTTGTAGGCCGGATCGCGGAACGGGTGGACCTTGCCCTGAGCGGCGAGGCCAGCGATATCGTCGGCAAAGGCGTTTGCGCCGAGGCCTTCGAAAGTCACGCACTTGAGGAAACGTGCCGGGATGATACGGTCTGTGTCGATGTCGTTGCCGCGTACAGGAACGCCGGAACCTTTAACAATGTCGATAGAATTCATTTTTTAAATCTCCTTGCGTTACTTGATGTACTTGCGGACGTCGGTGATCTTGCCTTCGATGGCGGCGGCAGCCACCATGGCGGGGCTCATGAGGATGGTGCGGCCCGTCGGGCTGCCCTGGCGGCCCTTGAAGTTACGGTTGCTGGAGCTTGCGCTGACCTGGCGACCCTTGAGCTTATCCGGGTTCATGGCGAGGCAGAGCGAGCAGCCTGCTTCGCGCCATTCGGCACCGGCTTCCTTAAAGATCTTGTCGAGACCGAGCTGTTCGGCTTCCACCTTGATCTTCATGGAGCCCGGAACGACCCACATCTTGACGGTCGGGGCAACCTTGTGGCCCTTGATGATTTCGGCGGCGGCCTGCAAGTCGGAGAGGCGGCCGTTAGTGCAGCTACCCACGAATGCGATGTCGATCGGGCGGCCAATCATCTTGGAACCTTCTTCCCAGCCCATGTATTCATAAGCTTCGGAAATGACCTTCTTTTCGCTGCCTTCGAATTCGTCGATCTTCGGCATGTTGCCGTTGAGCGGGATGGCTTGAGCCGGAGTGATACCCCAGGTAACCATCGGTTCGAGGTTGTCGCAGTTGATTTCGACTTCGTCGTCAAACTGGGCGTCGGCGTCGGTAGCCACAGACTTCCAGTAAGCAACGGCTTCGTCCCACTTGTCTGCCTTCGGGGCGTACGGACGGCCCTTGAGGTATTCAAAAGTCTTTTCGTCGGGGTTGCAGTAACCGACGCGGGCGCCACCTTCGATAGCCATGTTGCAGACCGTCATACGGCCTTCCATGCCCATTTCTTCGATGACCGGACCGGCAAATTCGTAAGCGTAGCCAACGCCACCGTTCACGCCGAGCTTAGCGATGTAAGCAAGGGCAACGTCCTTGGCGGTCACACCCGGCTTGAGCTTGCCGGTGAACTTGATGCGGCGAGTCTTGAGGGGGCTCATGGCGAGCGTCTGGGTGGCGAGAACGTCTGCCACCTGGCTTGTGCCGATACCGAATGCGATAGCACCGAATGCACCGTGCGTTGCCGTGTGAGAGTCACCGCAAGCAACGGTCATACCCGGCTGCGTCACGCCTTCTTCCGGGCCCACGATGTGGATAACGCCCTGTTCGCAGGTGCTGGGGCCAAAGAACTTGATGCCGTTATTCTTGGTGTTGTTTTCGATATGGGAGAACATCTCTTCGGAAATGCCGTCCTGGAGCGGGCGGTTGCGTTCCGGGAAAGTGGTCGGGATAATGTGGTCGACCGTGGCAAAAGTGCGTTCCGGGAACAGCACCTTCTGGCCTTCTTCGCGGAGCTGGGCGAAGGCCTGCGGACTCGTCACTTCGTGGCAGAGGTGAAGCCCGATAAAGAGCTGGCACTGGCCGCTCGGGAGCTTAGCTACCGTGTGGCTTTCGAAAATTTTCTGATAGAGTGATTTTCCCATAGATTTGTCTCTTTTAGGTTTGTTTTATTGCGGGTCAAATATAGAAAAAAGCGCAGCTCGCGGCCGCGCTCTCGTCAAAAATCATGCTTTAGAATTAGAACTGTTCAATCTGGGTATTGAACTTATACTTGTCCTTGTAGTAGGCGAGCATTTCGTTGCTGTTGGAGAATGCGCGGCGCAGCGGATCGCGGAGGGCCGGTTCTCTCTTGACCTTCTTGTTGATTTCCGGAACGACGTCCTTGAAGAAGAGTTCGTTGCTAGCGGCGGCAACGTGGTTCTGGTTGTATTCCATGTGGTAGCGGCGTTCGACCATCTGGAACAAGTCGGACTGGCAGGAATTTTCAGGCGGCAAGTGGCTTGCAACCGGCATATAGCACTGCTTGATGTAGTCTTGCTTCATGCTGACGATGAGGCTGTCAATGGCAGGAATATCGTGAACTGCGTCGTTATGGGTGGCAAGTTCGGCCTTTGGGGTTACGACTCCAGAGCAACCGGAAACGAGTGCTGCAGCGAGTGCGAGAGAAGCCCAAATGATTGAATGTTTCATGTCCTAATCCTTTTGTTTTGACATTGTTTTTTAACTACATCAATCCCGTGTACCAAAGTTACTTAATTGTGGATTAATTTGCGATAGTATGGGTGTAAATTTACTGTTACGAAAGCCCGTTTTTCACGTATTTTTACGTTACGTGTGACGTAAAACACCAATTTTTTTATTTGGAGGTCGGCTTGAACCTGTAAAACCACTTTATGGGGTCAATAACATCGTAACGAACGTTCCCGATTCTCTTTTTTCCCTTCTTGCTGACGAGGCCTGTAACGATGTGGGCGTGGGGTCCAGTTGTGTGCCCGGTAGTGCCAACGGTGGCGATTGGGTCGCCCGGCATGACTTCTTGACCGTTCAGATAAAGGAGCTTGTCGCAGTGCATAAACAAGATAACATCTTCTTTACGGACAAGTGCGATAATGACGCCTCCGCGTTCGTCTCGGCTAGTCCAGGCCTTGGCTCCAAACGGCGCTAGGATGCGGGCTCCCTGGCGGCTTGCGACGTCGATGCCGTTGTGCTTTCTCTGCGTGGCGGTCGCTGTTTCATGATAAAATTCCGTGAGGTAGGCGATGCTGTCCGAAATGACGGATGTCCAGAATTTCCAGGCGGCGCCAATGGTATCTGCAGAGGCGGGGCGCTTAATTTCGTCTGGTCGCGAGAATCGCATGACCGTGCCCTTGGGCGGAATGTTCAAGTTGTTCTTTTCCCATGCGACGACGCTAAAGCCGTTATCTTCGAGCGTTTTCGCTACATAGTTCTTGATCATCTTTTCGTTGGTGATGATGGCGTCGAATCTGCCAATGGCGTAGCGCGCGATGCGTTGCATGCTTTCGCTTCCGTCGAAGGTGTATTCGAACGAAGGCGCTACGGAGAGCTGGTTTCGTTCCTGGATGCGGTCGCGGAGGTTGGAATCGCTCCTGTCGATGTCGGTGACAAAGAGGAACGGCGCAATGATTACCGCAAGGAGGAGCAGCGGGAACAGGTTGCGGACAAGTCTCGGGAATCCGTCAAGCGGGTTCTTAGTGAGAATGGAAATCTTGTGAAGCTTCTTGATGACTTTCGCGAGCTCTTCCGGATTTTTCTTGAAATCCAGGGTGAACGCTTCCTTGGTGGCGCAGGCGTTTTTGCGGATGGCCTTGCGAGCCTTGGGGTAGGCGCGCCCTGTGGGGCGTTCCTTGGAAAGCCACAAAATTTCGATTTTTTGAGCCTCCTTGACATCTTCGATAAACGATGCTGCCGATTTCATGGAAAGCGGGGTCACGTGCATTATCAGGAGGCGGGCCATGGAGACCAGGTTCCCGACGTTTTCTACCTGCTCTGTCGAAATGATGCCGATAACTTGCGGGGCAATCGTTTCGAGGCTTCTGATATTGTGGTAGAGCGTGCGGAATTCGGTGTCCGAGGTGGGGAGGGGCTTGACGCCCGTGAACGAGATGCATCCGTCATCTGCGGCGGAGGCTGTAATCTGTTCGATATCCTCGGTGGAAAGGAGTTTTTGTGAAAGGTCCGAAGTCTGGAACGGCGCTTTCCCTTCAAAAGGGCGCTTTCCGGTAAAGTCAATTACAACAAAACGCGCACCGGCGTTAAGTGCCAGTGCGAACTTGTGCAAGGCTTCTGTGGGCAACGCTTCTTCGTCAGAAATGGCGAAAAGCGTAAGCCCGCCATGGTTGTAAAGGCTTTCTAGGACCTTTCTCTGCATGCCTTACTTGGCGGCACCGCGCGGATAGGAGTAGCCAGAAGGAGGAGCGGCGACGAACTTGTCGACCTGGAGGTAGAGTTCTTCAGCGGATGCGGCCGGATTGAAGAAGATTTCCTGGTTTCTGTTCTGGCTGCGGCCCTTGATGGGTTCGTTGCGGCGGCCACGGCTCACGATGCCGAGCGGGAGCACTTCGAGAAGCGGGAGCAAGCCGAAGTAGCGGAAAAGGCTGAAGTTCTTCTGCCAAGTGGTGCGTTCTGCCAAGATAGCGAAGGTCCCTTCGATGATGGACTTGCTCTGGAGAAGGTCTTCAGAGGTCATCGTCACGAGTTCGTGATTGGTCGGGAAGTTGTTCTGGAAGTTGACCATGTCGCCCTTGAGGTAGTTGGCGTCGCAGAGAAATACGAATTTCATTGTTTTTCCTGGTTAGATTTAATGGTTTATTTTCATAAAATAGCTATTTTTGGCCGATTTTGTCATTTTTTGAGGGGCCTTGTCGGGGCTTGATACCCAAAATCCCCCTAGTTTTACAAAAAATTTACAATAGAAAGTGCCTATAACCGGCAGCTTCGCGTCGAAATGGGCTTGAAAACGCATTTTTCCTGATTTTTTGCCATTTGGGGGAGCTTTTTCTGTAACTCGTTGATACTCAAATACTTACGTAAAATTGAAAAGCGGATTAGACAAAAAAGGCAATTTTTGTTAAGGAAAAAGATTCCTGCAGGGTGAAAAGTTTTGAGGGAAAAGCATTATATTTAGAAACGTTTTTTAAGGACGTGTGAGAAATTTCACAATGAAATTTTGATTGCGTGTATGGTATCGGAGATCGACAATGAATAAACTGAAGAGGTCCATGGCGACCTTGATAGCTTCTGCTAGTGTTATTGCAACATCATCGTTTGCGCAAAATCCTGCGCCTGCGGACCAGGCTCCACAGGCGGCCCCCGCACCGGCTGCCGCCCCTGTGAATGAACCTGCCCCTGAACCTGCTCCGGCGAACGAACCGCCACAGGTGGGTGGAATTCCTGGCGAATCTATTTTGGAAGGCGGGACTTTCTCGAAAATTAAGCTCGATAATTTTGTCACTGACGACACGGACCAGCCCTCGCAGATCCGCTGGAAGGTGAGCGGCAACAAGAACTTGAAGGTGACGATCGCTCCGGACCACACGGTTGAAATTGCAACGCCGGGCCCGCTTTGGAACGGCTCCGAAGACATTACTTTCACGGCAACGGACTCCAAGGGTGCCAGTGCGTCTGAAACGGTGAACTTCGCTGTCGAGTCTGTGAACAATCCGCCGGCGGTGACCCAGATTCCAAGCCAGGTCATCACGGAAGGCCAGCAGTTTACAAAGATCCGCTTGGATGACTTTGTGAACGACCCGGACCACAAGAAAGACCAGATTACATGGGATACCGAAGTAGTCCCGGCTGGCGGTGCTCAGGCCGATGGTGATTTGTCTGTAACGATTGACGGTAACCGCGTCGCAACGATTGTGGTTCCCGACAAGCACTGGTTTGGTGCCGCAAGAATCAAGTTCATCGCAAATGACCCGGATTACGGTAGCGACAACAAGACCGCTGCATTCACGGTGACGCCGGTGAACGACCCCCCGAAAATCACGAAGAAGATTCCGGATCAGATTATCGATGAAAAGAATCAGTTTGACATGATTCCGCTTGCCGATTATGTCGAAGATCCTGATGACGATGTCATGAAACTCAAGTGGACCGTTTCGGGCAACAAGGACTTGAAGATTGAAATCGACAAGTACGGTTCTGCAATTGCAACCATCCCGAATGAATTCTGGAATGGCCAGGAACGCGTGACATTTACCGTGACGGACGCCGCTGGCGCTTCTGCAAAGCAGGACGTTTTGTTCAAGGTCAATTCTCAGAACGATGCTCCTGAATTTGTTCAAAACATTCCGGACCAGACGATTGATGAAAAGCAGGAATTCGCTCCGATCCAGCTTGGCCAATACGTGAAGGATCCGGACCACCGCATCGAAATGCTCAAGTGGGCTGTTTCGGGCGCCAAGGATTTGAAGGTCTCTGTTTCTGGCGGTGTGGCTACAATCCGCATCCCGAACAAGATGTGGAACGGCTCTGAATCCATCAAGTTCAAGGCTACGGACCCGGAAGGCGCTTCTGCTGATTGCGAAGCTGTGTTTACGGTCAACTCCGTGAACGACTTGCCGAAGTTCATTCGCCCGATTCCGAACCAGAACATCAACGAAAAGCAGCAGTTCACCAAGATCAAGCTTGATGACTTCGTCAAGGACGAAGACCACAAGAATTCCGAACTCTCCTGGGATGTCGAAGTCAAGCACCAGGGCCAGATGCCGGAACTCGGTACGCTCAACGTGAATATTGACGACCAACATGTCGCAACTGTTGAAATTCCGGACCCGAGCTGGTTTGGTAACACGATTGCTACATTCACCGTGACGGACCCGGAAGGCGGTTCTGCTAAGCAGGATGTCGCTCTTAACGTGCGTTCTGTGAACGACCCGCCGGTATTCAAGAAAATTCCGGACCAGGCTATTGACGAAAAGAACGAATTTACTTCGTTTATCATGGATGACTACTTGAGCGATGCCGACCACGATTTCTCGAAGCTCAAGATTGAAATCACTGGCAATAAGGACCTCAAGGTCAATATCGATAACAGGTCTCATGAAGTCTTCGTGAAGATTCCGCACGACCAGTGGAACGGTACGGAAACTCTCATGTTTACTGCAACGGACCCGGAAGGCGCTCGTGCATCGACTTCTGCTAAGTTCACGGTCAAGGCTATCAACGACCCGCCGGTCATGAAGGATATCCGCGAACAGACCATCAAGGAAAAGGGTGAATTCCAGCCGATCGAACTCGACAACTTTGTCGAAGACCTTGACCACGCCAAGAATCGCCTCAAGTGGACGATTACGGGCAACAAGGAACTCAAGGTTGCCATGGATGGTGCTCATGTCGTGCGTATCACTCCGCCGTCTCCGCAGTGGCATGGTGCCGAAGCTCTGACGTTCAAGGTTTGCGACCCGGATAACGCTTGCGACGAACGCACGGCGAACTTCACGGTGGAATCCGTGAACGACGTTCCGATGTTCGTGAAGCAGATTATGCCGCAGACGATTCGCGAAAAGGGCCAGTTCCAGCCGATCAAGCTTGCTGACATGGTGAAGGACTTGGATAACAAGCTCTCTGACCTCTCGTTCTCTGTCTCTAGCAAGCCGGCAGCCGGCTCTAAGAAGAAGGATTCTGAACTCAAGGTCAATATTGATGCCAATAAGGTTGCAACGATTGTCATTCCGAACAAGTACTGGAACGGTGCCGAAGAAATCACGTTTACCGTAACAGACCCGGAAGGCGCAAAGGCTTCTTCTTCTGCACTCTTTACGGTGGAATCTGTGAACGACCTCCCGGAAATCAAGCAGGTGGCCGACCAGACCATTCAGGAAAAGGGCGAATTCACTCCATTCAACGTATCTGAACTCGTGTCTGACCCGGATGACCGTTTTGAAAGCTTGAAGATTGACTTCACTGGCAATAAGGACCTCAAGGTCGATATGTCCAAGGCGGGCATTGTGACTGTGAAGACCCCGAACAAGATGTGGAACGGTTCTGAAAAGGTGACCTTCACTGTGACCGACCCGTCTGGTGCCAAGGCCCGTACGACGGCAACGTTTACGGTTGTTTCTGTGAATGACCCGCCGGTCATGAAGGAAATTGCAAGCCAGACTGTCAAGGAAAAGGAATCGTTCAAGCCGATTGAACTTGACAACTTTGTTGAAGACCTTGACCATCCGAAGAACCGCCTCAAGTGGAAGATCGAAGGCCAGAAGGAACTCCGCGTGGCTATGGACCCGACGCATAAGGTGACGGTGACTCCGCCGAATCCGAACTGGAACGGTTCCGAAAAGATTCGCTTTACCGTGACCGACCCGGATGGCGCAAGCGACAGCAAGGAAGTTACATTTACGGTTCAGTCCGTGAACGATGCTCCGGAATTTGTCCGTGACCTTCGTGACCAGACGATTGACGAAAAGAAGCAGTTCCAGCCGATCAAGCTTGCTGATTTTGTCAAGGATCCGGACCACAAGATTAGCGAACTTAAGTGGACCTTCAAGGTTAACCCGATTAACCAGGGTTCTTCTTCCAAGAAGAAGGGCGGTGATGAACCTGCTGGTGAAACGCTCCGCGTCCAGGTGGGTGCAGACCAGGTGGCTAACATTGTTATCCCGAACAAGTACTGGCACGGTGCAGCAAACATCACGTTTACCGCAACGGACCCGGAAGGCGCTTCTGCAAGCAAGACTGCTCGCTTTGAAGTTCGCTCCGTGAACGATGCTCCGGTGATTTCTGCAAGCGCTCCGACGGGTGAAACGATTCTCGAAGGTGGCCGTTTCAAGACTATCGACCTCTCGACTCTCGCCGAAGACCCGGACCATCCGGCATCTTCCTTGAAGTGGGAAGTTACTGGCAACCGCGACCTCAAGGTGGATATCCGCAAGGACAACACCGTGATCGTTTCTGTTCCTGATAAGCAGTGGAGCGGCAAGGAAAACCTCACGTTCTCCGTGACCGACCCGGAAGGTGCTTATGCTCGCCACAAGATGGTCTTTGAAGTGACCCGCGTGAACGATCCTCCGACGTTCGTGAAGAGAATTCCGGACCAGAAGATCAAGGAAAAGGAAACCTTCAAGCAGATCAAGCTTGACGAATTCGTGAAGGACCCGGATAACAAGCCGAACGAACTCCGCTGGAGAATCACGGGTGCTAAGCAGCTCAAGGCCGAAATCTCTCCGAGCCGTGTGCTTACGGTGACGGCTCCGAACAAGGATTTCTGGTGCGCTCCTGAACTCATGATGCTCGAAGTGAGCGACCCGGATGGTGCAAAGACTTCTCAGACGATTACGTTCGAAATTGTCTCTGTGAACGATCCTCCGGTCTTGAGGGATATTCCGCCGCAGAAGATTCGTGAAAAGGGTACGTTCAAGGATATCGACTTGAGCAAGTTTGTCCGCGACCCGGATAACACCATGGAACAGCTCTCTTGGTCGGTCAAGGTTAAGAAGCCAGAATCCGAACAGCCTAAGAAGAGCAAGAAGGGTAAGAAGGGCAAGAAGGATGATGATGACGAGGAAGAAGAAGTCGTCAAGGATCCGTTCAGTGTCGTGATTTATAAGGGCGGCCTCGCTCACATCAATATTGCAGACCAGTACTGGCATGGCGAACGCAATGTCGTGTTCACCGTGAAGGACCCGGATGGTGCAACTGATTCCAAGACTGTAAACTTTGTCGTGGAATCCGTGAACGATGCTCCGGTCATCAGACCGATTCTCGCCCAGACCATCAAGGAAAAGGAACATTTTGAACCGATTGATTTGACCAAGTTCATCTCTGACCCGGATCATCCGACGAGTTCTCTCAAGATCGAAGTGGCTCCGACCCGCGCTCTCAAGGCTACAATCAATGCCAAGAAGCAGTTGGTTGTGACGACTCCGGACAAGTACTGGAACGGTTCTGAAAAGATCCGCCTCGATGTGACGGACCCGGAAGGTGCAAGAGCTTCTCAGCAGATTGACTTTGACGTGACTCCGGTGAACGACCCGCCTGTGATTACCAAGGAAATTGGCAACCAGAAGATCAAGGAAAAGGAAAGGTTTACTCCGGTGGACCTCGCAAGAATCGTTCACGACCCGGATAACAAGCCGAATGAACTCAAGTGGTCTGTTTCTGGCAACAACCAGCTTGTTGTGGATATCAAGAACGGCCGTGCAACAGTGACGACTCCGAACCCGAACTGGTTTGGCAAGGAAACTCTCACGTTCACGGTGATGGACCCGGCTGGCGATAAGCAGTCTGCCAAGGCTACTTTCGAAGTGATTCCGGTGAACGATCCTCCGAAGTTCAAGACGATTCCGCCGCAGGTCATTGACGAAAAGAAGACCTTCCCGGCAATTGACTTGACGAAGTTCGTGACGGACCCGGATAACAGCGTCGATGAACTCAAGTGGTCTATCGATGGTGAAAATCCGTTTGCTGTGGCTGCACCTGCAAAGGCTAAGCACAACAAGAAGGACAAGAAGAAAAAGAAGGCCAAGAAGCAGGAAGAAGCTCCGGCTCCGACGTTTGCTAAGCATGAGCTGAAGTACAACATCAGCGAAAAGGGTATCCTCACTGTTGAAATCCCGAACAAGTACTGGAACGGTACCGAAACGGTGACTATCAACGTGTTCGACCCGAGCAAGGAAAAGGCTTCTATCGACGTGCGCTTTACGGTGAAGTCCGTGAACGACGCTCCGGTCGTGAAGGAAATCCCAGGCCAGACGACGCTTGAAGGCAAGGCTTTCAAGTCCATCAACCTGGATGAATATGTTAGCGACCCGGACCACAAGAAGAACGAAATCAGATGGAGTGTTTCTGGTGCTAAGAATATCGACGTGAGAATCAATGCTAACCACGTTGCTGAAATCAAGCCGAGAAGGGATAACTGGTTCGGTGACGAAACGATTATCTTTACCGCAACGGACCCGGCTGGCGCTTCTGACAAGTCTGTCGTGAAGTTCATCGTGAAGCATGTGAATGCCGCTCCGGTGATGCGTGACATTCCTGATTACACCATCAGGGAAAATCAGAATGAAGGCGTGATTGCAACGATTAAGCTTGACCAGTATGCTCGCGATAAGGACCACAACTTCGACGACCTCAAGTGGAAATTCACGGGTCAGAAGCAGTTGCAGGTGACTTACGACAAGTCCAAGAAAACTGTGATTGTGGCTCAGCCGTACTCTCACTGGAAGGGCAAGCCGGAACGCATCACGTTCACGGTCACTGACCCGGAAGGTGCAACGGCTCACAAGACCGCTACATTCACGGTGATTGCTGTGAACAACGCTCCGGAAACGAAGCCGCTCTCTTACCAGACTCGCGAAGGCGAAACGCTCAAGGTTCCGGCTGCAACAGGCCTCATGTCTGCCGCTAAGGATCCGGATGGCGACAAGCTCGAATCCGTGAAGACGGTGATGAAGCCGCGCAATGGTCGAATCGTCTTGAACGAAAAGAACGGTTCCTTCGAATACACCCCGAATAAGGGCTTCTCTGGAATTGATGAATTTACGTACAAGGTGTACGACCCGTCTGGACTCGGTTCCAAGGTGACGAACGTGGAAATCAGCGTCCAGTTCAAGCCGAAGGATGTCCGCGGAAATAACGCTAACAAGAAAAAGAAATAAGGATTTCCTTGTAAAATAAAGAGCGCCTCGTGGTTAAAGCCGCGGGGCGTTTTTGCATTTGTCATTCCCGCCACCGAGCGGGAATCTCCTTTAGTTGTTAGTTATTACTCGGTACGCTTCCACGAGCTTCTCGAATTTGACGGCGCAGTTGGCGGGGGAGGTGGAAGGTAGCTTTACAGCCTTGATTCCGGTCGATTTTTCGCAGTACTTTTCGTAGAGCTTGTGGGCGGTGGCGCCTGTGCAAAAGATGCGTTTGATTTTCGTTTGGGCGAGGAGCGAGGTGATGTCGTTGGGCACGACATCTTCGATGCTCGTGTCACTTGCCCCGATGATGGTGCAACTGTCGAGAACGTCCCAAAGGGCGATGTGGTGCTTTAAAAGCATCGATTTTTTCTCATCGATGGTTGCGGGGAGAGGCTCGTTCAAGACGCTTGCGAGAACTTTCCAGAAACGGTTTTGCGGATGCCCGTAATAGAAGCCCTGTTCGCGCGATTTGGGCGAGGGGATGGAACCGAGCAAAAGAACCTCCGAATTTGCGTCAAATAGCGCAGGGAACTCATGCGTTACCCGAGTCCTCGTATTCTTTGCGGTTTTAGTTTGCGACTTCTTTGTTGCCATATCCTTAAAAATAAAAAGATATTTCGAGGCTCTCGCTCAGGATGACCCCATCATTGAACTTAACCCCTAAAGTTACTATATTTGGCGCCATGAATCCAGAAATTGAAAAACGCCGCACTTTCGCTATTGTCAGCCACCCTGACGCCGGTAAAACCACCATCACCGAAAAATTCCTGTGGTACGGGAATGTGATTCGCGAGGCTGGTCACGTGCGCGCGAAGGCCAACAAGAGCTACACTGTTAGTGACTGGATGAAGATTGAACAGCAGCGTGGTATTTCTGTTTCGAGTTCCGTGCTGAACTTCCCGTTTGAAGGTTGCATGTTCAACCTCGTCGATACCCCGGGGCATCAGGACTTCTGCGAAGACACGTACCGTGCGCTTACCGCTGTCGATGCTGCTCTCGTGCTTATCGATAGCGTGAATGGTGTTGAAAAGCAGACGATTCGCTTGATGAATGTCTGCCGCATGCGCCATACGCCGATTATCACGTTCATCAACAAGATGGACTTGGATGGCCGTCATGTGCTTGACTTGCTCGACCAGATTGAAAGCGTTTTGCAGATTAAGACCGCTCCGTTTACGCTCCCGATTGGCGTCGGTAAGCTTTTTAAGGGCGTCTATTCCATCGCCGAAAATACGTTCCACACGTTCAACCCGGACGATGGCAAGCAAGAGATTATCCAGATGGAAGGCCCGGACGATCCGCGTCTCGTTGAACTTTGTGGTGAAAACTGGGTGAACCAGTTTAAGGAAGAATACGAAATGGTCACGGGCGGTATGGATCCGTTCGACCACGAAAAGTTCCTGAAGGGCGAAATGTGCCCGGTGTTCTTCGGTTCTGCAGTGAACAACTTCGGTGTGCGTCAGCTTTTGAACGCTTTTGCAAAACTCGCTCCGCCGCCGATGATCCGCGACACCGACAAGCGCCCGGTCAAGCCGGACGAAGACGCTTTCAGCGCATTTGTCTTCAAGATTCAGGCCAACATGGACCCGAAACACCGCGACCGCACGGCATTCCTCCGCATTTGCTCGGGCAGCTTTACCCGTGGCGAAAAGGTTTTCCACGTGCGTACGGGTCGTGACATCCGCTTGGCAGCTCCGACCGCATTCCTCGCGAAGGACAAGGAAGTCATTGACCACGCCTGGGCGGGCGATATTGTGGGTATTAACGACCCGGGACTTTTCCGCATTGGCGATACGCTCACGGACGGCGAAAAGATGAACTTCACGGGCATCCCGGACTTTGCTCCGGAACACTTTGCCCGCGTGACGCTCTTGAACCCGCTCAAGTCCAAGCAGATGGCGAAGGGCCTTGCCGAACTTTCGGAAGAAGGTGCAACGCAGCTTTATGAACCGCTCAAGTCCGCTGTGCCTGTCGTGGGCGT
Source organism: Fibrobacter sp. UWB2 (assembly GCF_002210425.1). Lineage (NCBI taxonomy): Bacteria > Pseudomonadati > Fibrobacterota > Fibrobacteria > Fibrobacterales > Fibrobacteraceae > Fibrobacter > Fibrobacter sp. UWB2. The sequence goes on along the minus strand of NZ_MWQK01000001.1, from coordinate 622,555 downwards.
TGTGGGTGAACTCCAGTTCGACGTGCTCAAGTTCCGTTTGCAGAGCGAATACGGTGCCGACGTGCAGCTCGACCGCGTGCCCGCCCATTGCATCCGCTGGGTGAAAGGCCCTGAAGCCGATGTTGGCAAGTTCGCTGAAGAATACGCCGGCGATTGCATGATGGATAAGGAACGCAATCTCGTGTGCCTCTTCCCGAATGAGTACCGCCTGAACCTTGCGCTCAAAAACTACGAACGCTTGAGCTTCGCTGAAACCTCGCAAGGGTAGTTTATTCTTGTCATTCTGGAGGTCCGACGGGCCGATAGAATCCAGTGATTTCTTTTAACGGCAACTTTTAGTTAAGTTGTCGTTTTTTGTATATTGAAAAATATGAAGTGGTTCTTTTGGACGCTGTTAATTTGTATTCTATTTTTTATTATAACTAGCTTTATTTGGAATGTAAGGCAGGGTTTGGAATCGTCTTTTTTAGTTGCTTTTGCTTCTTTGTTACTTTATATGTCTAAAAAGCCGACTGCGTATTTTATCGAGTGGCTTGCTTTTACGATTGTTTTTACCATAGGCTTACTTTTATCGCTGCATTTGGGGGTGAAAATTCCGACGCGTCCTGTGCCATTGAACGAACTTTGGCTTAGTGTCCCGCATACTTTGAGTATATCGGGTTTGATTGCGTGGTATTTTATGAAGAAGCATAAATAGCAGCCATCTATTTTTCTAAATTTTATCCCGTTCAAATTTAAGACGTGATATATTCACGAGGTAAAATAATATGGCAATGCAAGACATGAATGACCAGGTGATGGCTCGCTTGGCTAAGCTCGACAAGTTCAAGGAAATGGGTGTGGATGCTTATCCGCACAAGTTTAACAGGACCCATGATTCCAAGGTTTTGAAGGAAAACAAGGAAGCCTTGATGGTGACCAAGGAACCGGTTGCATTTGCCGGCCGCGTTGTGCGTTTCAATCGCAAGGGTAAAATGTGCTTTATGCACCTCAAGGACCGCTACGGTCGCTTGCAGGTTGTGGTTGCCCGTGACGAAGTGGGCGAAGAAAACTACGAAATCGTGAAGATGACGGACCTCGGTGACTTCATCGGTGTGAACGGTACGATGTTCGAAACGCAGAGCGGTGAATACTCTGTGCGTGCCGAAAAGGTCACGATGCTTTCGAAGGCTGTGCGTCCGCTCCCGGTCGCCAAGGAAAAGGTCGACGAAAACGGCAACAAGGTCGTGTTCAACGAATTTGCCGATGTGGATACCCGCTACCGCCAGCGTTATATCGACATGGCTTTGAACGACGACGTGAAGGAAGTCTTCATCAAGCGTTCCAAGATCATGCAGGCTATCCGCGAATACCTCATTGAAAAGGGATTCATCGAAGTCGAAACCCCGACGCTCCAGCCGATTTATGGTGGTGCAAACGCCCGTCCGTTTACGACGCACCACAATGCTTGCGACATGACGCTTTACTTGCGCGTGGCTCCGGAACTTTACCTCAAACGCTGCATCATCGGCGGTATGGAAAAGGTTTTCGAGTTCTGCAAGAACTTCCGCAACGAAGGCATGGACCGTACGCATAGCCCGGAATTCACCGGCCTCGAATTCTACGAAGCCTACGCCGACTACAACGACATGATGGTGCACTTCGAAAACATTTACGAACGCGCTTGCATTGCCGCTAACGGTACGACCAAGATCAACTACCAGGGCAAGGAAATCGACTTCAAGGCTCCGTGGCCGCGCTACAGCATGATTGAAGCCATTGAAAAGTTCGGTGGCATCAAGGTGGGCGACATGAGCGACGACGAAATCAAGGCCAAGATGGAAGAACTCGGTGGTCACCTCGATGGTGAATTTACTCGTGGCCGTGGCATCTTGGAACTCTTCGACCTCACGGTGGAAGGCAAGCTCATCCAGCCGACGATCATCAAGGATATGCCGACCGAAAGCACGCCGCTCTGCAAGAAGCACCGCACGATCGCTGGCCTCATCGAACAGTTCGAACCGTATGCCAACGGCTGGGAACTCGGTAACGCTTATACCGAACTTAACGACCCGATCCGTCAGCGCGAACTCTTGGAAGACCAGGTGCGTCGTGGCCGTGGTGGTGAAGGTGAAACCCATCCGATGGACGAAAACTTCATGCATGCTGTGGAAAGCGGTCTTCCGCCGACGGGCGGCGTGGGCTTTGGCATCGACCGCATGGTCATGCTCCTCACGAACCAGCAGACCATCCGCGACGTGCAGCTCTTCCCGCTCATGAAGCCGGAAGTGTAGCATCTCGTTTATTTCTCGCCTAAGATGAACAAACTCGAACTCCTCATTGCTTGGCGTTACTTGGGGGCTCAACGCAAGAGTCTCTTTGTTTCGCTTATTGGTATTTTCAGTATGCTCGGCGTTTCCATTGGCGTGTTTGCGCTAGTGGTGGCGCTTGCGGCGGTCAATGGTTTCGAAGAAGAGGTCACGGCCCAGATGATTGGGAAGGACGCTCACTTTGAACTGATGGCGTATAATGGCAATCCGATTGGGCCGTACGATAGCCTCACGCAGGAAGTGCAAAAGCGCGTGCCTGACGTAGTCGCTTCGTCGCCGTTTATCGTTTACAAGGTGGGCATCAGCTCCAAGAAGGTGAACGATGGCATTGTCATTTACGGCATTGACCCAGCTACAGCCAAGGGAGTGACGGACATCCACAAGTTCATCAAGTGGGGAGAATACTCTGTCGATAGTTTGCAGGACATGGGTGGCAAACTCCGTCCGGGAATTATTCTCGGGACTGGGCTTGCGGCGCGCTTGCGCGTTGTCGTTGGAGACAAGCTCGTGTTGCAGACGTTCCAGAGTCCAGACGAGGCGATGAGCACTGGTGGCCCGAAGATGATGATGTGCGTGGTGAGCGGCATCTTTGAAACGGGTACTTACGAATACGATGGAAACCTTGCGTATGTCGGCATTTCGGATTTGCAGAAGTTGCTTGGCATGGGAAACACCGTGACCGGTATCCAGTTCCGCATCAAGGATCACTGGAAAGCGGGCGAGGCGGTCGATAGCATGGCGACTTGGCTCTCATATCCGTACTACGGGATGGATTGGAAGTCCAAGAACATCACGCTCCTCAAGTGGATGAACTACGAAAAGTTCATTGTGGCGGCGGTGATTTGTTTGATTATTTTGGTCGCTGCGTTTAACATCATCAGCTCGCTTATCATGGTCGTGATTGACAAGACAAAGGAAATTGGCATCTTGCGTAGCATGGGCTTTAGCAAGGCGGGCGTGATGCGCGTGTTCATGCTGATGGGAAGTTTCATTGGCGTGGGCGGTACCGTTGTGGGTGGAACTGTTGGACTTGTGCTCTGCAAGTTGCAAGAGGCTTACCACTTCATTAAGCTCCCGGGCGATGTGTACGTGATTCCGTATTTCCCGATTTCGGTGCACTTGATTGATGTTGTTTTGATTTTTGTGATTGGTATTGTTTTGTGCGTGTCCGCGACGCTTTTGCCGGCATGGAAGGCTAGCCGTTTGGATCCTGTGGGGGCGATTAGACATGAGTAGTTTATTGCAAACAGTCGACCTTCGCAGAGTTTTCTCCGAGACTGGTGAAAAACTTGAAATCCTCAAAGGCGTGAATTTTTCGATGGATGCTGGCGAACTTGTGGCGCTCACGGGTTCGTCGGGTTCCGGTAAATCGACGTTTTTGAATTTGGTTGGAATGCTCGACACGCCGACTTCGGGCGAGATTTTGTTCAAGGGCAAGCCGCTTAGCAAGTTCAATAGCGAAGAACGCGATATGTACCACCGTTCGCATGTGGGGTTTGTGTTCCAGTTCCATCATTTGCTCACGGAATTTACGGCACTCGAAAATGTTTGCGTGCCGGGTCGCATTCTCGGGACTCCCGAAAAGGAATGCCGTGAACGTGCTGAAATGCTTTTGGAAACGGTTGGCCTCAAGGAACGCCTCAAGCATTTGCCGCGAGAACTTTCGGGCGGTGAACGCCAGCGAATTGCAATTGCGCGTGCGCTCATGAACAATCCGTCTCTTGTTTTTGCAGATGAACCGAGCGGTAACCTGGACGAAGCGAATTCGGCGAAATTGAACGAGCTCTTTGGCGAACTCAATGAAAAGTTCCATCAGGCGTTCTTGATTGTGACGCACGATGAAAAACTTGCGCAGTTTGCAAAGCGCCGTGTGATTATGCATAATGGTGTTATTCAGAATGCGGAGTAGGTGGAAGGAAATTTATGGCAGATATTAACGGTATTTTTTCAGCTAAGGCAAAAGCAGCGCTGCAGGCGGCACGTATTGCAGCCCGCAATTTAGGGAGCGACTGCGTAACGGTTGAACACCTTTTGTTTGGTCTTGTTCGCGAGGATTCTGGTGTTGCCTCGGAAACGCTCAAGGCTTTGAAAGTCAACCTGACGGAACTCAGTGAAACCATCCAGCGTGCGCTGAGTACGAACGGTGGCCTCATGACGGTCGGTGGCGATTCTCATGGCGGTCTTTTGACATTTACGGGGCAGTGCAAGGCGGTGCTTTACAATGCCGCGAAGATTGCTAAGGAAGAGGGCGTCCAGTTTATTGGCCCCGAACACTTGATGCTTGCCATTTTGCAGCAGACCGATTCTCCGGCGGCGGCAACGCTCTCGACGTACAACGTGACGTTTGAAAACTATCAGGAAATGCTGATGCAAATCAAGCGCGAGGCTGACGGACAGCCGATGGATGACGGTCAGCAACCTGATGATGAACCGCGTGAACGTTATACGCAAACGCGCCAGGCGGCTCCGCAGTCCCGTTCCAAGACTCCGATTCTCGAACACTTCGGTCGTGACCTCACGGCGATGGCTCGTGCAGGCAAGCTTGACCCGATTATCGGCCGTGAAGCTGAAATTGAACGTTTGATCCAGATTCTTTGCCGTCGCAAAAAGAACAATCCGGCGCTCATTGGCGAACCGGGCGTGGGCAAGACTGCGATTATCGAAGGCTTGGCTCTCAAGATTGTACAGCGCAAGATTCCGGATTTGCTTGCGAACAAGCGCGTTGTGACGCTTGACGTTGCTGCCATGGTGGCCGGTACAAAGTATCGTGGCCAGTTCGAAGAACGCGTGAAGGGCCTCATCATGGAACTCCAGCGCGTGGGCAATTCCGTGATTCTCTTTATCGATGAACTCCACACAATTGTGGGTGCAGGCGGCTCCGAAGGCAGCCTCGATGCATCGAACATCTTTAAGCCCGCCCTTGCACGTGGCGAACTCCAGTGCATTGGTGCTACGACTTTTGATGAATACCGCAAGTACATCGAAAAGGACCCGGCTCTTGAACGCCGCTTCCAGACGATTATTGTGAATCCGCCGACGGTCGAAGATTCTATCCAGATTCTCGAAGGACTCCGCCCGAAGTACGAACAACATCACAATGTCCATTACACGCCGGATGCCGTGCGTGCGGCCGTTGAACTTGGTGAACGCTATATCAGCGAACGCTTCTTGCCGGATAAGGCCATTGACGTGCTCGATGAAGCGGGCGCTCGCGTGCGCTTGAATTCCATCAAGATTCCGCAGGACTTGCAGAACATGGAAGACGAGCTTGGCGAATGCCTCCAGAAAAAGGAAGAGGCTGTCGCTAACCAGGATTACACTTCGGCTGCAGCGCTCCGCGCTCGCGAAGAAGAATTGCAGAATAGCATTGCCGAACGCAAAAAGCAGTTGCAGAGCGAAGAATCCGAAACGCCGATTGTCGATGAAAACGTTATCCGTGACGTCATCAGCAAGATGACGGGAATCCCGGTGCGTAGGCTCGGTGGCGAAGAAGCTCAGAAGCTCATCCACCTCGGCGATGAAATCAAGCAGCGCGTGATTGGCCAAGACCAGGCTGTCGATGCGATTGTGAAGTCTATCCGCCGTAGCCGTGCAGGCATTCGCAACAACAAGCGCCCGATGGGTAGCTTCTTGTTCCTTGGTCCGACGGGTGTCGGTAAGACGGAACTCGCGAAGGTGCTTTGCAAGGAACTTTTCGGTAGTGAAGATTCGCTTGTGCGTATTGACATGAGCGAATATATGGAAAAGCATAGCGTGAGCCGCTTGATTGGCGCTCCTCCGGGATATGTGGGCTTTGAAGATGGCGGTGGCCAGCTGAGCGAAAAGGTGCGCAAGCATCCGTATTCTGTGGTGCTGCTCGACGAAATCGAAAAGGCGCACCCGGACATTTACAACTTGCTTCTCCAGATTTTGGACGATGGCATCTTGACCGATAGCTATGGACGCAAGATCAACTTCAAGAATACGATTATCATCATGACGAGTAACGCCGGTGCCCGTGAAGTCCGCCATAGCAGTGGCATGGGCTTTACCAAGATGGGCGAAACGGACGATTACGAACGTATGGAAACCGCCATTCGCGAAGAAGTCAAGCGCGTGTTCTCTCCGGAATTTCTGAACCGCGTGGACGAACAGATTGTGTTCCGAGCCCTCTCGAAGAAGGACCTCGTTTCTGTCGTGGACATCCAGATGGGATTCTTGCAGAAGAACCTTTCCGATCGCGGTATCCTCTTGGAAATGAGCCAGGAAGCAAAGGAATTTGTCGTAAATCACAATTACGATGCTTCGCTGGGTGCTCGTCCGATCCGCCGCTCCATCCAGAATTTGGTGGAAGACGAAATCGCCGAAGGCCTTTTGCTCGGGACTATGACGGACTTCTCCACGATTTACGTGGGCGTCGAAGACGGCAAGCTCTCGTTCAAGTGCGAAAAAATCAAGTCGTAATTTCTTGCGCTAGCGTGAATGGCGTTAGCGCAAAAAAATGCTGCAAGAGCCCTGAATTGGGGAGGTGGATCCTTTTTCTGGTTCTTGCAGCACTATGTTTGAGGTGTAAACTCTCTTTTTCTCAGCCCAAAAATACATTGAACATGGGCTATTTGCAATAGCCCATTTGGGTAGTTCTTAGGGTTATTTTTTAGACGAAGAGATTCTGGAGGTGGTCCATGAATTTCTTTTGCATTTCAGGGCAGACGCCCTTCATTATTTGTTCAACGTATGGCCTGCCGAAGTCCGGGTGCTGTTTGTAGAGCTCCTTGATTTGCGCCTCGCTTTCGGCTTTGCGGCCAAGCTGGTTGTTGCAGTAGATGATGAACAGGTGGTGGATGGTCGCCTTGGGGGTGTAGAGCAAAATTTGGCTACAGAGCTTGATGCATTCTTCGTACTTGCCTTGCAATAAGAGCAAGAACGCCTTACCGTGCTTAATGGATGTCTGCATAGCATTCTCTGGAATCAGCCGTTCGCATTCCTCGATGAGCTCGAGCGCCTTGTCGTTGAGGCCGGTCAACATGTAAATCTGGGCGAGGATTGTACGAGCGGTAATCGTTTGCGGGTTTGCTTCGATGACTTGCTTGAAGTACGAGATAGCTTCGCTTTTGTTGCCTATGATGATGTTGTAGAACGCCATAATCATTTGGGAGTAAATGGAATAGGGCGCATTGAACATGGTCTTGCGTGCAAACTCCGCAAGCTGCTTGGTGTATTCTTCCGTATCGCCCCAGTTGTCGAGGATGGCGATATAGTAGACGAGGGAGAGCGTGTAAACGGCGTGTTCGCTATAGACCTCTCCGGTAGCTAGCGGAGAGAGCAAGTCCTTGCAGTAGTTGAACGCGTCTTTGCTACGGCTCTCGAATTTTAGGTTGCAGTGGGCGGTGATGTACCACCAGTACGGAATTGGACTTTCAGGTGTATAGTTTATCTTGTCTGTCGCAAGAACGATGTTTCGGAACAAAAGCATTGCCGCTTTCTGGGCAATCTCCGAAATGTTGTCAGAATCGATCTTGATTGATGTTGCCCAAAGCATCTCGTGCGATGAGCCGAGTCTTATTGATAAGAACAAAGCTTCGTCATTGTCTGTTGATGCTGAAACGTCGATTGAAAATGCGGGCTCGACAGAGTCTTCGACTGTATCCGTGATGCGGAAAATGCGGTACTGGTGAATGGCTTCTACAAGTGAATAGTACAGGCTATTCACTTTCGGGTGAGCAGAAAGGTCTCTTTGCTTGAGAAAAATGATGTTGAGGTCTTTTTTGAGGTCGCCTATATTGGGCTCTTCGTCAATTTTTGTGGTGACGGCTTCGGTTCTGTTGGTGACTTCAAGAATTTTATAGATCTTTGCGAGATGTGCTTTGACGGTATTCGCTGAAATTTTCAGCGTCTTGCATATCTCATTATTCGTAAGGCCCTTACGCAGTAAGGACAATATTTCTTTTTGGCGTGAGGTTAACTCAGGCTGACTATTTCTCTCAAACATGGCAACAATTTAATAAATAACAAGTGCTCTTATGGGTTTTTCGCTTGATTTTATCGGTTATTTTGGTGAAAATTATGTTTTTTATTGCGATTTTCGCTGAAAAATTACGTTTTTTGGTCGCTTTGGAGCCTTTTTTTACATGATGTGTATTATAAAGGTGTATCATAATATGATACGTATAGTGCTTTTTTGTGTAAATTCTTGCGAAAATGTGATGAATTTGTGCCCAAATTTACTTGCCTGATAATCTTTATTTACAAAAATTTGCTTTATTTGTGAAAGTTTGTTCTTGATGTGTAAAGTTATAAACAAAATATATGTCTATTTTGTATGCTCTATTACAATCTTTTATCTTTGAAAACAACTGAAGTTTAGAAAAATTAATTTTACAATTTACAAAATGCTGAAGCAATAATTATATTGCCGCGATGAATGTTGTATACACTAACTAAAAAATACAGACAAATAAACGTAAGTAAACGAATATAAATGGATGTTGTATAGAATATGATTGGAGCCTCGTTGCAATTCTTGGCGATGCAGCTGAATCTTCACTTGCGACGCACGATGTCGGTACGTGAAGATCTTGTTGTTGTATCTAGAATGCTGGAAAATGACGGAAAAGAGTATGAAGGGGCTACAAATAAATTGAACATATTCCTTGTGAATATGGAACGCGATAGTATGGTGCAAAACTATGCGACTCCGGAGTATCGTGGTGACCGTGCTGTGGTTCCGCAAAAAATGGTCTACCTAAATCTTTACTTTGTTATTGCGGCGAATTTTAAAGGCGGAAATTACGTGGATTCCTTGCGGTACTTGTCCAAGGCTGTCGCCTTTTTTATGGACCACTCCTTTTTTGACCGGTCGAATTCGCCTGATATGCCCGAGGGGCTAGAAAAAATTGCTGTTGATATGGAAAATATGAACATGCAAGAACTGAACAATTTGTGGGGGACGATCGGGGCAAAATACGTCCCGTCGGTAGTTTACCGGTTGAAGACTGTGGCTCTTGGCGGTAACTACTCGTATTATCAGCCGTACGTAATTCGGCTTCCTGAAAACTCTGAACTGGGGTTAATTTGATGGAATACGCAAGAATTGTAGATGTATCGCTTTGCCATGAGTACTACAATGGGAGTTCTTGTGGCTTTAAGGTTGTACCCTCGCCAGAAACGGCTGATATTCTGAAGAGAGAGGATGCGCTTTGCCGTATTTACGATGGAAAAGTGCGACTGATGTCGCCTGCGGGCTCGTTTGCCGAAGAAACGACGCTTTTCTTTTACGTCAAGGCCTCTATTGCAGAAATTTGGAACGTCACGAACTTTGATGGTATCGCACATGACGAGTTCCCTGTTGCTGTGGTGTCTGGCGAAAATAAGATTTGTTTTGAGGGTCGTAAAAAGGATTCCATGCCGGAATTGCAACGTATGTTCGGGGTGGTGTTCGCGCTTGAACTCCATATTACGCCGAAGATACCGCTTGTTTGTACGGTAAAAGTCCCGACAAAAAAATTGAGGTGGTGCTATTGCGTTTCGGGCATTTATGCTGAACGTGATTTGCAAATAAATGATTCGCTGAGGACTGATGATCCGGTCCAGTTTGACTGCGTGGAAAAATCACAACGTGTATCGCTTTACATTTCGAGGACCGAACTCCCGATTGTAAGCGGTGCGCCTCCACGTTTTCAGCTGATGGATAGTGCGACTTCGAAGGTACTTGTGAAAAGCCTTCCGAATGCAAACGCTAGGTCTATAGCCAAGGCGAGTTTAGATGATGGGACGAGAACCATCGTCGCAGAATGTTTTGTTAATCCATAAAAATAGGAGAATCATAAATGCCTACATCATACAAAACCCCAGGCGTCTATCTCGTTGAGAAAGACGCTTTCCCGGGCTCGGTGGTGGAAGTTGCAACTGCTATTCCTGCATTTATCGGTTACACCGAAAAGGCAGAATACAATGGAAAGGACTTGACGAATAAGCCTTTCCGCATCACTTCCTTTGCTGAGTATCTGAACATTTTCGGCGGTGCTCCGACCGTGCGCTTTACATACGGTGCTGCATCTGCTGAGGCTCCGGCTGCCTCGGAAGATTCCGAAAATGCAGAAGAATCCGCTGACGCAAAGAACGGTGAACAGAAGGCTGTTCTCCAGACGAAGCCGATGTTCCGTCTCTACGATTCTATGCGCATCTTCTTCCAGAATGGCGGTGCCGCTTGCTATATCTGCTCTGTGGGCGGTTACGACAAGAAGATTGAAAAGGCCCCGTTGTTCAATGGCATTGCTCCGTTCGTGAAGGAACAGGAACCGACGATTATGCTCGTTCCGGATGCTGTTTCGCTTGGCAATGCTCAGGAATGTGCCGATATCCAGAATGAATTGCTTGCACATTGCAACAAGATGCAGAACCGTTTCGCCATCCTTGATGTTTTCGATGGCTACAAGGAACCGCTGGAATGCATCAACACCTTCCGCGAAAAGGTGACGGATTTCCTCAAGTATGGTGCCGCTTACTATCCGTGGATCAATACGAGCGTTGTCGCTTCGAGTGAAGTCTCGTTTACGAATATCGAGCCGGAAGCCGAAGGTGGTTACAAGACTCTCGCACTTGACCTTGCAAAGTCTGTGGTGCCGGATGTCGAAGACCTCGACAACGTTGATCCTGAAACGCATTCCAAGCGCGAATTGGAACTCGTCAGCTTCTTCAAGAGCTTGCGTGATTTTGACGCCAAGAAGGACGATGCAACCGCTTTGCACAACACGCTTACGGTTGTCTGCCCGAAGTATGCTGCTTTGATGAACACCATGAGCGAAAAGCTCAACTTGATGCCGCCTTCTGCAGCTATGGCCGGCATTTACACTCGCGTCGATAATAACGAAGGCGTGTGGAAGGCTCCGGCTAACGTGGGCGTGAATGGCGTTGTCTCCCCGGCTGTGAACCTCACGAATGACGAACAGGAAGACTTGAACGTTCCGCTGAACGGTAAGGCTGTGAACGCAATCCGCTACTTTGTTGGCGATGGCATCAAGGTCTGGGGCGCTCGTACGCTCGACGGTAACAGCCTCGATTGGCGCTATGTGAACGTTCGCCGCACGATGATCATGCTCGAAGAATCTATCAAGCAGGCATCTAAGGCTTATGTGTTCGACGCTAACACGTCTACGACTTGGCTTACGATGAAGAACATGATTGGCAACTTCCTCAATAGCGTCTGGAAGCGCGGTGGCCTTGCAGGCACGACTCCGGAAGATGCTTACGAAGTGCATGTGGGCCTTGGCGATACCATGACTCCGGAAGATATTCTTGAAGGCATTTTGAGAGTGACCGTGAAGGTGGCTTTGATTCGCCCGGCAGAATTTATCGAACTCACATTCCAGCAGCAACAGCAGAAGTCGTAATAGGAGGTAAAACAATATGGCTGATGAAAATGGCGCAGCACAAAGTGCAAGCATTTGGCCCATGCCGAAATTCCACTTCCTCGTGAAGTGGGGCGATGTTCAGATGTCCTTCCAGGAAGTTTCTGGTATGGAAGCTTCTACGGACCCTATTTCGTACCGCTCTGGTGATAGCAGCATCTTCTCTTCTGTGAAAATGCCTGGCATTGTCAAGTACGGTGATGTGACGATGAAGAAGGGTGTGTTCAAGGGCGACAACAAGTTCTGGGACTGGTTCAAGAAAATCAAGATGAATACTATCGAACGTATTACCGTTACGATTAGCCTTCTTGATGAAACGGACAATCCGACGATGACTTGGACGCTCAAGAATGCTTGGCCTTCCAAGGTTACCGCAACAGATCTCAAGTCTGAAGGTAATGAAGTCGCTATTGAGACAATCGTTGTTGTTCACGAAGGTCTCGAAATCACGAACGGCTAGTAGGTAGAATCATGGCGCCTCCTGATCCGGTAGAATGGTCTATTCCTGTTGCGTTTCACTTTTCTGTAACGATTGAAAAAAAATCGGTTTCCTTTAGCGAAGTTAAAGGGATTGATTTTGAGCTGGAAACGGATCCTGTAAGTTCAGGAGGCGACAGTTTTGCAAAGTATTATCTTCCGAAAGGGAAAAAATATAACGATTTAGTTTTATCTCGTGGAATCCTAAAAACGGGTGATGAATTTTTTAAATGGTGTAATGAAACACTTAGTAGTCCGCCCAAAAAGGATTACATAAAGTTGAAAAATCTACTTGTTGCATTACTAGATGAAAATGGTCAACCGATAAAAACTTGGATTTTTAAACAAGCGTATCCTGTAAAGTGGAGCTTGAGTGATTTTGGTGCCATGAAAAATGAAGTTGTCGTAGAAACAGTTCATATAAAATACAATTCTTTCTTTATTCAGCAGGGGTAGAATGTCGCTGGAAATAAAAAATTTTGTTGTAAATATCCACGTGACAGGATCTTCTAAAGAGGGAAAAAAAGAAGACTTGGAGGCTCTTCGTTCTGAAATATTGGATGAATGTCGAGAGATGATTAGTGAATCTGTTGAAAAAATGAGAGAACGGTAAATGGGATTAGAAAAGCTTAAATTGAAATCGAGTGGTGGCGAATTTGCTGTCATGCTGAATCCAGAATCGTTTTCTCAAACGGATGGTATTAATTATTCTTTAACTCGCAGTAAGAAAAACCTAAAATTTAATCAATATGAAAGAAAAGTAATCAGTCTTCCAAAGATTATCTTGGATACGACGGGGGCTATCCCTAAAGATCTATGGCCAATGGATGGGACCATAGAGAATATGGTGGAACAGCTAAGAAAGGTTGTTTACACATTTGATGGTAATAAGCATGAACCTCCAATTGTAACGTTAAGTTGGGGTTCTTATGTGGGCGATGTACGCCTGAATAAGATGAACTCGAAATATACTTTATTCGATGTTCATGGTGCACCACTCCGAGCTGAAATTGAACTTGAGTTTTCCGAGTTCTTGACACTCAAAGAAATTGAGGCAAAGGCAAATAAGCACTCTCCGGACCTCACGCACATTATCGAAGTCAAATCCGGCGATACACTCCCGAACCTTTGCAACAAAGTTTATAACGATCCGTCGTATTACATGCAGGTGGCCCGAATTAACGGTCTCTCCAGTTTTTGTCGCTTAAAGCCGGGGACGCGTCTTGTGTTCCCGCCACTTGTCGATTGAGGCTTGAATGTCAGATAAGTCGCCCATATTCAAAGATGAAGGCCCGTTAGAATGCGTTATTCAGGGGAACGGAAAAGCGCTCTCGTCTGTTCTCCCGATTGTTTCTGTCGACGTTTATTACGGCATCAACACGATCCCGAAAGCGGTGGTCGTGATTGAAGATGGCGAAATGAACAAAGGCAAGTTCCCGCTGAGTGATGGCTCGGAATTGGAGCCCGGTTCTGAAGTGACAATCAAGGCGGGTTATGCCGCAAATTCTTCACCGATTTTCAAGGGCGTGGTGGTTCGCCATGGCGTTTCGATTTCTAAGCGTGGGCGTAGTTGCGTTAAAATCGAGTGCCGCGACAAGGCAATTGCGATGACTTGTGCTCGCAAGAATGCGAATTATCTGGAAAAGACGGATGATGCCATCGTCAAGAAGTTGGCGGGCGATTACGGAGTCTCGATAAAGTCTAGCATGGGCGGCGAAGCGCATAAGGAAATTTTGCAGTATTATTGCACCGATTGGGACTTTATCATGACTCGTGCCGAGGCGAATGGCTGCTGGCTCATTGCCGATGACAAGGGAATGTCTATCGAAAAAATTGCTGCTAAAGGCAGTGCCGAGGTGGAGCTCACTTGGGGCACGGACATTATCGAATTCAAGGCTGAGGCAAATGCGCTTTTCCAAGTCAAGAATGTCGAAGCCAAATCTTGGGACATCACAAAGCAGCAGGTGATTTCAGGAAAATCTGGAATGAAATCGCTTGGCGGCCAAACGAATCTTGGCAATAGTAAGCTTCAGGGCGTTTTGAAAGTTTCTTCGAACACGTTGCAGAGCAATTCTCAAGTTTCTAAGGGAATGCTTACATCTTGGGCCGAAGCGGAACAGTTGAAAAATGAACTTTCGAGAATTTGCGGTTCTGTCGTTTGCCTTGGCACAACAAAGGCGAAACTCGGCGGACTTGTGGGCCTAAAGAATGTTGGCGACCGATTTAAGGGCGGGGCGCTTGTTTCTGGAATCCACCATCATATTAGCGATGGGCTGTGGACAACGGAATTCACGTTTGGCATGTCCAAGGAATGGTTCTCGGAAAAGTTTGAAGTCTCTTCGCCGATTGCGTCGGGAATCAACTGCGGTGTACACGGGCTCATGACGGGTGTCGTGATGCAAATTCACGAAGACCCGGAAAAGCTGAATCGCGTTAAGGTGAAAATTCCGCTGATGCAGAACGAAAAAGAAGATGTCTGGGCGCGTCTCGGTGGCGTTTACGCTTCGAATAAATTTGGTTGTATGTTTTTCCCGGAAGTGGGCGACGAGGTGATTCTCGGATTCTTTGGCGGAGACCCGTCGAGCCCCGTGATTCTCGGAAGCCTTTATAGCGGCAAGCACGCAACCCCGCAGGCGCTTGAACAAAAGAATAACATCAAGCAGATTCTGACGCGCGAAAAACTGAGCGTCGAATTCAATGAAGAAAAGAAGTCCATCACGGTAATGACTCCGGGCAAGCGCAAGTTTGTCTTGGATGATGATGGCAAAAAGATTACGGTCGAAGACTCGTCGGGCAACAAGCTCGAAATGTCCGATAGCGGTATCAAGGTGGAATCGAAAAAGGACATTACTTTCGATACCAAGGGCAAGTTTAATGTCTCGTCTGTGGGTGGAATTGCCTTGACCTCAAAGGGAGACCTCAAGGGCGAAGGGCTGAATGTGGAATTTAATGGTAAGGTGGGATTCACCGGTAAAGGTAGCGCGAAGGCCGAAGTTTCTGCTTCTGGGCAGACGGTCATTAAGGGCGCTATGGTGATGATCAACTAGGAGTTTTTATGCCGTGTGCCGCAAGACTTACTGATATGCATACATGCCCCATGCAGACTCCTGCATGGCCATCGCCCATCCCACATGTGGGCGGCCCCGTTGTGGGGCCGGGCGCGCCGACGGTTTTGATTGGCGGGCTGCCTGCTGCTGTGATGGGGGATTCTTGCGTATGCGTCGGACCGCCAGATTCCATAATCAAAGGCTCTGCGACGGTCATGATTTGCGGAAAACCGGCGGCGCGCATGGGCGATTCTACAGCTCATGGCGGCTCGATTGTTTTGGGATGTCCAACAGTGATGATAGGGGGATAATTTGCTGGATACTTCTTTTTTAGGTCGCGGGTGGTCTTTCCCGGTCTCGTTTTCGAAATCTGGACATGCTAAAATGTCGGAACACGAAGATGACATCGAAGAAAGCTTGCGCATTCTCTTGAATACGTACCCTGGCGAGCGTACGATGCAACCGGAATTTGGAACGCGCTTGAGGGACTATTGCTTTGAATCGTTTTCGTTAAGGACGGAAACACTTATCAAGGCCGAAATTCGCAAGTCTATTTTGCTGAATGAGCCACGTGTAGATGTTGAGGCGATTGTCGTTGAACAGACCGAAAAAGTGGGCGTCCTGAGAATCAACGTCGTTTATGTTGTACGCTCGACGAATAGCCGTAGGAACATTGTTTTCCCGTTCTACTTGAACGAAGCGACGGATGCTAGCGTATAGATGATTGACTGGTTTTATGGCGGATAGGTTTCAAATACAAGATGGATTGAGCCAGCGCGCTCGCGAGTTCCCGGAGCTTGCGACGGGCTTTTTTGCTGTAGATTCTACGTCTACAGAATCCATTTTGTATTTGATGAAAGAGTATGCCAAAGAACATGGCAATCCGCATTTCTTCGATGATATAAATTTATCGAAAGTTGTGGCGATGATGGAGGGCGAAGCCGACGGAAAAACGGACCCGGCTGCCGCTCTGTATGCGGTTTGCGCAAAACTCATGGGGCACGTGCAACAATCGCTCAACACATTCCCTGACAGGCGCATTGATTTTTATTATCGCAAAATTCTCAAGCAACAAAATCGCGAAGCCGAAGGCGACCGCGCATTTGTCACCGTAGATGTCGATAATGACGATGTCTCGTATATGCTCCCGAAGGGGACCCGCTTTAGCGCTGGCGAAAATAGCAAGGGTGAAAATATCGAGTTTGAATCTGTTTGTGATTCGCCGATTAACAATGTAAAGGTTGCCAAAATATTGACGGTTTCGTGCGTGAAGGGTTACCCGATTGCGCAGGCTGAAATTCCTGTTTACACGCCCAAGGACGTTAGTGAACAGAAAATGCAACCGTATCCTTTATTTGGACTGACTCGTTCAAATGAAGTGCCCGAAGGGACGGCTTTCTCGCAGGTGGGACTTTGCGTTTCGAATCGCATTTTTTACATGTCGAGTGGCGTGCGAAACGTCAAACTGAATTTTGTTTTTACACGTGATTCTTTGCGCCGCACGGTGGCTGATATCAACCATGGTTCGGCGAGCGAATTTTCGGCGGCGTTCTTGAATGCGTTCAAGCTTTCGCTCACTACGGAAAATGGCTGGCTTGATGTTGATGATTACAAAATCGGTTGTAGCATTCTGAATTCGGAATGCCCTGAGAATGAACTTTCTTTAGAATTTACGCTGAAGGATACGGACCCAGCGATTGTCAATTACAATCCTGAAATTCACGGTGAACGCTATCGTTCGAAAAATCCGATGCTTCGGCTTTTAGTCTCTCCCCGCAAGTCGCGTGCGCTCTGGTTTGCTTTGATGAGGATGCATTTACAGAGCGTGCGCATTGCGGTCGATGTCTCGAAGTGTCGCGATATTGCGGTCTCGAATGAATATGGCCCAGCATCGACAATGCTCCCGGTGCAGCCTTTTGGCGCCGTCCCGAGTGTCGGAAGTTCGTTCATTGTGGGCTGTAAGGAAATTTGCGGCAAAAAACTGGACTCTTTTGATGTTCATGGCAAATGGTGCGGCCTCCCGAACTGTAAGGATTTTTCGGAATGGTATTCGCAATACGACAATCCTCCTAAAACGTCTGATTTTACAGTCTCGTTGAGCGGCCTGTATGGCGGAACTTGGCTCCCGTCCGATGAAAATCGCGTGACAAGCCCGCTGTTTAATGCAATGGACGATGAATTTAAAATGTCGTTCAGCAATATTGTCTGTTCGCGTATAAGCGAATTGATTCCTGATGACGAGAACTTCATGTATTCACCGATGATGAAGGATGGGTTCTTCAAAATAAAACTCATCGCGCCCTCCAAGGCGTTTATGCACCAGGAAATGTCGCGTGCGGTCTGCAATTCGTTCTTGACGCAGGTTCTCAAGAAAAAGACCGCCGAAGAAATGCCGAATCAGCCGTACACGCCGAGCATTGAAGACTTGTACGTCAATTACACGTCGTTTGCCGAAGTGACGCTTTCGACGAATGATTCGCATAAGTCAGAAAACATTGTGTTTGTGCACCCGTTTGGCTTTAGCGAAAAAGAACCGTATTTTGTGCGTAATGGTGAGCTTTTCTTAGGGCTCCAATTTGCGGGTAAGCCGAAAAAAGTAAACCTCTATTTTGTACTCAATCGCGACTCTGCAGCGCGTAGCCTTGAAAAAGGAAAGTGCAGTTGGTCTTACATGGGGCCGCTTGGCTGGAAAAATTTGCCTGATGAAAATCGACTTGCCGATACGACATCGCATTTTACATCGTCAGGCCTTGTAACGCTTGATTTGCCGAGTGATATTTCGAGCGAAAGTGAATTGATGCCGAGTGGCTATTATTGGATTCGCATAAGCCCGAAGGGGGATTTCTGGCGTGAATGTTCAAGATTTTTGACGGCCTTTACGCAATCGCTCGAAGTCAAGCGCGTTTGTGGTTTTGAAGATGGCCTTATTCAGGATCATTGCAAACCGAAAAGCATTAAGGAACTCACGAAGAGCGTTGCCGGTATTTCGAGCGTTTACCAGTTCGAAGAATCGTTTGGCGGCAAGGTGCGCGAAACCGATAACAAGATGCGTATGCGCGTGGCAGAGTATCTGTACCACAGGAATCGTGGCGTTTGCACGGAAGATTACGAGCGATTAATTCTTGAACATTTCCCTGAAGTGCTTAAAGTCAAGTGCTTCCCGCATGTGCGCATTGATGAATCTACGGGCCGTTATGATTGCGCTTGCCCGGGCCACTTGCTTGTCGTGCCGGTTTCGCCGATGTTCTGCGATGGAACATTCCAGTGGGACCCGTGCGTGAACGGCTCGGTGCTTTTGAAAATCCGAGATTATTTGAAAAGTAAAGTTTCACGAATTGCGAATGTGCGGGTGGTCAATCCGTTTTTCGATAAGTTGCAAGTCCGTTGCAATGTCAAGCTTAAGCATCGCGAAAACGAAGGCGAAATTCTTTTGGACTTGAACGAAAAAATTAATCGCTATTTATCGCCGTGGTTCCCGCAGGTGGGCGGAATTACCAAGCATTTTGGCTGGAAACTCGATAAAATGGAACTCAAGTCCTATATCGAAAGCCTTGATTACGTGGATCAGGTGATGGATGATTTCACCATCATGAAAATTGCTTCTACGGACGAACAAAGATTCTTGGTGAATTTATTTGAGCAGTCTGAAGAGCGCTTGTTGCATGGCTCATTCCCATGGAGTATTGCGGTTCCAATGCGCAAGCACTTCATTAACGATATTGATTCTGCGAATAATTTGGGTTCACGCCGTGTCAACAACGGATATGGTGGCCTTGAAATCGGTCAAACATTTATCATAAGGAGAAAGTAATGGAATACATCGGGCTTAACCGAAACGAGTTGAAATATCGCTTTACGGCCGGGCGCATGCCGACAGAAGAAGACTTTATGAGTCTAATCGATTCCATGGTGAACGCTGTGGACGATGGCTTTAGAGTCTCTGAAGAAAACGGCCTTGAAATTAAGCAGAGAAGAGATAACAGCCGCTTGGCGAGCTTTTTTGCGAATTTGGCAGAACGCAAGCCGGAGTGGTTTGCAAGTGTCCGCAAGAACAGTGAACAAGGCGAGACGAGTTTAAATATCAAGACGCCCGAAATGAAAGAAAATGAGACGGCCGTGACTCTCTTGGGTAAACGCTCGGCCGAAAATCCTGATGGCGGTTCTGAAGTTCGCATGGGCGTTGGCTGTGTCGCGCCGCAATGTGAACTTGACGTTGATGGTGCGATTGCATCGAAGGGCCGTCTCGGTTATGAAAATGAAAATCTCGAAGTCGTTGCCGATGGCGAATGGCACGATGTGACCGAAGTCTTGACTGGTTGCCAGTGCTTTGAAGTTGTTGCGGGTGTGGGCGGCAATGAAGGCGATGGCAAGTTTGCGCTTGCGCATGCGATTGCTGTCAATACGTTCAATAAAAATCCGTCTATCAATTTGACGCAGTCGTATAGTGGTGGGCGAGGCTCCAAAATCGATTTCCGCTGGAAAACTGCTACGAACAAGTTTGATTTCACGCTCCAGATGCGTGTGCACCACAAGTACGATGACGAAGGGAAAATCAAGGTGCGTTACCGCATTACCAAGCTCTGGTACGATACGCAAATGATTGGATCGATTACTAAATGAGTGAATTCAACTCCATAACGATATCTCGTCAAGAGGTTCGAACGTTCGATTATGCGACCCTGCGGCAAGAGGCCATAGGGCTTGCACAGAAATTGAGCGGAAAAATCTGGACCGACTATAACGTCCACGATCCGGGCGTTACAATTTTGGAACAGATGGTCTTTGCGCTTACGGAACTTGGCTACAAGACGGGTTTCGATGTCGAAGATTATCTCGCTTCGTTTGACGGGAATATCGATTATGAATCGCAGGCTCTTTATGCGCCTACGCTTGTGATGCAGGAATTTCCGGTCACTCTGGATGAATATGCATCATTCTTCAAGTCGCGTATTTATTGCGAAAGGCGTATCACCAAATTGCGCTGTTATCCGCAAAAAATTCGTTTTGCAACGGACGAAAACGGGTGCTATCGAGTTGAAATCTATATGGCGGGGAGCGCCAATGACTGGGTGAGCGGTGAAATCTTTGAGCGCTTTTGGAGGCTCTGGCGCAAGTGGCGCTGCATGGGCGATTACGTCTCGGATTTGCGTATCAAGTGGATGGGCGGAGAGCCTGAATTTGTGGACTATGGTGTCCGTGCAAACGTTCGCTCAGTTGACGACGAAGATGATGAACTTGGTGAAATTCTGCCGACCGGAACGCATCACGATGTGACCGATTTTGCGCCGATAATCGAACTTTTCCCGACGATTTATAGGGAAGGGGAGGGGGCGGAACCGCTAAAGAATTATCTTGCCCCGATTGAGTTTGTATTTAAAAAGTTCTTGGATGTTTTGGACCATTTCCCGGAACTTTTCTCGATTCGCGGGGAACGCTCGGCGAAGGTTATTGAAAATTTGGAACGTTACAATCGTGCGCTCGACCAGATGCTAGCCATGTACGGCGTACATTTCCCGAAGTTTAGTTTTCTTGCGTTACCGCGCCTCGTGAGTTGCAAGGTCGCGTTCTTGCGGAATCTCCCGGAACTCTTGTTGCACCGCGTTGGCTACGCATGGCGTCGACGCGTGGAGCTGATGCTCGGAATTCTCCGTGACCGCTTAGATAAAATTGAGATTTTCAATGTCGATGGATTGCTCGTAGACGAAAAGGTCGGGCGCGTTCATATCGTGATGTTTGCAGATGATGATTTAACTCGCGAAACGCTTGACGATGTTGAACAATTTATTTGCAATGAAATCCCTGCCCATTTGCTCCCTCTGATTTACTGGGTGCCCAAGCGCGAAAGTCACGCCTTTGCAGAACTCTATAAGGACTGGAAATTCGATGGTCCGATGAAACTTACGATGTCGCCGCGCATGGTGGATTGGCTCCTGGCTCATAAACAGTTCATTTCAAAGAAGGTTTGGCTATGAGTGAATCGCTGAACATCGTTGAAAATTTGAACTTGAACATTTCCGTCGAAGATTCCTCTTTGCCGGTTGCTACAGAGCGTGAACTGTACAGCTTTGCGCATGGAGCGTTGATTGAAACGCTTGACAAGTCTCTTGCCGAAGTGAATGTGGACGGTGATGTAACGCTTGATTCTTTGACGATTGATTTGAACGTCGATGCCCAAGGTGACGTATTCCGCCAAATTGCAGATGCGTTGCGTGATGCGCTGAAATCGAAACTCGGCTCGGCCGTATTCAAGGCGCAGAGCAAGCCCGTGACGACGATGCTTGCTGATGTTTATCGCCAGCATATGCCGATTGATAAATCGAGCGTTCTCGAACACCGCTTTGATGCGCTTGCCGAAAGCTGGGAAGCGGAACATCAGGGCCAAAAGTTCAATCCGCTGGCGTTCTCGGAATCTGTAATCAAGAAAATGCAGGCCGAAAACCCGCAAATGGATATACAGCAGATTGCGTATGTGGTTTACCAGCGTATTTTGCAGATGAAAAACGCAAAAACTGTGCGCACTCCCGATAAAAATTCGCGCAATTCCGAACAGGACTTGGCAAAAACAGCTTACGAGATTATGGATTCTGGCCTGGTGCTGCTTGCTCCGTATTTGCCCGCGCTTTTCGAACGCACGGGGTGCATCGAAAAAGGCGTTTTTGCAAACGAAGAATCTCAGCGCAAGGCCCTTGCGGTGCTCAAGTACGCCGCTTATGGCAACTATGCGGAACCGCCTAAAGATGCGGCCTTGATGAACCTCATTTGCAATATGCCCGTGTCGCCCGTGCTCTATGCTGATGAGCTCCCGAAAGTCTCGGATAGCGAAAAGGAGCTTATCGATTCGCTCCTCAATGCGGTGATTGCAAACTGGAAAGCCGTGGGCCATATGTCTCCCGATGGGTTGCGCGGTACGTACTTTGTGCGAAACGGAACTCTTGAAACGGCGGGGGCCTCGGATATGCTGACAGTCGAAACGAAAACATTCGACATCTTGCTCGATAAGCTCCCGTGGGGCTATTCCATGATAAAGCACTCGTGGATGAAAAAGGTTTTAAATGTTAAGTGGCGGTAATAAAAATGTCATTCCCGGCTTGACCGGGAATCTCCTTAACCATTGTGAAAAGGGTGGTGCCCGCTCGGAGGCGGGCATGACAGATTGTAATGTGTGATTGGAGTTCTGATGAGTCTTGATTTGACAAATGAAATTGAATGGTGCAAGTCGGTGATTGACCTGCGTTTTTCGCAGTATTTTTCAGCAGACGATTCCGAAGATAAAAAGCTCCAGATTGAAATGCTCCCGCCGCCCGAACTCGATGAAAATTCCCCATATGGGCAAGTT